>CAMAYN010000103.1 GCA_945862285.1 Akkermansia muciniphila | reverse complement strand
TTGTATAATTGACTCCCTCACTTGTATAATTGCCTCCCTCACTTGTATAATTGACTCCCTCACTTGCATAATTGCCTTCCTCACTTCGGAAAAACAAAAAAATCGCCCCGCCCAAGCACCAGAAAGATCAAACGTCCTTTGCACCAATCGCGTAAGGCAAAGCCCGATCCACTGCTCATTGCCTGAATCATGCCCAAAAAACGAGAGAATATAACTACGATCAAAAATCATTTTTGAACTTTCCCTTGAAAAATCGAGGAAAATCCTGAAACCTCCTCCCGACAATATCCGCTTTGATATTAAGTTTTGAGTGGGATACGAAGAAATAATCTTAGGCAGAAGAATTGATGGCATCAGGTCGCAACACAAAGCTCACAGGAGCAATTGGCGAGTTTCTCGTAAGTGCCGAACTTTGTCGTCGCGGTTTGATGGCAACTCCCTTTTCTGGCAACGTGCCTCATTACGACATCATTGCTTCCGACGAGCGTGGTGGGCATTTAGTGATTCAAGTCAAGGCGATCAACAAGTTGAATTGGCAATTCGATGCGTCCAAGTTCGTAGAGATTACGATGGCAGGAGATCGTCAGGTTCTTGGAAGTAGGGTCGAAGAACCATACGCGAACCTTTATTGCGTTTTTGTTGCGCTCGGTGACGACAATACAAAGGACAGATATTTCATATTCCCTTGGATAGAGCTAGCTGACACTATCGTTCATCATCACACAAAGTATCTTGCGAAGCATGGAGGTGTTCGTCCCCGCGCACCTAAATCAACGCATTGCTCGATCAGCATATCACAGCTAGCATCCTTTCATGATAGGTGGGACCTAATTCTAAACGCGATCTCTCGAAATCAAATTGGCTAACAAGCCGCATCAACCATCCGCTAGGAGCCGCCCTGTTTCCATGATTTACTTTAACAACAACATCAACCCCGTGATCGACGCCCGCCCTCGCTCCTAGTGGTGCATGCGCGTATAGTTGGTCAAAATATAATACCTATCATGCCCATCCCCGATTTTCAGACCCTCATGCGGCCGCTTTTGGAAGCGCACGCGGATGGGAAGGAGCATTTGAATCGTGATTTGGTTGCACATCTTTCGGCGCAGTTTGGCCTCACTGACGAAGAGCGGCGAGAGATGTTACCGAGTGGACGAGCCCGCCTCTTCGATAATCGGATCGGTTGGGCCAAGTCTCATATCGCACAAGCAGGCTTACTGGTGTCGCCACGAAGGGCGATTTCGACAATCACAGAGCGAGGCCGTCAAGCTTTGCGTAATCATCCCCAGCGAATCGATTTGCGCACACTCAATGACTACGACGAATATCGTGAGTTCCGGAATCGCCGGAAGAGCACTGACGACGAGGAGAACGGTCAGCCTGATATGGAGGCTCAGGAGGAGCAGACACCGGAAGAGTTGCTAGAGAATGCGTATTTGAAGGTTCGGAGGCAGATTGAGGCCGAGCTTTTGTCCCAGATCAAGAATGCCCCGCCTGAATTCTTAGAGCGAGTCGTTGTGGATCTTGTAGTGCGGATGGGATACGGAGGTAGCCGCAAGGATGCTGGCGAGGCACTCGGAAGATCGGGTGATGAGGGTATAGACGGCATCATCAAGGAAGATCCACTTGGCTTGGATATTATCTATTTGCAGGCGAAGCGCTGGGAAGGAACTGTGGGCAGACCTGAGATTCAGAAGTTTGCTGGAGCGCTGCAGGGCCAGAGGGCTAGGAAGGGTATTTTCATCACTACATCGACCTTCAGTTCCGATGCCCTCGAATACGCATCCCGGATCGAGACCAAGATCATTTTGATAGACGGCCCACGCCTAGCCAAGTTGATGTTTGACCACGGTGTCGGCGTCGCGACAGCATCCAACTACGAGGTCAAGAGGATCGATTCGGACTACTTCACCGACACGTAATCGAATGCGGCGAACAAACCGAGACATTAAAAGTTCCCGCAGAAATAGTAGGAGTCATTGAATTAACAATGAAAAACGTACCACACTTCGGGGATTTTGTTTACGGTTACGAGACCAACAGCAACCTCATCAAAAGCATCCACTCTTACTCGAACTACAATTTCACCAGCAACACTGGCACTGGAATCCACACCGTCACTTTTTCATTTTCATGAACATAGTCACTTTTGCATGGCTGCTCGTGACATCACTAGGATTGATTCCCCCGTGACAAAATGCTTTTGAGGAAACGAAGTTAGTGGTGCGCAGGATGGATTAAAACGACGATATTACAACGATTAAAGACATTCTCCTCCACCGAATCACAACTGCGGAGGCTTTTGCAAGAAGAACAATTCATCATTATAGAAACGATAATACTTTACTTGGAGTTCTCGGGTTTTAATTGCTGCGGGTTTTTCTCTTGATTTATCTAGGCGATCGAAAGAAGAGCATCAAGAAGTTCCATCAGAAAAATGAAATCACAACTTTGTGATTTCGTGCTATTCTCAACATCCTCAATATGATAAAAATCGCATATCAAGATGAACGCGTGGAGGAGAATGCATTGGCGGTGGAAGGTATTCGGAAGTTTCTTTGTGCTACTTTTCCTTACGTGGCTGGCCTCGGCTCTATACGCAGAGCATGTGCTGAAGGAGCTGATTCATGAAATTAAGCTGGATCCGAACTATCAGTCTCGGGTTATTGCTTGGATCGGGCCTGCGACAAGAAAAGAATTGGCAGCGATAAACGGTGCGGATGATTCGATCTTCATCCGACCGCTCGTCTCGTTCGGGAATGGTCCAACTGTGACACACACCGCCTTCTTGAAGAGTGGATCGAAAACCCTGAGATTACGACTTCGTTTCAATCCTTTCGAAGGAAAATTTCATATCGTGGGATTTGCTAACGAGTAGAAATGACCGAAAACGAAAGCTTTAACAGAGAATGACCGCCGTGAAATCTGCTGATCTTATCATTTCATGTTAGCGATGATTTGATCGGTGATGGCTTTCACTAAGGCTTCGGCTTCGGCGTTGGTGGTGCCGGATGCTTTCGGGGCTGGGGAGCCAATGGAGCAGACGGTGCCAGGTCGGAATTCACCGTTGTCACAGAGTTCACATTCTTTCCATGTGGAACGTTTATCGTCCATGCCAAGGGATTTGCGCAGGGCGATGAGTTCTTTGGCTTGGCCGCCGGTGATGGTGAGGAGATTGCCGCCGTTGAGCTGACTGGCGACCCAGACGGTTTTGCAATACGACTCCACGTTTTCCATTTTCCAGTAAGCGTCCTCGATATCTTTGCCCCAGGTAATGACGCCGTGGTTGACCATGAGCACGGCCATGTGGTCGATGGCGGCATTGCCTACGACTTCGGCGTTGGCGGGGGTACCAGGGGTGCGGTATTCGGCCATGCCGATTTGACCAAGGAAGACTTCGGCCTCGGGAATCATGCAGGTGGGAGGTTGCACACCAGCGACGGCGAAGGCCGTGCCGTGTGGAGGGTGGGCGTGGCAGCAGGCTTTGGCCTTGGGCTGGCGCTTCATGATGGCGAGGTGTGTCATGCACTCGGAAGTGCGCTTGAATTTGCCGGCGAGTTGCTTGCCATCGAGATCCACGAGGCACATTTGCTCGACGGTCATGAAGCCTTTAGAAACAAGGGTAGGGGTGCAAAGTACGAGATTGTCACCGACGCGGATGGTAAGGTTGCCGCCGTTGCCATCGGTGTATTCACGAGCCCACATGCGTTTGCCGATATCGACCATGCGTTCTTTCAGCAGAGTGATGGCAGGGCTGTGGAAGAAGGCGTGGATTTCGGCAGCAGTTTTGGGGTCTTTACCGGTTTCCCATGAATATTCGTAGTCAGGCAAAATGGGTTCGGCATAAACGGCAGCGACTGCACCAGTGGAAAAGGGAGCACTTTTTCCTGCTTTAAATACATCTTGGGCAGCGGGGGTGACGATGGCTCCTGCGGGAATGGTGGTGTTTCCAGAACGGATCATGGCTTCGGCATCGGCGGCGGTTATGACTTTTTTCATGGTGATTTAGGTAAAATGTTTTTGGCTTCAGGGTTGGTAGTGAACTTGATCGAAGACGGCGGTGACGAGAGCATCGATGGGGATGGGATTCGGAAACGGTGAAGTGGCTTCTGCACCTTCGACGATGCCTACGATATCGCCTTGACCAGCGCCGAGGTTATCATAGGCGATGAAGTTCGATTGTGCGCTGATGGGTTGGGCGCGGTGGCAGCAGTCGTGGAGTTGGGCGGCATCGAGCGGGCTGACTATCAAAAAACGCCCACCAGCCAAGGAAGGATCTTGGATGGTGTGAACGGTGCGTCCTATGACTTGGGCGAGTCGCATGGTGAAAATTTATATGGCGGAAAGGATTGGTTCATCGACGAGTCCTTGGATGAACATGCGGATGGGCGAGGTATCGTCGTGGATGAGATGCTGTGCACCGAGGCCATCGGTGCTGACGAGGACTTTTTGGTGGAGGGCGGAGCCGAAGACGTCAATCGCGACAAAGGGAGCACCAGTGGGGGCATCGTCGTGGCCGAGGGGCTGGCACAGTAGCATTGCCTTACCGCTGAGGGAAGGATGGCAGAGTGTGGCAGTGGCGTGGCCGACGATGCGGGCGATTTGCATGAATTTTCTTAAATGATGCGGAGGTTTTCGACGAGAACGCAGCGGCGGATACGGGTGAAGGTCTTTGGCGTGGTAATGCCTTCGCCGGTGGTGGTGGCGATCGAGTAAGAGAGGTAACCTTCGCCGCCGAGGCCTAGACCAGCGGTGCAGGGGCCATTTTTAACGAAGATGGTGGTGTCCATTTCCTTGGCCATGTGGGTCATGTGCTCGACATTAAGAGAGTGGATGATCGAGCTGTGACGATAGTTGTGCTCGGCTTGCTTGGCAAGGCGCACGGCAGTCTCGAAGTCGGGCACCGAAACGATGGGGAGCATGGGCATCATTTGCTCTTCTTGAACGAAGGCATGCTGGGCATCGGTCTCAGCAAAAAGGAGTGGGCATCCCGATGGGATCGTGGCACCGGCGTGTTGGGCGAGGACGGCGGGGTCGGCACCGACGAGGGCGCGGTTGACGGCAGCGTGGGAGCATCCGCCATCGTCTTTGCGGAAGGTGAATGCGGCTTTGGTGAGAGCTTCGAGTTGTGGAGCGGTGAGGCGGTGGGCACCCGCTTTGGTCATTTCTTCCATGAATCGATTAAAGACTGAGCCGACGACGAAGACGACTTTTTCGCCGATGCAGAGAAGGTTGTTATCAAAAGAAGCACCGTCGATGATGTGGCGGGCGGCTTTGGCGAGGTTAGCGGTTTCATCAATGACGACGACCGGGTTACCAGGACCAGCGCAGATCGAGCGTTTGCCAGAGGCCATGGCGGCTTTGACCACGGCGGGGCCACCTGTGATCGCGAGCAACGGGATGTGGGGGTTTTTGCAAATCAACTCGAAGGATTCGAGGGTAGGTGTCTCGATGGTGGTGATGATGTTGGCGATACCGACTTCGCGTTCGATTGCTTTATTGAACTCGCGCACGGCCATAGCTGCGGATTTCGCGCCGCCAGGGTGGGGGTTGAAGACGATGGTGTTACCGCCGGCGACCATGTTAATGACGTTGCCGGTGAGTGTGGGGACGGAGTGGGTGACGGGAAGGATGGCACCGACGACGCCGAAGGGGGCGTATTCTTCCAGCATGATGCCGCCGTCGCCGCTCATCGCATCGGGCCGCAACCACTCGGTGCCGGGGACATTTTTGGTGATTTCGAGCTTGGCGATTTTATGGTCGAGGCGGCCAATTTTGGTTTCGTTCATCTCGAAAGTGCCCCATGGCACGGCGTTGGAGACGGCGAGGTGCTTGACGATCTCAATGACCTTGGCGCGGGCGGCGACACCGGCTTTTTTGAGTTGGAGATGGGCATCGTTGGCGGCCTCGGCGGCTTTATCCACGCAGGTAAACACGCCGTGATCGCCGCCTGTTGTGCCGCAATTGCAACCACAACTGGAGGATTCTTTAGGTGCAGCGGTGTTTTTCTCGGCAAGCTTGGCGAGGACGCTTTCTACTACGGCGGAGATTTCTGATGGGTTAAGGGTCATAGGTGAGGTGTGTTATTTTAGATCAGGCGATCGGGTGGATCAGATGCATCTGTTTGATCGCATTAGGGGGAAGAATGAATCTTTTTGCCGAATACTTCTACGGAATCGACGATGGCGATAGTGGCGGCATCGACGGGGACGGGCTTGAGGTCGCCCGCTTGGCGGGCACTGGATCCTTGGCAAAATAGCACGAGTTCACCCACGCCTGCGCCAACGGTGTCGATCGCAATCACGGTATTTTGACCGTTTTTGAATTGGGTCGGGTCTTTGTCGTCAACGAGCTTGGGACGCAGAACGAGAAGTTTACGTCCTGTGAGGTTCTGGTCTTTTTTCGTTGCTACGACAACTCCGATGACTTCGGCAAGGAACATAAGCGTGCTGCGGTGATATGCCTGGTGAAAAATTCGGCTGCGGTGAAATATCTAACGCATTTCACCATGCCGAGGATTCCCTTACTTGCGTGGTGCGCGAGCTGCTGCTGCTTCGGCTTTGGTAATGACACCGTCGATCGCATCATCTGGACGAGCAATGACATGTGCACTGACCACTTCACCACAGGTTGCGGCGGCGGCGGCACCAGCATCGATGGCGGCTTTGACAGCGGCGACATCGCCTGTGACGACGGCATTGCAAAGGGCATTGCCAACTTGTTTCATGGGGCCGACGAGTGAGACGTCGGCGGATTTGAGCATTGCGTCAACGCCTACGACGAGGCAGGCGAGTCCGCGGGTTTCAATGAGTCCTACTGCTTGTTTAGCCATATTTTTGGAGTTTGGTTGTTTGATTAAGGTTGATTTTTGGAGAATTATGATAAGTGAGAGATTTTTCGATAGACTTCACGCGCAAGCACGAGTTCTTCGTATGCGGGGATGACGAAAACTTTCACGCGGGATTCGTCAGTACTGATGACTGCCTCGGTCGCGCGACAGGCGACATTTTTTTCGGGATCAAGAATGAGTCCCATTTCTTCGAGACCTGCGCAGACGGCACGGCGCAAGACGTGGTGATTTTCGCCAATGCCAGCCGTGAAAACGATGGCGTCGATGCCACCCATTTGCCATGCGAAGGCACCTGTCCAGTGACGAATGCTATCGACAAGGTGATTGATGGCAAGTGCGGCATTTTGGTTGCCAGTCAGAACGGCCTCGTGGATGTCGCGTATGTCGTTACTCACTCCTGAGAGGCCAAGAAGACCGGATTTTTTCGTAAGGTGGACTTCGACCTCTTCAAGAGTGAGTCCTAGGGTGCGCATGGCGTAAGGAATGGCACCGGAGTCGAGTTCGCCAACGCGGTTGTTTTGAGGCAGGCCGCTTTGTGGTGAAAATCCCATGCTCGTGCCTATGGCGACGCCGTTGTAAATTCCCGTTACAGAACTGCTGCCGCCTAAGTGGCAAGATACGATGCGGAGGGGCTTACCTGCAATGGTTGATGGGCCGTTTTGATATAGGGCGGCAGTTGAGGCGGCTACATCGTTGCGACCGAGCAATTCAGCGGATCGTTCGGCGACAAATTTGTGACTGGCACCGTGGAAACCATAACGGCGTATGCCGATGTTACGCCATTCCTGAGGGAGGGCATAGGTTTGGCGTTCTTCAGGTACCCATTGGTAGAATGCCGTTTCGAAAAGTGCGACAAGTTTCGCTGATGGTAAAGATTTGGCGAATTGACGTATGCCGTTGGCGTAGGGTGGATTGTGTGCGGGAGCAACGTCGGCGAATCCTTCGAGTGCCGCGACACATGCATCATCAGCCATCACGCATCCGTTGATATTTTTTCCCAGAACGGTCTTGAAGCCAACGGCATCGATTTCCTCGGGCGAAGAGATGATGCCATTTTGCACAAGGGTTTGCAGCGTTTCCTCGATGACCGCAGAGTAATCCGTAACACGCTCGAAGCCTCCTTTCGCCAACATTTCATCACCAGTAGCGTCCATGCGAAAGAGACGATACTTGAAGGATGTGGATCCTAAATTGGCAATGAGTACAAGCATGGAAAGAAGTTAGATGCTGAAATCTGAAAGTCTGAAACAGAGCTGATTATCCGATCCAAGATCCTAATTTGCCGAGTTCGTCGTGCGGACGGGCAATGACTTGAACCGAGGTAACGGTGCCGACGTTGGAAGCAGCTGCTGCGGCGGCATCGAGTCCGGCCTTTACTGCGGCGACGTTGCCAGTGAAGAATCCGGTGACGAGGCCAGAGCCGATTTTCTCCCAACCGATCATTTGGATGTCGGCTGATTTGAGAGCGGCGTCTGCTCCTTCGATGAGTGTAATAAGTCCTTTTGCTTCAAGGATTCCAATTGCTTGTTTGGCCATAATTTTGGTGTAGTTCGATGGTGAAATAAATTAAATGCCGAGTTGTGCAAGAAGTTCGGCGTGAGGACGGGCGATCACGTGTGAGGCAACAAGTTCGCCAACGCGACCTGCGGCATCCGCACCAGCGGCGACGGCGCTTTTCACGCTGCCGACATCGCCTTTTACGATAACGGTGAGAAGACCACCGCCGATTTGCATTTGTTTTACCAACTCGACGTTGGCGGCTTTTGCCATGGCATCGGTAGCTTCTACGCTGCCGACATATCCTTTAGTTTCAATGAATCCGAGTGCTGCACTCATGGTATTTGTAGTTTATGTTTGTTCGTTTGGAGAGTTTGGTTATTTGATCAATTCGCAAAAAGTATCAGGTTTGAGTCCGCAGGCATTGCCTTCATCGGTATCGATGTGGACTTCTAGTTTAAACGTTGGATCAACGCGGACGACGAGATTATCGAAAGTCATGCCTAATGGGCCATGAACTTTCAGTTTCATGACGTCGAGATGCTTCACTTGATAAAAGGCGGCATCATCGGGATGCATGTGAACGTGCGGCTGTGCGCGGATCACACCGTTGGGCATTTCAAAGTATCCATAGGGGCCCATGAGCATGCAGCCAGGTGTTCCCTCCACATCGCCCGACATGCGCACTGGCACATCGAAGCCGAGAGAAATGGAATCTGTGTACGCGAGTTCGATTTGATTCAGCGTGCGACATGGGCCGAGAATGCGCAGGTTAGAGATCACTCTACTGCGCGGACCGATTAAAGTGACTGTTTCTTTTGCGGCATATTGACCATGTTGGTAGAGATCCTTCATGGGTTGGAGTTTGTGACCGGGGCCAAAAAGTTTTTCCACCGCTTCTTGGGTAAGATGACAGTGGCGAGCAGATATGTTCACAAGCAGCGCGTTTGGCGCAACGCGGACGTTTGGCACAGAGAGTCCCATCCGGGAATAAACTTGTTCACGGACGACTTTTTCAATTGCGGCTCTGTCAGGCATGTGGGTTTGGCTCATTGCGGCGAACGACGTTACTTTTCTTTGTTTTTTCGTTTTTGTCAACTTAAATCCAAAAAAATCCAAAAAAATCCAAAATCGATGATTGAATCTACGATCTGTAGTTGTATTGTTCGGATATGTTGTCAGTTGAGAGGCATAAAAAAATTCTAGCGCATTTGCTTCAGCACGGAAATATCCGAACAACGGACATTGCTCTACAGCTCGAAGTTACTGATGAAACGATTCGCAAGGATTTTGAGATTTTAGAGCGGAGAGGGCAACTCGTTCGCGTTCATGGAGGCGCTTCTAGTCCGCTGCGGTTGCGGGAAGATGTTTCTTTGACAGAAAGACAAATGATCCAGCGAGACGATAAAACAGCAATTGCACGCGAGGCGATCAAACGCATTCAGCCAAATGAAACGATCTTTCTCGATGCATCCTCCACTGCACTAACGTTGACGGAATTTTTACCAGAAATGCCACTAACGATTTTGACAAATGCGTTAAATGTCTTTACCGCGCTCGAAGGAAGACGAAATATTGATTTAATTTGCACTGGCGGCCTATATGACGAGCGTAGTCGATCTTTCATCGGACTCCAAGCGGAGCAGTCATTGCATCGATTCAATATCCACCGCATGTTCTTTTCGGGGAGCGGTCTGCATATCGAACGCGGAATTTCAGAAACGAATAATCGTCAAGCCGTCTTTAAAGAACGCGTCGTCCAGTGTGCAGAAGATGTTGTTTTTTTGGCCGATCACACAAAATTTGGACAAAAAGCGGCATTCTTCTTCGCTCCGTGCAGTGAAATCACCTGCGTGATCACAGACCAACAAACGGATATCAGGATTCTCGAAAAATTGTCGGAACTGGGGGCTGAAATTGTTCGTTCGTAATTTTTTGTTAACAATTCTCGACAATTATCATTTTACTCATAGTTTTTTGCCAAGCAATCATAATACATTTAGAAACATGGACTCACAGGACTTTGCCACACCTACTATCAATTCTGACTCAAATCGATTTGGATTCACGGAAGAATCAACAGAAACGACAACAAATACCAGCGTAGCAACCACCCAGCCTCACGATGGCTCATTGCCTCCCGATGACGTTGCGGCCATCGACGAGCTTGGAAAAACGTATGCCGCATTCCGCGAAGAACTAGGGAAAATCATCATCGGCCAGCACGACGTGATCGAAAATCTCGCCATTTGCCTCTTCGCCAAAGGCCACGCATTGCTCATGGGCGTTCCTGGTCTCGCGAAAACATTGCTCGTTTCATCCGTCGCCCAAACGTTCGCTCTCAGCTTCAATCGGATTCAATTTACCCCAGATTTGATGCCCGCAGACATTACCGGCACCGACATTATTCAAGAGAGCGGCGTCGGCGGAAAACGCGAGTTTGAATTCATCAAAGGCCCTGTTTTTGCCAACATCGTTCTCGCAGATGAAATCAACCGAGCTCCGGCAAAAACACAGTCTGCCATGCTCGAGGCCATGCAGGAAAACAAAGTAACAGTCCTTGGTAATACTTACACCTTGCAGCCACCGTTTTTCGTCCTCGCCACGCAAAACCCCATCGAGCAAGAAGGCACCTATCCACTCCCCGAGGCACAACTCGACCGCTTCATGTTCCTCATCGAAGTCGGCTACCCCACAGCTGAGGAGGAAAAACGCATCGCTCGTGAAACCACCGGTTCACCAAAAGGGCAATTGCAGAAACTCCTCTCCGGAGAAAAAATCCTCGCCTACCAACAACTCGTGCGCCGAGTTCCTGTCCCCGAGCATATCTACGACTATGCCGTCAGCATCGTCCGCAAAACCCGCCCAAATGAAGCCGATGCTCCCGCGTGGATCAAGGAATTCGTCGGATGGGGTGCAGGCCCACGTGCCGTGCAATACCTAATCCTTGGAGCAAAAGCTCGTGCTGCCATGAAGGGCTCTTACTTAGTCCGCCTTGAAGACATCGAAGCCGTCGCTTCCCCCGTGTTAAGTCACCGCGTGCTGACCAATTTCGCCGCAGAATCCCAAGGCATGACCTCGAAAAAAGTCGTGGAACGCCTGATTAAAGAAATGCGCGAGGCCTGAGCCCATCTGGAACCCTCATGAGCCAATTACTCGATCACGAACTCCTCGTGCGCCTCGGTGCCCTGCCCGTTGAGGCGCGCTTGCCGATGCTTGGTAACGTCGCTGGTAAGCACCGGTCGCCGCATCGTGGATCATCGGTGGAGTTTGCGGAATACCGAAAATACGTCGCTGGCGATGACACCCGCCGCCTCGATTGGAAAGCCTATGCCCGTTCTGATCGATACTACATCAAGGAATTCGAAGCCGATACAAACCTCCGCGCCTACTTCGTTGTTGACAACTCAGGCTCGATGAAATTTGCGGATAAAGGGATGGCGAAAATTCAATACGCTCGCCGCATTGTCGCCCATCTCGCCTACCTCCTCATCAACCAAGGCGATGCCGCAGGACTCTCGGTTTGTAAAGAAAAGCTTCACATCGAGATTCCTCCACGCCGCCGCCCCGCGCATTTACAACTCATTAATCAAACGCTCGAATCGCTTGAGCCAGAAGGCGAAACTGGACTCATCCAAGCACTTCACGATGTCGCCGAAAAAGTCGGCCAACGTGCTGTGATCGTAATCCTTTCCGATTTATTCTGCGATACCGCCGCCCTTGGCGATGCCCTCCAGCACCTACGCTATCGCAAACATGACGTTTGTGTATTTCACCTGATGGATCCCCAAGAAATCCAATTTCAATTTGATCGCCCGCATCGCTTCGTCGATATGGAAGACAACACCGTCTTAGTCGTGGAACCCAATCTCATCGCCGATGAGTATCAACTCGCCCTGCAAGAATTCCTCGCCAATGCCCGCCAAGCCTGTCACGGCATCCATGCCGACTATCAACTAGTCACCACCGACACGCCACTCGAACCGTTGCTGCGTGACTTTTTACTCAACCGCTTGCCGAAAAAAGGAAAACGATAGCACTTTCTCTCTCTGTGTCATTTTACCAACAAACATTCCTCTGGTTCCTCTGCGCTGCCGCCATACCGGTGATCATTCACCTATTGAATCGGCGCCGCCACAAAACCGTCGCATGGGCGGCCATGCAGTTTCTGCTCAAGGCTACCCGCGAATCCCGTGGCAAGAAAAAACTCCGCCACATCCTCATTCTCACTGCGCGCGCTCTCGGCATCGCTTGCCTTGCTACCGCCGCTGCTCGTCCCATGATCGGCGGTCTGCTCGGTTGGGGGGCTAAAGATTTCGACACCATCATCCTCATCCTTGATCGCTCTGCTTCCATGGAAACCACGGCTGATGGCGCCAGTGCCAGTCGCCGACAGCTCGCCCTCGACCGCGTTCGCGATGCCGTCAGCAAGCTCGATGCCACACGCCTCGTGTTGATCGATTCCGCCACCGCAACGCCGATGGACATTCCCTCGCC
>CAMAYN010000102.1 GCA_945862285.1 Akkermansia muciniphila | reverse complement strand
TTCTCTGCTTTGTTTTCTTTGTTTGCTTCTGTGATGAATGGGTTTGCGCTGGGGGGAGTGGGGATTTTACAGAAGGTAACGAAGGAAACGAAGGGATTAGGAACGGTGTGTTCTTTGCTTTGTTTTCTTTGTTTGCTTCTGTGATGAATGGGTTTGCGCTGGGGGGAGTGGGGATTTTACAGAAGGTAACGAAGGAAACGAAGGGATTGGGAACGGTGCGTTCTTTGCTTTGTTTTCTTTGTTTGCTTCTGTGGTGAATGGGTTTGCGCTGGGGGGAGTGGGGATTTTACAGAAGGTAACGAAGGAAACGAAGGGATTAGGAACGGTGTGTTCTCTGCTTTGTTTTCTTTGTTTGCTTCTGTGGGAGATCGGAGTAAGAGGCTGTTTTTTGTCGTTTTATTGGTTTGCACCGGGGAGGATCATGCGGTGGATGCCGTCCACGATTTTCATTTCGTGGAAATTGATGAGCAGACCTAGGGGTATGTTGAGAAGTTTCATGTAACTCAAGAGTTGTGCTTTGTGGATCGGGAGGACGTTCTGCACACACTTGAGCTCCAATAGCAGGCAATTCTCCACCAGTATATCAAAGCGCAATGGCTCTTCAAAGGTGATGCCTTTGTATTCGATCAACACTGATTTTTGGTTCACCGATTGAATCTTATTTAGGAATAACTCACGTAGGAGGCACTTTTCGTAAATACTCTCGATCAGGCCAGGCCCCTTCAAGCGATGGACTTCAATAGCGGCGCCGATGACGGTGTTACTCAGTGTATCTGCTTTTTGAAATAATGGATGCATCGTTGTTTGATTCGCAGAAGAGTTTAGAGAACATCATCAGGAACACGATGCAAAAGTCCGCATCATTTCATCTACTTACTTGCCAAATGCCTTTGCGAGATCGGGGAAGCCGCGTTCGGCGAGTTTGGCGGCGGGGACGAAATCTAGGGCGGCGGAGTTGATGCAGTAGCGCAGTCCGGTGGGCGCGGGGCCGTCGTCAAAGACGTGTCCCAAATGGGATTTTCCGGGCTGGGAGCGCACTTCGCTGCGGGTCATGCCGAGACTGGTGTCTTTCACTTCCTCGATGACTTCTTTGTCGATGGGGCGGGTGAAGCTAGGCCAACCAGTGCCGGAATCGAACTTGTCCTTGGAGCTAAACAAGGGCTTGCCGGAGACGATGCAGAGGTAGATGCCGTCCGCTTTGTTGTCGTGATATTCGTTGCGGAATGCTGGTTCGGTGCCGTGCTCCATGGTGACTTTGTATTGCAGCGGCGTGAGCTTTTTCTTCAACTCGGCCTTAGCTTCGGTCGTGGGCCGGCTTGTCGCATCGGACTGTCCGGCATGAAGATTCGGTCGGGTGAAAAAGAATGCGGCAGCAGCAGCGGCGGCGATGAGGATGATGGGTAGTGACGTTTTCATAAGATTTAGGATTGAGGCTTTGGGAAGGGGAGTCCGAGTTTTTTGAGTTTGGGAACGGTGACGGCTTGGACGTAGCTGTTGTTGGGGTTGTTTTTCACGTAGTCTTGGTGGTAGGCTTCGGCTTTGAAAAATCGATCCAAGGCCTTGATCTCGGTGGCGATGGGGTTGTTGATTTTGCCGGAGTTTTGGTAGGCTTGCTTGGAAGCCTCGATGACGGCTTTTTCCTCGGCATTGGCGTAGAGGATGATGGAGCGGTATTGCGGGCCGAAGTCGGGGGCCACGCCGTTGCCATTGGTGACATCATGGGTGGTCCAGAAGAAGTCGATGAGTTTGCGAAGGCTGGTTTTTTCTGGGTCGTAGGTGATTTCCACAGCCTCGGCATGGGTGGTGAGGCCTGCGGAAACTTCTTTGTATGTGGGATTGGCGCTATCGCCGCCGGCGTAGCCACTGACGACTTCGATGACGCCGGGCTGCGCCTCGAAATAGGCCTCGACACACCAGAAGCAGCCAGCGCCGAGGACGAGCTTTTTCTGCTCTGCGGCAGATGCGGGTTGAGCGAGGAGAACGATGCCAGCGAGCAGGCTGGTGCTGTGTTTGATCCAGGAGAATGCGGTCATGCTAGTGAGTCGTTGGGTGTTGTGATGTCTTAACAGGAAAAGAAAGAATTTTTTTGTAGAGTCAGTCGCGAAGGAAACTTCATACAGCGGTGCGATGCATATGGGCATCAAGGGCACCGGTGCAACTGCTTCCAGAGCCGGCGGTGCAGCCGAGGCAGTGATTCGCGGTGAGGATGGGTTGGGCGGCCATGGATTGCGGCGTGATGTCCCAGAGAAATAATGGGATGCCAGAGGCACGTTGTTGCATGCGCAGCATTTGATTGAAGTCGCAGTCGAATACTTCGCCTTCGTAGCCGATGTTGATGGTGCTGCGGCACATGAGGCCATCGACGGTGGCAGGATTGAAGCTGTTGGCGAGTAGCACCATGTAGCTGTCCCATTGGCCATGCTCGCGCAGGTCGGCAGCGAAGCGGGCGATGGGGAGATTGGTGATGGCGAAGAGGCGGGTGAAGACGATGCCGTATCGTTGAAAGAGCTCGGCTTTGTAATCGGCCTCGAGTTCGGCTTGATCCGGCGGGAGTTTGGGGCCGATGGGGTTATAGACGAGCGTGAGTGGTAGTCGGGTTCCGTAGCCGACGGCGTTGAGTTTTTTCAGGGCGCTGATGCTTTTCTGGAAAACGCCATCGCCGCGTTGGGTATCGACATTATCCTCTAGGTAACAGGGCAGAGAGGCGACGACTTCCACTTCATGCTGGGCGAGGTATTCGGGGAGATACGCGTGGGATTTGGTCTCGATGATGGTGAGGTTGTTGCGGTCGATGACATGAGCGCCGACGGCGCGAGCGGTCTCGACGAAGTAGCGGAAAAACTCGCTGATCTCCGGTGCGCCGCCGGTGATGTCCACGGTTTGCGGGCGGTGCTCGCGGATCCATGCGCCGATCTTGTGGGCGACTTGCTCGGTCATCATTTCGGTGCGGTGCGGCCCGGCATCGACGTGGCAGTGCGTGCATGTTTGGTTGCATTTGCGGCCTACGTTGATTTGCAGGGTCTCGAAGCGTCCCCGTGCGAGTGGTGTGTTGTGCTCGGCGAGTTTTTTCTGGAAAAGATTCATGAGGAAAGTTGGGAGTAGCTTGGTTTCAGCAATTTTGTGTAGAGAAGGCCACCGAGCAAGCCGCCGAGTATGGGGGCTAGGATATAGACGGTCAGCCAGCCGATGCCGTTGGTCGTGAAGGGGATTTTCCCCCAGCCGGCGAGGGAGGAAAAGAGGCGAGGTGCGAAGTCGCGGGCGGGATTAAAACACGCCATGGTGAGTGGTCCCAGCAAGCAGATGAGCAGGGTAACGGTCAGCCCGATGGTGGGGGCGATGAGCACTGGCGGCATGCCGTGATTTTTGGGATCCGTGACGCCGAAGATCACCAACAACAAGACGGCTGTACCAATGACCTCCACGGCGATGGCATGGGCATGTGTGACTTGTTGCCGGGATTCCGCAGTTAGTCCCTCAGGGCTCGGGCTGGGAAAATATTCCGCAAAAACCTTGGCACTCGCCTCGCTACCCGGTGTGCCACGGGTAATCTGGTGCTGCCGTTCAAACTGCCGCAGCGGTGCCGCAAAGAGTAGGAAAAGCACGGCGGCGGCGAGGAAGGCTCCAAGCATTTGCGCGGCGATGTAGGGAAGGATACGTGCTTTGGGAAATCCCCGAAAGACCGCCATGGCGATGGTAACGGCGGGGTTTAAGTGGGCACCGCTAAGCGAGCCTGTGAGGTGAATGGCGAGGGCGATGCCGATGCCCCAGACTAATGCGACTTGCATGATGCCCTCAAAGGCACCAGAGGTAACAGCACTAGCAACGGAGCCACAGCCAAAAAAGACCAAGAGAAAGGTGCCGAGGAATTCACCGGTGAACCATTTGGGAAGTGTCATGAAATATATGTGTGTGGTGTAAGGTTAGCAGCATGCGCCGCCATCGCGGCAGGTAGAGGCGGCAGTGGTGGCGTGGTAATCCTGTCCTTTGGTTTCCTTGGGATGTCGCAGGGCGGAGGAGGCGCAATTGAAGGGTTTTGCTTCTTCGAGTGGGATGGGGATCAGCGGCGCGACGAAGGAAAAGTGGTCGCGATACGGCGTTTTTTGGTAGAGCTGGTAGGTCTTGTCACAGACGGCGTAGCGCTTGCCGCGCTCCAAGGCGTGGCCGTCGTCGTCGAGGATTTTTTTGAAGGGGCCTTTGTAAATGACAGCTTGGTTGCGCTCGAAGCAAGGGCCTTGTTTGCCTTTCCATGCTTGGATGGTGACCGAGCGGAATTCGATGCCCTCGACGGTTTGCCACGGGGTATCGTCGCGTTTGAGGATTTCGATGCCGTAGAAGCCAGCTTCCTCGAAGGCTTGGAGGAAGCCCTCCTCGGTGTAGGCACCGCTGATGCAACCACTCCACAGGTGGGGATCGTTCTGGAGGTGGAGGGGGATTTCCTCGTCGGCGACGATGTCGGAAATCACGGCGCGTCCGCCTTTTTTGAGGACACGGAAAATTTCCGCGAAGAGCTGGCGCTTGAGGTGGGTTTCGACGAGGTTGAGCACGCAATTGGAAACAACTACGTCGATACTTTCACTAGCGATGAGTGGGTGTTTGACGCGAAGGTCGGCGGCGAGGGCATCAGCGGCGAGGTAGGCATTGGCATCAGCGATGGGATTTTTGCGGAGTTCGTGGTCGAGGATTTCCAGATCGAGTGCGAGGTCTTGAATGCGCCCCTTACGGAACTCGACGTTGGCGTGGCCGATGTTTTTCGCGACGATGGGAGCGTTGCGGCGGGCGACTTCGAGCATGTCGTCGGTCATGTCCACGCCGATGACTTTTCCGGTGGGGCCGACGACTTGGGAGGCGATAAAGCAGATTTTACCGGTGCCGGAGCCAAGGTCGAGCACGGTTTCGCCGGGGCGCAGGTGCTTGGAGGGATCGCCGCAGCCGTAATCTTTCTCAATGACTTCGGTGGGTATGGCTTTGAGAAATTGCGGATCATAATGCACCGGGCAACAGAGTGCGGCCTCGGGTTTGGCGGCGGCGGAGGCGTAGCGCTCGCGGGTTGCGGATTCGGCGGAAGATGCAGTCGGGGTGGTCATGGTTTGATGGAAATGATGTAATCATTATGTCGATGATTACAAATTTTTCTTAACATATAAAAAAAAATCCGAAAGATTTTTAATGTTACAATTTACTTCCCTCGATTTTTTCGCCTCCAGAACCAAGCAAGGAAGCTTCCTAACAGAGAATGCGTCACGGCGGAGAATGCCGCGGGGATCGGCGCTAATGCCAGATGGGGGAAATGGGTGTTCGCTAACGACGCACCAAGTCCACTGTTTTGCATGCCAACTTCCACAGAAATCGTGCGGCAGATCTCTTCTTTTTCTCGGCATAGCTTCGATGCAAGATATCCTAACAAAAATCCGATCGCGTGCATGCTCAAGACTGCAGGGAAAGTCGAGCCGCTGGCATGCGCGAGCACGGGGCGGCTCTTGGCAATAATTGCCGCGACGACCAGAACGATGACGATCACACTCACCAAAGGCCCAACGATATCGAGGCAACTACTAAATTTTTTGCGGCAACCTGCTTTATCAACAAAGTGATTGATCAAAATGCCCACCACGAGCGGAAGGAGCACGAGCTGCATCATCGTCACAAACATCTGCCATGCATCAATGTGGAGAATGTGCCCGGCAAGGAACTTCGTCAGCAATGGCGTGAGAAAAATTGCGGCGATGGTAGAACACATCGTCAGCAATACACTCAGTGCGACATTCGCGCGGGCAAGATAACAAATCACATTCGATGCCGTGCCGCCCGGACAACAGCCAACGAGAATTAAGCCCAAATAAAGATCAGGCGGAAGCTGGAAGATTTTCCCACATAATACCGCCGCCATCGGCATGATGAAAAATTGCAGGAAAACACCAAGGGCAATGAGCCGCGGATCTTTCATCACGAGGTAAAAATCTTCAAAACGTAAGGTCAAGCCCATGCCTAGCATAATGACACCGAGACCGAGATTGATCATCGGATGAAACCACGACACACTTGCAGGTTCCATCCACGCGACCGCACAGCCGATGAGTAACCAGACGGGAAATAATTGACTGGCGATTGATGCCAATTTCCGCAGTTTCCCCATGCGTCAAGTACCGAAAAGCCGATCCCCCGCATCGCCCAAGCCGGGTAAAATGTAACCGCGCTCATTCAAACAGCGATCCAGCGCTGCGGTAAAAACAGGAACATCAGGGCATTCATTCATAAAGCACTCCACTCCCTCAGGCGCGGCGACGAGGCAGGCAAATCGAATGCGTTGCGCACCTGCCGAGCGCAGTTGTTTCACCGCCGCGATGGCTGATCCGCCCGTGGCTAACATGGGGTCTAACAAAATGATTTCGCAGTCGCCGATGTTGCTCGGCAAGTTGGTATAATACGTCTGCGGCTGTAAGGTCGTTTCGTTCCGTCGCAACCCGATATGCGCCACGCTGGCTTGCGGAATGACATCCAGAAATCCATCCAGAAAACCAAGTCCGGCGCGAAGGATGGGGACTAATACAATCGGTGCTTGAAGAAATTGACAATCTACCTTTTCCAGCGGCGTTTCAATTTCCTTCAGGATGCTCGCGAATTCTTGCGTAAGAAATGGCGTCATCAGCATGGCAATGCGCCGCACGGACTGGCGGAATAAATGCGGTGGGCAATCCTTTTGCCGCAGGGTTCCTAATTCATGCTCGATCAGCGGATGTTGCAATTGTTGGAATGCCATAAATCAAGAGTTGAGGTGTTTTTTGAGTTCGTCCATTTTCATGCCGAGTTGGGCGGCGGCTTGCTTGAGGTCGTTGTCCGCCAGTTCCACGGCACGCTGGGCAATTTGCGAAATGATCCACGGAATGGCATCGCTCGATGGGGCATGCAGGAGAATTTTCTCTAACGCTTCATTGAGCCCACCGCGATTCACCGGAGCGACGGCGAAAGGAATATCCGCCGCTAACAAAATGGGCGAATTCGCCAATGCACATGCGCGGGCGATGGTGTTTTCTAGTTCGCGCACATTCCCTGGCCATGTGTGGGACTGGAGCGTTGTGATCGCCTCCTGTGACAACTTTACCCGTGCCATGCCGCTTTTGTTGCTGATGCGCTTCACAAAAAATTCTGCCAGTAAGGGAATATCTTCGATCCTTTGCCGCAACGGTGGGATTTTTACTTCTACGACGTTTAAGCGATAGTATAAATCCTCCCGAAATCTCCCTGCCGCGACTTCTGCCGCGAGGTCTTTGTGCGATGCGGTGACGATTCTCACATCGCTGTTGCACGTTTCGTTAGAACCTACCCGTGAGTAGGTACCATCTTGCAGAACGCGCAAAAGTTTCACTTGGATGGACAGCGGCATGTCACCAATTTCATCAAAAAATAGCGTGCCACCATCCGCCTGCTCGAAGCGGCCGGCTCTCCGCGCGATGGCTCCAGTGAACGAGCCTTTTTCGTGACCAAACAATTCGGATTCTAACAAATTTTCAGGAATCGCTCCGCAATTGATCGGGATAAGTTCTTTATTTCTACGCGGCGAGTATTCGTGAATGGCCTTAGCGATCAACTCCTTACCCGTGCCACTTTCTCCAGAAATCATCACCGGAGCATCGGTGCGCGCCACGCGTCCGACGATTTTAAAAACATCCTGCAAGGCGCGAGAAATGCCGATCATTTTCACCCTGCCGTCATTCTGGGGGCCGACAGTCACGCTGGTATCGGCACTGCGTCGATCTTCACAAGTGATGAGTGCATTTTCCACTACCGGGCGCAGCTCGAAGGGGAGTGACTCTTTGCGTAGCACATCGTGCGCCCCGCGTTGGGTGGCCTCGATGATTTGCCCAGTGGTCGGGAAGCCGCCTACTAAAATGACTAAGGTTCCTGGACATTCCGCCATCACGCGGCTAAGGAGTTCCATGCCGTCAAATGGCTGCAACTCCAGCGAGCTAATCAATAAATCAACCCGTGTTTTTTTGAGGATTTTCAGTGCTTTATCCGCCGTATCAGAGCGAAGAATCTGCAAACCTTTCGCCTGCAAATGTTTCGTCGCCCAATCAAGATATTCAATCTCAGGGTCAATCAATAATATCGTCTGTTCCAGAAGTGGATCCGGCATGTCTGCCGCGACATTACATGAATAATCAGAATTTCCACGAAAAATCATACCATTTCGCATGATTTCTCCTCATAAAGCAGTAATGAGTGTGCATCCGTGCCTCTGCGCTCCCTATTGTCGGATATTTTCCCTAGCTTTTCTTGACGAGAAAAAACCGTGGTGAATACTTCCGCCATGAAGCAATTTCGCTGCGTATTGATTTCTGGAGCCTCCGCTGGTCTGGGGGAAGAATTTGCTCGCCAACTCGCCGCACGTTGCCAGTCCATCGTTTTAGTGGCGCGGCGTGTTGACCGACTCAATGAAATCGCAGAGAGCCTCAGAGCACAACAGGGAATTGAGGTTCATTGCATCGCTTGCGACCTAACAAAAGCGGAAGATCGCGTGACGTTATTTTCCACGATGTCCGCTAATGGCCTGTTCCCCGATGGCTTGATCAACAACGCTGGCATGGGCGACTATGGGGCTTTTCACGATGCGGATTGGCAAAAAATTTCTGCGATGATGCAGTTGAATATGGAGGCATTAACTCATCTCTGCCATTTATTTCTCCCTAGCATGATTCGGCAAGGCAGGGGGGAAATCATCAATATTAGTTCCATGGCCAGCATTTTGCCGATTCCTGACTTCGCGGTGTATGCGGCGACGAAGGCATACGTAAGCAGTTTTTCCGAGGCATTAAAAATCGAACTTCGGGAATTTGGTATCAATGTCACTGCCGTGTGTCCTGGGCCAGTGCATACGGAATTTGGACAGGTGGCTGCGCGACGCGAAGGGACGGAGATTCATGGCATGCGCGAGTGGTTCTATGTAAGCAAGGCGCAAGTCGTGACGGAAGCGATACGTGGGATGGATCGCGATGCTGCGCGGGTTTATCCGGGATGGAAAATCGCCTTAGCCGCGGCAGGGATTTCGTTGTTGCCGCTCGCAGCGCTGCGTTTGATCATGTCGTCCCGCCCACGAAAAGTACAGGGTTAAGCAGCAAGTGTGGTTTGTAGCGTAGTGATGAGCCTGGCCCGAATTTCTGCGGCGCGCTGGGCGAGCAAACGTTGCGTTTTTTCATAAAATCGGCGGCCTGCTTCGGTCTCAATGCAGATCGGCTCGCAATCGAAATGCCGCAAGTCATACGGACTGGCTCGCATATCCAGATCGCGTAAATCCTTCGCCAAGGCAAAGGCGTCCAGATACAAGGTGCCGTCAGCCCAAGGTTGTGATTTGGCAACCCATTTGTAGAGATCCATATTCGCGTGAATGCAGGCTGATTGTTCATGGTGCATGCGGGTATCGAGGCATGGCTGAAGCTGATTCAACGGCCGGGCTTCGGGGGTGAAAAATCGGAACGCATCGTAGTGAGAGCAGCGGATCGGTCGACTTTCCACAAAGGCATCCAGCTCCGCTTGCGGCAAACGCAAGGGGGCACTGCTTTCATGGCGCGTATTATGCGCACGATACACCATCGCCCATTCATGCATACCAAAGCAGCCAAAATTCGGGCTGTTCGATGCCGTTCTTTCTAACAAGTCACGAATCCATTGCAAGCGGACGCGTTCTTTTTCGCTCATCAATGAAGGATCGGCAAAAAGTAGGCCATCAGCCCAGCGATAGCCTTTTTCCATCCATGCTGGTTTTTCCTCCGGGGAGCACTCGAGCGCGATGCCGATGCCCGGATGCCATTGATCAAGGCGAGTGATTTTATAGGGGTAATAGGTGAACAGAAAATCTTCGACGGGATGAGGTTTGTTATGCGATCGCCGCAACAAGGCGGGGCGACTCCAATGTGCCGCCCGCTCACGGTGGAGAAATTCCTGTTCTTGCCATTGCTGTCTTGTCAGAAGCTCCATGGAAAAAATCAATCGACGCGTCCTTCTTCCTTAACCCGAATTTGCCGACTGAGGAGCAACAGTCC
The DNA here is from genome assembly GCA_945862285.1 of Akkermansia muciniphila. Taxonomy (GTDB): domain Bacteria; phylum Verrucomicrobiota; class Verrucomicrobiia; order Verrucomicrobiales; family Akkermansiaceae; genus UBA956. The sequence continues at coordinate 2,955 of CAMAYN010000102.1, read as the reverse complement.
CGCCGGCGCAACTAAAACCAAAGCACCAATCAATGTCCACATGCCACTTGGATTTCCTTGGCCTCCCTTCGGGTAAAATACATCGAAGATGAAACCAAATAAGGCACCGTTGAGAATTTTTCCTATCAATAATGGCACATACGAAAGCGAGGCATACGATGCTTCTTTTCCTGTTGGTGCGATGGCGGCGGCATATTCATACACTCGGGGCGAATAAAATGCCTCGCCGATGGAAAATACCACCTGCCATAAAACAATCATCACATACCACGGACTGATGGCACCTTGCATTTCCATGTAGCCATGGCCAATGGCTTTCCCCAGTGGACCATCTGCCCACCCCTGAAATAGCGATGCGGGTAATGCCATGAAGACGAATGATGAAGCGGTGATAAAACCGCCGAAGATCACCATCGACCACGCCGATGCTTTTCTCGTCAACATGCCGATCACGGGAGCTAACACCAAGATCAAGATGCCATTGATCGCATTAAAGCGACCGACTTTTACGCCTTCACCAAGTTCCGCCAACGTGAAGCGCGGCAGCACATAATCCATAACATTAAAAACCACTTTCAAGCAGCCAATAAAGGCGAGGAAAGCTAACAATTTTCCAAAGCCCGGCTGGCGGCATAATTCACCCAATAACCCCAACGATGCTTTGGCAGAATGAGAGATCGTTTGACCCAAGGTCAGTGGTTTTCCGTCTTCCTCAAGTGTTTGTTGATCCCGCTTCATGAAGAAAATGAATGGCAGCAGTAAGATTTCGATCGAAAAACTGGTGAGCAACAAAACGCGAAATGGCGACCAGTTACCGATTTGCAACATCCCGCCCGGCATCGCTTGCAGTTTTACGGAATCGAAGACAAACCACGATACCATGAACCCAAAATTCATGATCGCATAAAATAAAGAAAAGGCTACGGTGCGTTGCGAAGGTGATGTTACTTTGCGCAGTGCTGCAACGAGCACCGGAGTGCAAAGTGCCTCGCCGAGAGCTAATGGCATTAACCCAAAAGTCAACGTCAGCCATGGATTCGTAGAGCTAATCATGACCAGTCGCGTGAGTAAACATAAGCTCACGCCAATCAAGAGGGTGCGCCGAACACCGATGGCATCCGTGACCGAGCCAACCAGTAATGTGCTCACCGACATGGTCAAAGCCCACGCCGTGAGAATCGTCGCCGTCGTCCCATCCTTGAAGCCTAAGTCCGTCGCCATCCACAGCACCAATGTGCTATTGAGGATTTTATACGCCGTAACACTGAACAGCTTGAGGGCAAAAATATACCACAACTCACGCGTCGTACGTCCCAGCTTGATGATCGCAAAAGCTCCGACGCCGAAAATGGATAAGCCCATCACATACCCAGGAATGATTCCGAATCCGAGCTTTTGTGCCGACAAATAGCCCACCAAAAAACTCAGCAAGCTCAGAAAAGAAAATTTGAGTAGAATCTCCTTGGATCTGAGTTTTTCATTTGCGTCACCAGCAACAGAAGGCGGCGTGTAGGGGCTGTCTTTCATGAAATAATGTGCTGTCAGGCAAAATCTTATGCCTTTTTATTGCGCATCTGTTTCCGATAGACGGGAATCAAGGTTTCGTCCATCCACGCAAAAGCGGCGTCCAGTCCTTGCTCGTTATAGATCCCGCCGATGCGGGCTTCCACGCTGGTGGGATTTCCAAAGGCACTAAGAAATCCATTAGAAGTTAACGCGGTGAACCATACGGCATCCATGCAACCACGCTCGCGCAGGACAAATTGGCGGGCATACAACGCCAGCACCGCATCGCCGACCCATGCTTTTTCTCGCTCGATGCGGACTTGTTCTTCTCGGGTAACACTCATAATCATCTAATTCGGAACGGCGGGGGCTGTCGTGGCTGTCATGCGCTGGCGTAATTTCTCCTCGGCCTCAGCATCCCAGTAGCCGGGCTGAAGTTCCAGAAAGACACTGCTGTACGGAAGCGTACTGGTCGTGCGCACAATCAACACATCAAAACTACGATTCACATCTTGTAAAATCGCGATCAGGGAATCCTGCTCCACTTTGGTGGTTTCCATGCTGCGGATGCTGATGGCTAATCTTTCGCGCAGTTGATCGATTCCCGGCGCTTGGTTATTTTCGATGACTTGCGATTCCTTGGTGAAATAAATCGCTGGTTTGACGTTTTGTGATTCATCAATGATTTTCAGGACATAATCCAGAGCTTCAGGAATTTCCACATTCGCCGAAACTTGCCCGATGCCCGTGCGGTTCAGAGCAGGAAACGATGCTTCGGCGATGACGATCCAGTTACGATAACCAAGTTGCGAAGTATGACGATTGACCGCCGCCTTCCATGGGCTTTGTTTTTGTTCAAAATACGCGCAGCCTTGAAAAAACAAGGGAAAGCTCAGTAGCAAAATACAGCGCGCAAAAAACATCGCGCCGAAAGAGTAGAGAATGAACCCTTTACTGTCAAACTTGGTTTAAAAATACTCTATGAAAAATTTGGAGTAAATGGTTTCTTTGCTTTGCTGATTTCTGTGAATTTAGCTCAAGAACCGAAGTTCGACGCCGAAGAGTCATGGTGATGCTTTGCGTGGCAAGAGATTCCGTGGTGGAGAGCGAATGCTTGCCCGGTCAGCCCGCTGCTTCGAAGGCCTCGAGAGTGGCTTCCCGCTGCGCCTAGGACATGCGTGCGCGGCCAAGGGAATCGGTCTTGAGCAGTCGGCTTGGTTCTGGTGCGGGATTCCCGACTCCGTCGGATTGGTTCGTCGTAGTGAATTTCCGTCAAATAATCTAACATGTAACCATGCGCGGACTCGTATGATCGTTTTCGGGCAGGTTGACAGCATCTGTTAATGTGTCCATCCACCTTGCTTGTGGGAGAAGCGGAGTAAACCGAACGAGGACTTCACCAAGGATTTAATCCCGAGGGTCAGACTGGACTCCGCCTCTCTCGCATGC
>CAMAYN010000101.1 GCA_945862285.1 Akkermansia muciniphila | reverse complement strand
CAGCATGCCGCATGACCAAGGTTTTCCCGCGAGCTTGGAAATGCAATTTCTCGCCGATGAAGGCAAAGGTGCGCGCTCGACGGGGAATCTCTGCACTCCCGGCACGCATGTTCACATGGAGGGAAAACTCGTCACGCAACACATCGTTGAGTCGTCGGCACCCACGTTTCCTGCTGATGAATGGGTGAAAGTAGAGATCGAAGTCCATGGTCATGAGCAAATCATCCATCGCGTCAATGGCAAAGAAGTCCTGCGCTACCAACAGCCCGTGCTGGTTCCTGATTGTAAAATTGCGCCCGCGCAAGCTCTGATCGATGCTGGTGCCAACGTCAAACTCGGCTCCGGCCACATTGCGTTGCAAGCCGAAGGACAAGGCGTTTGGTTTCGTAATATTGAAATCAAGGAACTGGAAAAACAACCCAAACCTTGATGTCGCAGGGCTGCATGTGGTGGTGGGATTTTTTCCGAGTGCCGATTAGTTGCCTAGTTCATCGAAGGCAGCTTGGAGAGCTTTGCGGGCGGCGGCTTCTTGGTCGGGATTGCGATTCTGATTGGGCTTGGCAGGTTTTTCCCAGATCTTTACGACACGGCGGAGCTCCCCTTGATTGTTCAACATGTAATCGTGGTTGCGCACTTGGCGATTTTCGCCGTTTTGGATGTGAATCCATGCGCGAGGTTGGCCGATTTTTCCTAAGAGTTGCGGAGCGAAAGAACGTCCGTGGATTTTCTCTTTCGGCAATGGTGCTCCCGTGACTTCGCAAAACGTGGGGAAAAAATCTGAGAGATCGACGAGGTCATTGCAGGTCGTGTCCGCCTTGATCTTGCCAGGCCAGCGGACGAGGAGTGGGACATGAGTGCCGCGATCCGTCATGGTGCCTTTGCCGCCGGGAATCTGCTTGCCATCGCCCCAGAGGGTAACGAGATCTTGATCGGTGCCGTTGTCGGCGAGAAAGAAAATGATGGTATTTTCGGCGATTTTTAGATCATCGAGAGTTTGGAGCATGGTGCCGATTTGTTTGTCGAGGTAGGCGAGCATTTCGGGGAAATATTTCGCATTGCCTTTATGAGTTACGTTGGGTGCGCGGTAAGATTTTTCCTGACTGTCGGGCGTGGGTTCCCATGGGTAATGGGTGAGGCAGGTCGAGTAGTAGGCGAGGAAAGGTGTTTGGGATTTGGCGTTTTTTTTGATGAAGTCGAGATACACCTCAAGATCTACGTCTGGCCCGTAACGCTTGTTGATTTCTCCGGCCATGATTTTGCCATCGCGCAAGAGATAGGGATTCCAGAAACGTGTCGTTTTTCGGCCTTGGTCGTCGAAAATGCTCCATGTCTGATAATGGTCGAAGCCAAATTCTTGGATGGTATTATGCTTATGTTCGAGCGACACGTGCCATTTGCCGACGATTTGCGTGGCGTATCCGTGCAGCTTGAGCTGTCGGGCGAAACTCGGCTGCGAGGGCGACAAGAAGAGGTTCTCTTGATTTTTACTGTGCAGAACCACTTTGAGGCCATTTTGAAAAGGATAGCGCCCCGTGAGGAGCTGTGCACGCGACGGCGAGCAGAAGGGATTGGAGAAACAGTGCGTGAAGCGCATGCCTTCTTTTGCGAGTCGATCAAGGTTAGGGGTTTTGTGAGACGTGCCGCCGTAGCTCGAAAGGCACTCGATCCCTAAATCATCGGCAAGGATGATCAGGATGTTCGGTTTGTCTGAGGCATACAATCGCGTAGATAACAAAAAAAATAGGAATGGTAGGAGAAAGGCTGATGCAAGTAGGTTCATGAAAAACAGGGTTAGCGCAAGGGCTTTGGATCGTTGGGGATATTTACGAAGCGGAATTCTTTTTGTTGCAATCGAACCCAGAAATCGTGGCAAACCTGTTTCCAATACCTTTGCGTGACGGAAATGCGCCATGCAATGAACCCCAGCGCGGACGAGGATATTTCCCGCCTTGGAAGATTGCTAGGATTTTTTGTGCAGGAAGCCAATGTTCGCCGACAAAAGCGTCCTGCAACTTGCAGGGAGGTAATCTTCGTCGACAAAAGCGTCCTGCAACTTGCAGGAAGCCAATGTTCGCCGACAAAAGCGTCCCGCAACTTGCAGGGAGGTAATCTTCGCGGACAAAAGCGTCCTGCAACTTGCAGGGAGCCAATCTTTGAGAAAAATCGCGTCCTGCATGGTGCAGGGTTTCCTTGGGATTTGATTTGGGGGAACTTCACCCGATTTTTCACCAAAATAACCGAGAAAACCGCTTTGTTCGGCATTTACTTCTTGCTCATGAAGAGAATATCCGATTATTTTTTCCACCGGACGTAAAAAGATTTCGCACAAAAGACGCACACTACGGCCCCAAACACATGATTCCCACACACGGCCCACGTCCGATTTTTTTACATGAACACACCTCCTTTTACCGAACTCGGTTTACCAGAACCGCTTCTTCAAGCCATTGAATCACTTGGCTACGAGCAACCATCCGCCATTCAAGCACAAGCCATTCCTGTTATTTTACAAGGTCTCGACGTAGTAGGTCTTTCCCAAACTGGTTCTGGCAAAACAGCGGCATTCGTCCTTCCTGCCCTTGCCAAAATCGATTGGAAAATCCGCCGTCCGCAAGTCCTCATCCTCTGCCCGACTCGCGAACTCGCCATGCAGGTTTGCGAAGAAGTCCATCGTCTGGGATCGAAAATCCCCAAGCTTCACGCCGTTCCCGTTTATGGCGGTGCTCCCATCGGTCGCCAATTTCGCGCTCTGGAAGAAGGCGCACAACTCATCGTCGGCACACCTGGTCGCTTGCTCGATCACATGCGCCGTGGATCTTTCAACCCAGCGGAAATCAACCTGACGATTCTTGATGAAGCAGATCGCATGCTCGATATGGGTTTCCGCGAGGAAATGGAAGAACTCCTTGCCCAACTCCCGCAACATCGGCAAACGCTATTTTTCTCCGCCACCATGAGCAGGGGGGTAGAAGCCCTCATCCGTAAGTTCGGAAAAAATCCGCAAACAGTTCAAATCGAACAAAAAACGCTAACCGTCGATTCGATTGAACAACGCCACTACGAAGTGCGCGAGCGTTCCAAGGTGGAAGTCCTTTGCCGCATCATCGATCTCGAAGACCCACGCCTTGCCATTGTTTTCTGCAATACGAAAAAAGCGGTGGACGAATGCACCGAGGCACTTCTCGCCCGTGGCTACTCTGCCGACCGTCTGCATGGCGATGTAACACAGCAAATGCGTGAGCGTGTGCTCCAACGTTTCCGGGAGAGTAAAATCGAAATCCTCGTCGCCACAGACGTTGCCGCCCGTGGTATCGATATTGAGGAAATCGACATCGTTTTCAACTACGACGTGCCCCAAGACCCCGAAGACTATGTTCACCGCATCGGTCGCACGGGGCGCGCTGGCCGCACGGGGCGCGCCATCACCTTTGTCTTCGGGCGTGATCAATACCGACTTCAAAACATCGAGCGCACCATCCGCCAAAAAATCCCACGTCACCGCGTGCCATCGCAGGAAGAAGTGGAAGACCGCCGCGCCGATGCTCTCTACGATTCCATCCGCGATCGTCTTGAAGCGGGAAGTTTCCAAGGACATTCCAGTTACCTTGAACGCCTCTTGGATCAAGGATTTTCCGCCACTGACATCGCCGGAGCCATGTTTACCATGCTCCGCGAGGCATCCTCCCGCGAAGGCGAGAGCATCATGGAGGATAAGCCGCAACAGCAAGGAGAAAAACCCGTGCGTCCTGATCGCGATAGCCAACGCTCTAGCTCCTACGCTGGAGAAATGGCCAAGCTCTTCATCAACCTCGGTAAAACACACGGCGTCACAGCAAAGGACTTCGTTGGTATGTTTTATCGTGAAGGACAAGTGCCCGACGGTTCACTGGGGCACATTAAACTATTTCCACGTCATACCATCGTTGAAGTGCCAGAAGAATGCGTGGAAAAATCTCTACGCGCTCTTTCCAAATCGAAACTACGTGGCAAGCCCTTCCGCGTCCATCGCGATAAACAAGCGTAATTCGCTCATCGCGGTCAAAGCGTCCGGAGCCTGATTTCAAATCCAATCTAACAGCAATCCTGGTTTGACAAATGTAACTCATTTTGTGAGCTTACGTCCGTGATCGGTATTGACCTTGGTACTACAAATAGCCTCGTAGCCATATTTGAAAATGGTGTTCCACGCATTTTGGCCAATGAACTAGGTGAAGAATTGACGCCTAGCGCAGTGGCAATCGCAGAGGATGGCACAGTCCTTGTGGGGCGTGCAGCCAAGGATCGCTTAATCATAGATCCTAATGCTGGGGTTATGATGTTTAAGCGTGATATGGGCACCGCGCGAGAATATTTCTTCGGTGGCAAATCGTGGAATCCCGTGACTTGCTCCGCCCTCATTCTTCAAGAAATGAAACGGGTCGCCGAAATGCATCTAGGAAATACGATCGAACGCGCTGTGATCACGGTGCCAGCTTATTTTCATGATCAACAACGGCAAGCAACCATTGAAGCAGCGAATATAGCGGGATTGAAAGTGGAACGAATCATTAACGAACCCACAGCAGCAGCTTTAGCTTACGGCTACAGGAATCCGAATGAAGAGAAAAAAATTCTCGTATTCGATCTAGGGGGCGGGACATTTGATGTGACATTATTGGAAATTTTTGAAGGCGTGATTGAAGTGAAAGCATCCGCGGGAGAAAGTCGTCTCGGCGGGGAAGATTATACAGATACCCTTTGCTCTTTTCTCGAAAAAAAATATCAATGGCAACCAGCAGCTGAGCAACGTGGCGCATGGCGGCAACGAGTGGAAATCGTGAAGCGACAACTCGCTCGCCAACTATCGACCCGAGTATTACTCCACAAAGAAATGGTCGAAGTCACTCGGGCCGACTTGATCGAGTCAACCAAGTTACTAACTTCGCGAATACGTCCCGTGTTGGCTCGATGTTTACAAGATTCACAAACCCACGTCAGCGAACTTCATGATGTTTTGTTAGTCGGTGGTGCGAGTCGCATGCAATTAGTTCATGAATTGATCTTCGAGCTACTCAAATGCCAACCTCAACAGAAAATTGATCCAGATCGAGTCGTCGCTATGGGGGCCTGCATTCAAGCGGCACTCTGTGCCAGTGATGATGCCGTGGATGATCTTGTGCTAACCGATGTCTGCCCTCACACATTAGGCATCGAAATCACCAAGGCGTATTCGCAAAACAACGTCGAGCCTGGGTTTTTTTGCCCTATCATTGACCGCAATACCACAATTCCCGTAAGTCGTAGTAAGCCATTCTCTACCATTCACCCGGAACAAGACATGATCAAAGTTCAAGTTTTCCAAGGGGAGGCACGATTGACGAAAGAGAACCAAAAGATCGGCGAGATCGTGGTGCGGAATCTTAAGTCGCCATCAGGAAAAAACCAACTTTCACAAATCGAAGTTCGTTTTTCTTATGATATGAATGGCATCTTGGAAGTGGATGTGACGAATATCGAAACGGGGAAAGTTTCATCCCTAGTCATCGAACAACGTCCTGGTGTGTTGACGAAGGCTCAGCTTCGAGAAGCTTTGGATCGCATGCGACCTCTGAAAATGCATCCGCGTGACCTGTTGCCAAATCGTGCACGACTCGAGCGCGCCAATCGCTTGTTCGCGGAACTTATTGGACCAACGCGCGAGCAACTGAGTTATATGATTGATCAATTCGAAAACGCTTTACGTTCTCAGGATTCTCAGTTGATCAAACAACAAACGGCTGTGCTAGACACATTCCTGCGTGATTTTTTCCCGTTAGAGAGGGAGATGGAACAAACAGATGGTGAAAATGATTAACTTCTTCCTCTATGAATAACCCGTGGGTATTGCTAGAACTCGATGCCGATACAGCGAGTGAAAAGGATGTAAAGCGCGCCTACGCCAAGCGCTTAAAAGTGACACGTCCCGATCAAAATCCTGAAGGCTTCAAGGAACTCAATGACGCCTATCAATACGCACTTTTCGATCTACAAAGAAAGTCGTCCATCGTCTTTGCGGATGAGGATTTTTCTCATCCTTCTCTTGATACCGAAAAATACGAAGAAAAGAATGGGGAATTCGAACGAGTTGTTTCGATGCCGCAAGCTGTGGCAGGTGAGAACGAAATCAAGCAGGCGACAGCAACGATCGAGGACTCGATTGTCAGCGAAAGGGACATAACTTCAGTTGATATGCGCGCGCTCGAGCAGTTGCTCTATGAATTTCCCATGAGCGCGAGGGTTTGGTCGCAACATGTCGCGCCACTGATTGAGCAATACCCATGCCACCCACAACTATTGCTAAAGCCCGATGCCTTAATTTTTGAAATCGAACAAGGAAGTTGCGAAGTAACTTTGGCGATCATCAATCGGTTGGATCGGCTAGGAAAAATGGATGCTATACTTGGCATAGCCCAGTATTTTCATCAATTTGCAGAACGCATCGCTAGCCCGTTAGGTGCAAGAATCTTTGCGCGCTTAGCGTGCAGCGCTGGCATGTGGCAACTTCCTATCGTGGATGTCCTCGCTAACGCAGCTTACAAAAATCTTCTGATCAACGAACGTGACTACTTCATGGATTTGATCGATCAACATAAGAGCTTGGGCATTCATTTGAATGGAGTTCCTCCCGTTTGGACCCTTTTCTGGACAAAATTTTTCTTGGGAGCCTATGACCATGAAGATTGGACGAGTGAAGAGTGTGAAGCAGCATTAACTGAACTCGCCAAATCACGTTCTCGCATCTGGCCCTGCTACAACGATATCATAAAAAGGCTTCCGCCCACAGTCGCGGAACGATTGCCTGCCTTCGCAGAAATTTCTAAACAAAATCTCCAGTCGAAATCATCAGTAGCACCACAGTTCCTAAAGACATGGCAGTTTGTAGAGACTAGACCCAAAACGACAGCAAATACAAACACCGCTGCAAGAAGCAAGAACGCAAATTGGTTAGACGACGAAAATTCTTCAAAACAGCCCAGAACAAATCATCGCTCTGTTGCGCGAAGTAGAGATTACCCAGAGAGCAAAAAAAACTACTGGCCGGTCGCCTGGATTGTCTTCATTGTCATCAAAGCCATGCTCCTTATGTCTCGATGCGCTGAATAATTTCTTAGGATGCGTCGATAAATTTCATGGCAGACTCTCCCATGGACATTTCTTTACTGGCTGAACGATCTTGACCCATCATTCCTAGGGAGTTAATTTTTTTTCGAGCGTGCTTTCCATCTACAGCGCAACGAAACCCAAAACCCGATGAAAATACTTCTATTCACGATTGCTATCGCGATGATTCCATTATTCGCATCCGCCGCCGAGAAATCCAGCGCAAAAAAAGGAGTATGTTTGGGCGGGCAAAGCGGAGAATCCATCGAGAAACAGCTCGAATCCCTAAACATCAGTTGGCACTACAATTGGACTCCCACATGGAAAGGGAAAAAAATCAATCATGCAGAATACGTCCCCATGTTTTGGGGCGACCGTCCCTGGTGCCATAGCGGTTTTTCCGGACTGCAAGTGGATCGCTCAAAAATGCAAACCAGCCCTCTGCTCACCTTTAACGAACCAGACCGCGCCAACCAGAGCAACATGACCGTCGCTAAAGCTCTCGAAATGTGGCCGATGATGGAAAAAACCAATCGTCGCCTCGGTAGTCCCGTTACCGTTCATGCTGACAATGCATGGATGAAAGAATTTATGAAAGAAGCGGAGAAGAAAAAATTCCGTATCGACTTCATCTGCGTGCACTGGTATGGCGTAAACGATCCTGACAACTTTATCAACCATATCGAATCCATCTATAAACTCTACAAAAAACCCATTTGGATTACTGAATTTGCCATCGCCGACTGGAAGGCGAAAGACATCAAAGACAACAAAGAAAAGCCCGCCGATGTGATTCGCTTCATGAAAAAAGCATTGCCCAAATTGGAAAAACTCAAATACGTCGAACGCTATGCTTGGTTCACTTGCAGCACAAAAAGCGCGACACTCGGAAACTCAGGTCTATTCAAAGATGATGGGTCACTGACAGAAGTAGGAGAATTTTACTCGAAATTTGCGAAGTGATGCAGTCGCGCGGCATATCTTCGAATCATCATGCGAAACTCAAAAAACTTTCTTTCGCACTTTGCCAAAACTAGGCTAGCTTCCACTGCGTTACGCAATCATTTTTAATCCTTGATCAACTATGTCAGAACCTACATGCCCATTCGCCAGCACAGCCGCCACCGCTAACGGAGCCACATCCAACCAAGATTGGTGGCCGAATCGCCTCAAGGTGGAACTCCTTACCCAGCATTCGAAAAAGTCCGACCCCATGGGAGGTGATTTCGATTACCGAAAAGAATTCCAATCGCTCGACTACGCGGCTCTCAAGCAAGACCTCGCCGCACTGATGACAGATTCCCAAGAATGGTGGCCTGCGGATTTTGGTCACTACGGCGGTCTTTTTGTCCGCATGGCATGGCACAGCGCTGGCACCTATCGCACCGGTGACGGCCGCGGTGGCGCGGGGCGTGGACAACAACGCTTCGCTCCTCTTAATAGCTGGCCGGATAACGGAAATCTTGACAAAGCCCGCCGCCTCCTGTGGCCGATCAAACAAAAATACGGTAAAAAAATTTCCTGGGCCGACCTGATGATTCTCGCTGGCAATGTCGCCCTCGAAACCATGGGCTTCAAGACCTTTGGATTCGCTGGCGGTCGCGCCGATGTATGGGAGCCCGATCAAGATGTCTATTGGGGCCGCGAAACCGAGTGGCTCGCTACTAGTGATAAAGCAAACAGCCGATATAGCGGCGCGCGCGACCTCGAAAATCCACTTGCTGCTGTGCAAATGGGGCTCATCTACGTCAATCCTGAAGGCCCTGATGGCAATCCTGATCCTCTCGCCTCCGCAAAAGACATCCGCGAAACCTTTGGTCGCATGGCCATGAACGATGAAGAAACCGTCGCGCTCATCGCCGGTGGTCACACCTTCGGTAAAACCCACGGCGCAGGTCCTGCCAGTCACGTTGGTCCCGATCCCGAAGCCGCACCCATCGAAGCCCAAGGCTTTGGCTGGCTCAGCAGCTTCCGCAGTGGCAAAGGTGCCGATGCCATCACCAGCGGACTCGAAGTCACATGGACTTCCAGCCCCGTGCAGTGGAGCCATGATTATTTCACCTATCTCTTTCAATATGAATGGGAACTGACCACCAGCCCCGCAGGTGCAAAACAATGGGTCGCCAAGGATGCTCCAGAAACAGTTCCTCACGCCTTTGATGCGACAAAAAAACAACGCCCAATGATGCTCACCACGGACTTGGCGTTGCGATTCGACCCCGCTTACGAAAAAATCTCTCGCCGTTTCCTCGAAAACCCAGCCGACTTCGCTGATGCCTTTGCCCGCGCTTGGTTCAAGCTGACTCACCGCGATATGGGACCCAAGTCACTCTACCTCGGCCCAGAAGTGCCCGCGGAAGATTTACTCTGGCAAGATCCCATCCCCGCCGTCGATCATCCACTGATCGATGCCGCAGACATTGCCGATCTCAAAGGAAAAATCCTCTCCTCGGGACTCACCGTTTCCCAACTCGTCAGCACCGCATGGGCCTCCGCTTCCACCTTCCGGGGATCGGATAAACGCGGCGGTGCCAACGGCGCTCGTGTGCGCCTCGCTCCACAAAAAGATTGGGCAGTCAATCAACCGGAGCAACTCGCTCACGTCATTTCCGTGCTTGAGACCATTCAACAAGCATTCAATCAAGCCGCCACAGGTGGTAAAAAAGTATCGCTTGCCGACCTGATCGTCCTCGCTGGTGTCGCCGCCATCGAGAAAGCCGCAGCAGATGGTGGTTACAGTGTTACCGTGCCCTTCACACCAGGGCGCATGGATGCTACGCAGGAACAAACGGACGTCGAATCCTTCTCCGTCATGGAGCCCTTCGCCGATGGATTCCGTAACTACCTGAAAGGAAAATCCGCCGTTCCTGCTGAGGCCTTATTGATCGACAAAGCACAACTCCTGACCCTCACGCCGACAGAACTCACTGTTTTGATTGGCGGCATGCGCGCCCTAGCGACCAATGCCGATGGCTCATCCTACGGCGTGCTTACCTCGCGTCCAGGCGTTCTTTCTATCGATTTCTTCGTGAACCTTCTCGACATGGCGACGGAATGGAAACAAGTTTCCCCATGCGGCAATGCCTTTGCCGGAATTGATCGCAAGTCTGGACAGCCAAAATGGACAGCCACACGCAACGATCTCGTCTTCGGATCGAATTCCATCCTTCGCGCTCAAGCCGAAGTTTACGCCTGCGCCGATGGGTCGGAAAAGTTCATTCACGACTTCATCGCCGCATGGGATAAAGTGATGGAACTTGATCGATTCTAATCGATTTTCCACGAATCCCTGACAGATCAAAAATCCCTCGCGCTCTCTTTCAAAGCCGCGGGGGATATTTTTTTATTGATTGTTCTTTTCGTTTTTGAAGCGGAGATCGCAAGGCGGATGATGGATATTTTCATTCGGGGCGGACTCAAGTCAAAGTCACCCGGCAAATACTGATTTGATCTGCGAAAAATTACAACTTCCTCAAAAAAAGGAATTACATTCCTTATGAAAATACAAGTTTATGAGAGCGTTGGCGTCTAGCTGCCATAAGAAATCCAAGGGTTGCCAGAACGGTAGTGCAAGGCTCGGGAATGACGTGTAAGGTGATCTGGTAATCGACCACGGTGGCGGAGGTTTCCTGAAACCAGAAGGAGTAGGTGCCGGGGCCTAGGGGGTTGGGTGTGCTGGTAAAGTCATCGAGGATTTCGCCAGAGGCGGCGTTGATAAAGGCGGTGCCATCGATGTCTTCTTCGGTCTGTCCAGTAAAGCTGGCGGCGGCGACGTAGGCGGCAAAGCTGATGCCGGGGTTCGTCGGGGCAAAGGTGTAGGAATCGAGGGTGAATGAGGTTAAGAAGTGGCCAGGGAGGAGGGAGATGCGGAAGTAGTCGGCATCGCGGCCATTGGTGGCACCAGTGTTGCCGTTGTTGCCCATGGTGGCGATGATGGTGTTGGCACCGGTAGTGAGGATGATGTTGGTGGGGCTGGCGAATGCGCCGGATAGGTCGCCGTCGATGGCTTCGTGATAAACGACGGCGGCTTGAGCGGGGAGAACGGCGGCAAGGAGAAGGGATGCGATTTTTTTCATGAGTAGGATGGAAGTGGATTTTTGGATGTTTATTGTAGGGATAATTATTTTGTTTGAATCGTCGAAAATCTCTATCCAAGAAGCTGAGAATACTTCATTTTTCAAATAGATTGGCATGTCTAACGCTATTGGTTGGCGCGTGGGGTCATTTGAGAGACTTGATTTGGAAACGTGAGATGCTTTTGCAGGAGCGTGAGATGCGTTTGCAGGAACGTGAGATGCTTTTGCAGGAGCGTGAGATGCGTTTGCAGGAGCGTGAGATGCGTTTGCAGGAGCGTGAGATGCGTTTGCAGGAGCGTGAGATGCGTTTGCAGGAGCGTGAGATGCGTTTGCAGGAACGTGAGATGCGTTTGCAGGAGCGTGGGGTGCAATTGCGGAGGTGAGAGGCATTTTTTAGGCTGAGTTTTTCATGTTGTAGAGCATTTTATAGATGAGTTAGTTTTACGCCGACGCTGAAGAGGCCGCGAGGGCCAGTTGCATCGACGTAGGCGTTGATGATGCCTTCGGATTCGGGGCCAATGGTGCTTTGGTTGGCGGGGCCGCTGGGGGTGAGGGAGAAGTTGACTGGCACGGAGGGGGTGGTGAGGTCGGGCTGGTAGCGGATTTCGTAGGTGGCACCGTAGGAGATGGGGATGGCGAGTTTGAGGCGGAGGTTACTGCCGGTGTTTTGCGCGACGCTGATGGAGTTGATGTGGAGGGCGAGATCGGGGAGGGTGATGGAAATGATGCCGCTGGGGGCATCGTAGATGGTGGCGTAGGGGTTGAGGTCGTCGGGGGCGGGTTCGGTGGAGATGCCATTGGCATCGCGAAAGACGCGGCCCTCGATGTCGTAGCGGGAGCCGTGGCAGGGGCAGAGCATGCGGTTGTTCCTGACAATGAATTTGCCGACGGTGCAGCCCGCGTGGGTGCAGATGGAGTCGAGGGTAACAAAGCGATCTGCGGTGACTCGGTTGAGGGTGAGGGGTGGGATGTAGGTGACGAACTTGAGTTGGATGGAGCCATTGGGGTTGGCTAAGGCGGGGTAATCGGAGGCTTTGAGGCGCAGGACGCCGGGGCCGGGGCCGGTAGAGAGGACTTCGGCAAGGATGCGGGAACTGCCAGTGGTGCCGCAGAGCACGGAGGCGGTGCCGAGGAGGAATTGTTTCACCCACTGACGGCGGGTGATTTCGTCGGGTTGTGGGATGGTGTTCATGTTTTTTTGAAGTGTGAAGTGGGAAGTGAGCAGTGATCAGTGGGCAGTGATTAGTCTCCAGCGGCGCCGCTGCGAAGTTCTTCGATGCGCTCGGGGGAGAGGCCGGTAGGGTCGATGTTTTCGGGGGTGAGTTTGCCGTTGCGGAGAGCGAGGGCTTGGATGTCGAAGAGGGTGGTTTCGCGGGCGGTGGGGTCGGTGAGGATGTTGGCCCAGTCGATGGCGTTTGTGAGGTCGCCATTTTCGGAAATGTGGTGGGCGATGTAGCTGATGGCGGGCTGGAGTTCGGTAAGGTCGGGCTGGGAGGCGAGCCAATCGCGGGCGGCGGTGGGGTCTTGCTGGAACCAGTAGAGGGCGGCGGACTGGATGGCGGGGAGATTTTTTTCCTCAATAGCCTTGGTGATGAGGGCTCGGGGATCGGCAGGGGTGGTGGGAGGTTTTATGCCGAGGTGTTCGGGGCGGATGGTGGCGACGGGTGGTGTTTCACAGGGGTCTGGGACGATGGCGGAGTCCCAGAAGGGGGGTTCGGGAGTGCGGCGGTTGCGGGAGCGGGTAGAATGAGCTGACGGATCCGTCTGAGCTGACGGATCAGCCTGATCTTTAGGAAGAAAAAAGAAGCTGGCTGCTAGGGTGAGGAGCAGCAAAGTTGGGAGGAG
>CAMAYN010000100.1 GCA_945862285.1 Akkermansia muciniphila | reverse complement strand
GCGGCCATGCAGTTTCTGCTCAAGGCTACCCGCGAATCCCGTGGCAAGAAAAAACTCCGCCACATCCTCATTCTCACTGCGCGCGCTCTCGGCATCGCTTGCCTTGCCACTGCCGCCGCCCGACCCATGATTGGCGGACTACTCGGTTGGGGGGCGAAGGATTTTGATACCATTATCCTCATTCTTGACCGCTCGGCCTCCATGGAAACGACCGCCGATGGTGCAAGTGCCAGTCGCCGACAGCTCGCCCTCGACCGCGTTCGCGATGCCGTCAGCAAGCTCGATGCCACACGCCTCGTGTTGATCGATTCCGCCACCGCAACGCCGATGGACATTCCCTCGCCTGAGGTTCTCTCGGAAATTACCAATACTCGCTCCACTCACACCAGCGCCGATATTCCAAACCTGCTTCAGCGCGCTGCCGAGTTCATCATTGAAACACAGCCCGGACGCACAGAAATCTGGATCGCTTCAGACATGCAACAGCAAGACTGGGATCCTTCCAGCGAACGCTGGGCCACCGCTACCGCCTCGCTTAACTCCATCCCCCAAAAACCAAGCGTTCGCGTTCTCTCACTTGCTTCACCCGCGAAAGAAAATACTTCACTTCGGCTCATTTCCTCATTTCGAAATGCCGACTCCCTCACCCTCGACTTAGAAATCCAGCGCTACAGCGATGCTTCCACGCCTAGCAACCTCCCGCTCACACTTGCGCTCAACGGTATCACTACCACCGATACCGTCATCGTCTCAGGACAAAATCTCCGCTTTCAAAAGCGTCTTAAACTCCCTCCCCAACAGCAAGAAGGCAGCGGTTGGCTCAGCATTCCCGGTGATGCGAACCCGCGCGATAACCAAGTTTTCTTTACCTATACTGCCGCCCGTCCGGTGAAATCCCTGCTCGTATCACAAGCGGGCGAATCCGCAAAATTCCTCGCCGCCTCCGCCGCTCCGCAAAACTTCTCCAATCAGAGCTGCGAAACTATCGCGCCTACCCAATTTCTGTCCAAGGTCACAGGGCTAGGTGAATACGCCGCCATACTCTGGTCTGCGCCAATGCCTGATGATCAAGCCGCCGCTCCGCTACGCGATTACCTCACCACCGGCGGACAAATCCTCTTCTTCCCACCCCGCGAAAACCATCAAGGTAGCTTCCTCGGTGTGAAATGGGCACCCATCGTCACCGCACCCGAAGGGAAGTTTTTCATCCTCGATTCCTGGAATCATGATGACGGACTCCTCCGCGATACCGCCAATGGCACCGCCCTCGCTGGTCAAATTTTCAAAGCCATTAAACGCCAACCCATCGATGCCAACGCCGGCACACTCACTTCAATCGCCGAGTGGGATAACAAAACCACTTTTTACAGTCGTCTTATTGTCGATCGCGGTACGGCCTCATTCTTCACCACCACACCCGATTACTCATGGAGTAATCTTGGCGATGCCCACCTCCTGCTGCCCGCCGTGCAACGTGCCATCCTTGCCGGTGCTAGCCGTTTCGATGCCGCCCTTGCTGCCGATGTCAATTCCGCCGATGCCTTGCCACGCGCCAATGAAACACGCCGCCGTGTCGATGATTTTAAAGAAGATTCCACCATCGATCCCATCATGAGTGCTGGTGTGTACCAACTCGGCGAACGCGTCATCGCCGCCAACGTCCCCAGTGCCGAATTTGAAATGGTAGCACTACAAAAAAATGAACTCACCCCGCTTTTCCAAGGTGTAAAATACAGCCTCTTTGAAGATAATTCCGCTCACACTTCCGACAACGAAGAGCGGGAAATCTGGCAACTCTTCTTCGCCGCCGTGCTCTTCTTCCTCATCGCCGAGGCACTGCTCTGCCTACAAAAACGCGCCGCCGCACCTGCCGCTGCGTCACCACGTTCTCTTTCCCCCGCTACATGATTCCCGCTACATGATCGGCTCACTTACCATCTCTCCCACCACCTTTTCCCTCACGGTTGCGATTCTCGCACTCTCCGTGGTGCTCTGGCTGTGCATACTATCCTACCGCCGTGCTCCAGATAAAAAACGCGCCGTCTTTCTCGAATCCCTCCGTTTCTTTATCGCCGCCATCGTCGCCTTTCTAATCCAACAACCGGAATGGCGTACGGTCATCATTCCTGATACCAAGCCTCGCATCGCCATTCTTTGGGACGATTCGAAGTCCATGCAAACGACCGATGCCGAGCTGCCCGAAATTTTTTCGCCGAAAAAAGAAATCACCTCTCGTGCCGATTTTACCAAAAAAATCATCGAGTCTCAACTTTGGAATTCCCTCTCCGCCAACGGTGCCAATGAAATCGTCACCCGCGCTTTCTCTACTCACCCTGAAGATCCGGCACTGCAAGCTGCCGCTGGCACCGACCTGAGCACTCCACTCGATGAAACCTTAGCCAAAGAAGCCAACCTCCGCGCCGCCATCCTCATTTCCGATGGCGACTGGAATCTCGGCCAAGCACCCGTTTCTGCCGCACAACGATTCTTGCTGCGAAAAATCCCTATTTTCACCATCCCCACAGGTGCCCCGATTCGCTTGCCCGACCTCGACCTCATCAGCGTCAACGCTCCCACCTACGGCATCGTGGGTGAAAATTTACAAATTCCCTTTTCGATCCGCAGTTCCCTCAATCGTGAAGTCCGCACCACAATACGCCTCCGCGACCTAAATGGCCGCGAGCGCACTAAGGCCGTCACCATCCCTCCGAACAAAACGCTCCATGATAGCATGCTCTGGCGACTCGAAAAAGAAGGCACTTCTTCTCTCGAACTCTCGTTTCCCGTCGCCAGTGATGAACTCGTTCCGCAAAACAACCTCCGTGCCTTTACCGTCGCTGGCAAACCAGAAAAAATCCGCGTTCTTGTTGTCGAATCTCTTCCACGTTGGGAATACCGCTACCTGCGTAACGCGCTCTCCCGCGACCCAGGCGTGGAGCTTTCCTGCCTGCTCTTTCATCCCCAACTCGGCATGGGTGACGGGCCTGACTACATTGCCAAATTTCCCGAAAAAATCGAAGACCTCGCCAAATATGATGTCATTTTCCTTGGCGACATCGGCGTTACCGATAACCAGCTCACCAAAGACCAATGCGAACTCATTCGCGGACTCGTAGAAAATCAAGCAGCTGGTCTCGTCTTCCTGCCGGGGCCTAAAGGAAACCAATTTTCTCTGCTTGATACCGCCCTTGCCGACCTCATTCCCGTCCACCTCGATGCGTCGAAAAAAGTCGGCATCACCGATTCCAATCCTTCACCACTTGATCTCACCACCGAAGGAGAATCTTCCCTCCTCACCATGTTGGGCGATACCGAGGAGGACAATCCCATCGTCTGGCGCAGCCTACCCGGATTTTACTGGCATGCTCCCATCGAACGCGCCAAAGCTGGTACCAACGTCCTCGCCGTTCATGCGAACCGTTTTTCTGGCAACTTTGGGCGCGTGCCACTGATTGTCACGAAAACATCAGGTAGTGGTAAAATCCTCCACATGGGCATAGACTCCGCCTGGCGCTGGCGTCGTGGAGTAGAAGATAAATACCACTATCGCTTCTGGGGCCAAGTCGCCCGCTGGATGTCCTACCAACGCAACATGGCCGCCGGTCAAAGACTACGCGTGTATTACACTCCCGAACGCCCGTCGCCCGGCGACACCGTTACCCTCAGTGCCAATGCCTTCGATAAAAATGGTGCCCCGCTCAACGACGGCAAGGTTTTAATCAACCTCACCTCGCCCCAAGGCAGCTCCCGTATGATCGAGCTGACCAAAGACAATAACAACTGGGGCAGCTTCAGTGGACGATTTATCATCGATGCCCCTGGTGCATGGAAACTCAGCGCGAACATCGCCGACGACGACAGCAAACCCGTTGTAACCACCATTCTTGCCCAAACTGTCGATCTTGAAAAAACCGGCCAGCCTGCACTTCCCGAGGTATTGCAAGAACTCTCGCGCATTTCCAAAGGCCGCATGATTCAACCCGCCGCACTAGAGAGCCTGATCAAAGAAATCAACGCGCTCCCCGAGCCACGTCCACTGGAAAATCGGATTCCGCTCTGGCACCATTGGATCACTTTGACCTTCATCATCACCCTGCTCGCCCTGTTCTGGATCTTCCGCAAACTCAGTGGCCAGTTCTAATTAGAATAGGCTTTTGTTTACAGCGATTTTTACACTTTTGCTAGTTTTTGATTTACAGATGCATGAGAGATGAGTCGAATTTGTCGACATGAGGATCGTTCACAATCGGCAAGTTGATGGGAATTTGAAAGAGCAGCTTGGGCCGTATGAAATTGAATCGTTGCTATCGGAAGCAGATGAAGCCGCAGCTACGGCGTATCGGGTGAGGATCGAACCGCATCAACGGACAAATACGAGTTACCATAAGATCGCGGAAGAATTTTACTACGTCTTAGAAGGAACCGGCGTGGCATTTCTCGACGGGCTGTCACATGAGTTATGCCAAGGAGATTTTTTACGTTTGCCGCCCGGTACGACACATTGTTTTGTCACCGCAAATGAGGCTTTGGTATTGTTGGATATTCACTGCCCGGGGTCGCGTCCGAATCGCGATGTCTATTTTGTGGACGCGACCCCCAGAGGTTTTGCTCCTCCGAGTGAGCCTGATCTAAATCATAACGTTTTGGGGGAGAGTAAAACGACGGATTAATGTGACAGGTAGCGTTCTGCTTCAAGAGCGGCTGCGCATCCTTGACCAGCAGCAGTAATGGCTTGGCGATAAAAATGATCAGCGACATCACCTGCGGCGAAAAGCCCGGCTGTTTTCGTGGCAGTACGGCCTGGGATTTGTAAAATATACCCATTTTCATCCAGATCCACAAGATCGCCGAGGAATGAACTGTTAGGCACGTGACCGATGGCGACAAATACGCACTTGACTTCCGTTTCGGATTCTTCGCCCGTAACCAAGTTTTGTAGCTTCATGGCTCGCATTTCCCCTTTTTCATCTGTGAGATACGCGGTAACGGTAGAATTCCAAATGGGGGTGATTTTGGGATTCGCGAGGGCACGATCAGCCATGATTTTTGAAGCTCGTAGTTCATCGCGTCGATGCACGAGATACACTTTGCTCGCGAAACGTGTCAAGAAACCAGCTTCTTCGCAGGCACTGTCGCCGCCGCCAATCACTGCCACGGGAACATCGGGATAAAATGCACCATCGCAAGTCGCGCATGATGTGAGACCACGTCCGATGAGTTCTTTTTCATTCGGTAAACCGAGGTGGCGTGGTGCTGCACCGGTGGCGATGATCACGGTTTTGCTGCTGTAATCATGGGATGCTGTTTTGACCAGAAATGTTCCATCTGGTTGTTTTTCTACGATATCGACTTGCTCATATTGGATACGAGTGCCGAATTTTTCTGCCTGTTTCTGCATTCGATTCATGAGCTCAGGTCCCATAATTCCCTCGGGATGCCCGGGGAAATTTTCCACTTCTGTGGTAGTGGTAAGCTGGCCACCAGGTTGCATCCCTGAGAGCATGAGGGGCTTGAGATTCGCACGAGCAGTATAAATTGCGGCTGTGTAACCTGCGCAGCCTGTGCCGATGATGATGACGTCTTCCATGGTGGCGGGATTTTTCACCGATGTTCCGCTTTGTCAAATCAATTGCCGATGTTCTTCACGTGTTCGTTACGATTCCTTGAAAATCCAGTTGGCATGAAACCACATCGGGATTACGTTTCGTGAGTAATTCTACATATATGAGTCTCTATCACACAATTGGTCAAGATCGCATTCCCGCTACTGGTGCGCTCGTTATTCCTGGCTTAGTTACTTTAGGAGAAATTCCTGTATTGCGGAAATTATTTCACGGACGACCTATCACCTGGCTCATTGAAGAAAAATCTAAGCTGTCGCCAGAATGGGAACGCGCCATTCAGGGTGATGCGGGTGCAATGATATCCGATGAAGATAAAGACCCCCAAGCCGCTGGCCGCCAACTGTTACAATTTATCGAAAAAAATGCCGTAATCATTTACCTTGCCGCTCAAGCGAAAGCCCGCGCCGCCACACCTTGCCACATTCCACCAAAAACACTAAAAACGCTGTGTAAATTAGGTCTGCCGATCTTGCCCATCGCCGTCGATCATCCCAAAGAAGGAAATTTTTCCATTGGTGCCGATAGCTCACTGCCGCAAGGTGTCTTGTGTGTGGGGGCTAGCATCGAGCCGAACCGCGCCTCCATCGCCACCTACCGTGAAAAGCTGCTCATCGCTTTCGAAGAGGCCTATTCACAACGCTCATTCCTACAACAAAATTTAGGCACTCTACTCATACGTGGACTAAAGACCTACGGAAAAAAAGGGAAAATTATTGATGGCGCAGACGACTCAGAGCTAACCTACGACAAAGTTCTTGCGACGGCGATCGTTCTTTCCCAATACATCAAAGCCGAGACAGACCAGCCGCGTGTGGGTATCGTTTTACCGCCGGGTCGTGCGGGATTAATCGCCAATATTGCCGTCATTCTTGCGGGAAAAGTTCCCGTCAATCTGAACTTTACCGCCAGTCAAGAAGCGGTTCGCTCCTCCATGAGACAAGCGGGCTTGGATCGATTCATCACAGTCGATCCCTTCGTGAGAAAATTCCCCTCATTCCCCTGGCCACCGAACCGCGATTTGATCCTCGTCGAACGCGTGCTCCCACCGCTCAAGGGGAAAATTGGTCTTTGGCTGATGTTGTCACGTTTTTTACCAGCCACAGCCATCGCGGCGAAACTAGGTATTTTGAAAAAACCAGCAGATCAAGAAGCCGTGCTGCTCTTTACCTCAGGTTCCTCTGGCGAGCCGAAAGGAGTATCGCTCACACACCGCAACGTGCTCGCGAATGAGATCCAATTCCATTCCCGCCTGAATATGCAGCGCGGTCAAAAAATCCTCGGCTGCCTGCCACTCTTCCATTCTTTCGGTTGCACCGTCACTCTTTGGTATCCCATTCTGGCCGGCTTGGATTTAGTAACCTACACCAGTCCCGTCGATACCAAGCGCCTCGCCGAGCTGATTCACCAACGAAAAGTCAACTTGCTACTATCCACCCCCACCTTCCTCCGTGGATTTATGAAACGCGTGGAACCGGAGCAACTGGCCTCACTCACTCTCGTCGTAACAGGGGCGGAAAAACTGCCCGACTCCCTCGCTACGGCCTTTGAAGAAAAATTCAACATCCGCCCCCAAGAAGGCTACGGACTTACCGAGACCTCGCCGGCAACCAATGTCAATCTCCCCAACCTCACGCCAAGCCATGACGATGAAATCGTCATTCCTAGTTCGCGGACGGGCAGCGTCGGACAGCTTTTACCCGGCATCGCCATTAAAATGACCAATGCCGCCACAGAAAAACCTGTGGACATCGATCAACAAGGACTCATCTGGCTTCGCGGAGCTAACGTCTTTAACGGTTACCTCAATCAACCAAAAAAATCGGAAGAAGTTCTTAATAATGGCTGGTTTCTCACCGGTGATGTGGGACGCGTCGATGATGAAGGATTCCTTCGCATCGAAGGACGCATCTCCCGATTCTCAAAAATTGGCGGCGAAATGGTGCCGCATGAAACATTAGAAAGTTCCATCAATCGATGCCTCGCGCTCGATCAAGAAACCGAACGGAAAATCGCCATCGTTGGTGTGCCAGATGCCGCCAAAGGGGAGGCCATAATTCTTCTTTCCACAATCGCCGGCATGGCACTTGAGCAAGAATGCATCGATCTTCGTTACAAGCTGATGGACGAAGGAATTCCCTCTCTCTGGTGTCCGAAACGTATCGTCAAGGTAAATGAAATCCCCATCCTCGCCTCCGGCAAGCTCGACATCAAAGGCTGTGAACAATTGGCCAAAGGGTAATCATTTCAGAAGTGTGTGGGCTCGGGCATACAAGTAGTAGCCAACAAGCATCTAGCTTACATGAAAGATTATCCTTTTGGCCAGTAGCACCATGCGGTTACGGTCCAGTGACTTTTAGGCGAACGAAGCGTTTATCAGTATAGTTAGGCCCGCCCGGGAAGGTGTAAATGACGCTCGTTGGTGAATCGACAACATTGCCAGGTGAAATCTCGCTACTCCAGGGCTCGCTCAGAGAAGTTGAGGTTTCAATGACAAAGTCGGTACCATATATCCCGCTATATCCAACGCCTTTTAGCCATGTAACAGTTAGCACTCCACTGCTAGTAATAGCATTTGGTAGTGAAGTAAATCCTGTGCTATTGCCGTTTGGCCCTGCAAGAAAGTATTCGATACCATTACTAACGCCATCGTTATCGTGATCAGAGTCTAACGCACCTGCCGCACTGTTAGTGGTTTGCCAAGAGGAGTATCCAGCGGCTGTAACGGTGAGAACGAGTTGGTCGCCGCTAACAGCGATTGATGCGTTGCCGCTCACCCCCGCGCCATTGACTGTGAGCGAGCCTGGTGTTCCGGTGACGAGTGCACTGCCGCTCTTTGCCACGAGAACATAGGTGCCAGCAGCGAGTTGCGAGGTGGTTGTTACCGTGATAGGTGCGCCGTTCAGCTTCAACTCGCCCGTTCCTATGACGGTCAGTGGGGCGTTAGTGGCGTTGCTGCCATTGGCTCCGCCATAGCTGGGGAACGATATGCCGCCCGTCGATAAATTCAGATCTCGTTGGATGAGGGTAGTGATATTACCCGTTGCGTTGGCTCCAGTTCCACTGCCACTAAAAGTTTGAAATGTTTCCAAGCTAAGTGAATTATTAAGTGATGATATGTCAAGAACTGCACCGCTGCCGACTGTGATATTTGCTGTGTTAGCAATGGATGCCGCTCCGTTTAACTTGAGCGTGCCACCAGTGATGACTGTGGCCCCCGTGTAAGTCTGCACGCCATTGAGCGTTTGTATTCCCGCACCTGTTTTGGTGAGTGTCATTCCGGAGGCGCCATTGGCGATAATGCCGTCGTAGGATCTCGCAAGAGCGTTATTCAGTGTGAGCGCTGTGACATTCTCGTATCCTCCAGATGTGGTTGTAAATGTGTCTGCCAAGTTTTTATTTCCGATGAGTCCGCCGATAGTGAGGGAAGTTGCTGTCGTTTTTAATCCATTTGCGGCATCGCCTGCCACACTATTCGCGGTATCGAGCGGGCTGTTTCGTAATGCTTGCCCGTTCTGTAGGTGAATCAAACCAGATGAGATCACAGTAGGACCAGTATAGGTGTTAGCCGCTTGCATTGTCAGTGTACCGGTGCCTGTCTTGGTGAGAATTCCCGTGCCTAGTGATCCGCTAGAGATAGGATCTGCAACCGTGAAGTCGCCATTGCCACTAAACGTCATATTGACATTGCTTGACGCAGAAGTGGCAACCCCAGTGCCGGCAATGGCATCGCCTGATGATACGTTAAAGATCAAATTACCAGCGTCCGATTGGAAGCGAGTGTTAACACTAAGGGAAATAAGCCCACCCCAAGTATTGCTGCCGCTGATGTTGCGAAGAGCACCATCATTTGATACTCCCGTACCAACTAAAGTAAGGGCTTCATTTCCTAGAGTAATGTCACCTTGAAGCTGGACTGCTGCGCCGCTCGATACACCGACGCCGCCCGCCGTCGTTCCTGTGGCGCTACTGTTTTGGAGATTGATTACACCGCTGCTCACACTGATACTGCCAGTGAAAGAGTTGCTACCAGTCAAGGTCAGCGTTCCTGTTCCCTGCTTCGTTATGGATCCAGAAGTGATATTGATATTGCTATCAATGGTTGTATTTCCAGCGCCTCCAACAATCAGCGAAAAGGTGGAACCACTCAGAGAACCAGTATTGCTAAGAGTTAAGCTACTTCCAGCATCGGTTGCAATGCTGGTATCGCTTGCCAAGCTAATCGGCCCGCTATAGACGTTGTTGCCGTTAGTGCTGCGTAGGGCACCTGTGCCACCGGTGCCGGTGCCGTTTAGTGTTAGTGTTTCCTCCCCAACAGTGATGCTATCCTGAATGAGTAAGGCTGCTCCGGCTGCAATGACGGTACCTTCTGTTGTGCTCCCCAATGCGGAATTATTCCGAATACTCAAGGTGCCGCTAGTAATATTGGTAGATCCACTATAATCATTAGAGCCAGCAAGTATCGAGTTGCCATTACTATTATGGGAAATGGACGCATTCCCAGAAATGACTCCAGTAGAGGTCTGATCTAAAATCGCGGTGCCTGCGATCAATACCGTACTTCCGGTTAGAGATCCGCTTAAACGTAGTGTTCCTGCATTGGCAGATGTCGTACCAGTGTAGGTATTTGTACCAGCGATAACGATTGTGCCAGAACCCGAGGTGCTTACGGCAGAGGCTGTAGTGTTATCAAGGATCGAGGCATTTACCGCTAGAAAGCCCGTTGGGTTGGCGCAAGTAAGAGATAATGTGCCGCCCGATTGCAGACTACGAAGACTACCATCACTTGATGCTATGCCTATGCTCAGTGATTCAGCATCCGATCCCACCGTGAGAGCATTGCAAGCAAATGTTTTGCCAGTTGTATCGATTATGGCGGCGAAATTAGGATTGCTTTGAAGTAAGTTGTTAATCGATGTCGTAGGTGCGGCGAGTTCAATGTTTCCACTTGTTCCATCGCTAACGATGCGGACGAGAGCGTTTGCGTTGTCAGGAATCGTACTTGGACCGCGGGCGCTGATGTCAACATACCCCGAAAATGTCACGATGTTACCGCTACCGTCATTTGCCGCCAAATTTCCGCCGCCTATCGTTGCGAATGGTAAAAAGCCCAAGGCGTTATTCGTGCTAGTGGTCGTGGCGATGTTGTCGGCTGAAATATCGATATTGCCCGATCCTGTGACCTCTCCTAATGCTAATTTAGCTGTTCCAGAAGTGCGTGTTATAGAAAAATTACCCGATAGAATTGTCGCAGCTACAACCTCCGTGTGACTCCCTCCCGATAAATCGATGATACCGTTGCCGAGGACTAAGGTGCCTGTGTCAGATAGTTTGCTGCTATCATTTGTGCTGTAGTCAAGTCGCAGTGTGCCGTTGTTGACTACCGTTTGCCCGGTAAATGTATTGGTGCCAGAGAGAACCTGGGTACCTTGTCCGTTTTTCGTTATGCTCATATTTACGGCACCGTCTGAGATCTCACCGAAATAATTCGCCGTGAGCCCATTTCTAGGGTTCAGAGTGATTCCATTTACTGATGTGAAACCACCTGACGTTGTGGTGAAAAGATCGGCAAGATTTTTGTTTCCTAGTAGTCCGCCGAATGTCAGGGCTGAGACAGTCGTTTTCAGCCCTGCGGTGGTAGATCCTGAAATACTCGAGCTTGTGTCCAACGGGCTATTCAAGAGTGCGTTGCTGTTTGCTAGAGTAAGAGTACCTGCTGTAATGGTGGTGTTACCTGTGAAGGTGTTACTCCCCGAGAGAATGATGTTTCCATTCCCTTCCTTGGCGAGAGAAGTCGCAGCTCCGGCGAGAGTCGAAGAAATGGTGTGATTGAAGGTAGTGTTGTTAACGATGATTTTAGCTGCGGCGTTGAGAGTGATTGTGCCACCAGAGAGAGTGACCCCAGACCCAGAGATCGTATTAAAACTCAACCAACCCGCATTGACTGTGCCAACAGGAATGGTTCCTCCTCCCAGTGCAGCGGTTGGTCCGCCGAAGTTACAGATGTCGGTGGTAGTGGTACTGTAGTTCTGAAGTCGCGTACTGCCTCCAGTAGTGCTGTTGGTCCAAACGATGTTGAGTGGTGATACCCATTGCGTTGTATTATTGATCGATCCGAAGCTCCCCCCACTGGACGGATCCCAGTAGCGATTGGTCGTGAGTTGTGCTTGAAGATTTTGATTGGCACACAACAATAAAATTGCGGAACTTGCGAAAATACGAATGGGATTATTTTGGTATTTTTGTTTCATGGGATTATTTTGGTTATTGAATCATGTAGGCCTTCGATTTAGTCACAATGATTCAATCGAATTGCTACATTAAGAAGGCTATTACCAAATCAACGGGATCAGGGCAATAAAAATATTGGCATGAAAATTACACGCTACCCGCCGTTGGATATTCTGTCTTGTTCGACCACATGCTTATTGTGTCCGAAAAGGCGTCGAATCACCTCTTTGAAGCACTCAAGAAACTTCGGGCCAGAAACGTAAGTCAATCTGCGAAATCGGATCAACCTTTCAATGCCCAAGACTTTTTGTGGCTGAGTCAATTTCTAGCGAACGATGAGCACATCCGCCATTAGGAGCGGGGGCGGGCGTGGATCACGGGGTTGATGTTGTAGTTACGGGAAGACATGGAAACAGGGCCGCTCCTAGTGATTGGATGATGTGGCTTGTTGTGCTTCTTGTTTTATGCTGGACGTATCTTGGTTCTATAGACTCCCGGAGACTCAAGTAACTGCAACTGAACTTCGTGCTCAAGCTTCTGATCTTCGTAATTGGGATCAAAGTTTGTGATTAGGGCTTCTAGCATTGGATTGCGATTCTCTTCACTTCCACCAACATGATAAAAATGCTCTCTTGTAAGAATGTGGTATTGGCTCCATACAGAATCGATAAAATGATTGGATCTAAATTCGTTGCTGTGCCACGTGGACAAAATGAACTTAGCTTGGGATGCGCCCAAGTGTTTAGCGAGATCAAGCTCGTGGCTCTCATCCCAGCCGTTGAAATAGTCGGCATGACGGTCAATGTATGGCGGGTCACAATACAAGAAATCCTTAGTGTCAGCGGATTCTATTGTTGTGCGGAAGTCTTGATTCCTAAATTCATAATCTCCGCAAGAAATAGCATCGGAAATAGCTTTGATTTGATTGCAAATCTTGGTGATGTAAGCCTGTGCAAATCTGTTCGGCTTTTTACAAAATGGAACATTGAACCCACCTTTGCGATTAAATCTAATCATGCCATTGAAGCAAGATCGGTTGATAAATAGAAAATCCATCGGGTCACCAGTCTTATTGAATCGCTCGCGAATCGAATAGAAATGCTGTCCTTCTGAGCGCAGCAGCTCGGAACCTTCTTCCTCAAAAACTTTCCGTGCGCTGCTTGGCGTTATCGCCCCACTTGCAATTGCTTTGTAGAATGCGATTAAGTGAGGATTGGAGTCGGCCAATAGT
>CAMAYN010000099.1 GCA_945862285.1 Akkermansia muciniphila | reverse complement strand
TAGATCCACGCGGATCCGTGGTCTCGTTCCCTGTTTAGATCATTGGGGCAGATTTCCTTAGGCAGGAACTCCGTTTTTAATGATGTCGAAGAAGCTCTGGGCATCGAGGGAGGCACCGCCAATGAGGGCGCCGTCGATGTCTGGGCATGCCATAAGCTCAGCGGCATTGTTTGGTTTGACGCTGCCGCCGTATTGGATGCGCATTTTTTGAGCAGCTTCTTCTCCGTAGATTGAGGCGACGACGCTACGAACATAAGCGTGGGCTTCTTGGGCTTGCTCGGCCGTGGCGGTCACACCGGTGCCAATCGCCCAAACGGGTTCGTAGGCAATGACAGTGTGGTCGAGGTCTTCTAGGGTTAGGCCCGCAAGACCTTCGATGATTTGGCTGCTAAGCACGGCTTCGAGTTGTCCGGCATTGCGTTCTTCGAGAGTTTCGCCAATGCAGAAAATGAGTTTCAGTCCGACTTCGCGGGCTTTTTTCATTTTGGCATTAATGACGGCGTTTGTCTCACCGAAGATTGAGCGACGTTCGCTGTGCCCGATGATGACGTGGCGCACGAGTACTTGACGAAGCATTTTCACGCTGATCTCGCCAGTGTAGGCACCGTCGTCGAACTGGGAGCAGTTTTGCGCTGCCATTTCCACGCCGTCCACTTCGCGGAGCGATTCACTGAGGGCGGGAAGGCATAAAAACGGCGCAGCGATGACGATGTCGGCACTGAAGCGTTCGGAGGATTTCTGGATGAATGATTTTACGAAGTCCTGCGTTTCAGAAGGACCTTTGTTCATTTTCCAGTTGGCGGCTAAGATGGGGCGGCGATACATATTGTTTTAGGTGTTAGAGATTGGTTAATGCGGCAACGCCGGGGAGTTCACGGCCTTCAAGTAGTTCGAGCGATGCGCCACCGCCTGTGGAGATGAAGTTCATTTGCTCGTCGAGGTTGAATTTGTTCACGGCAGTTACGGAATCGCCACCGCCGACGATGGAGAGGGCGGGAGAGTCTGCGACGGCTTGGGCGATGGCGCGTGTGCCGGCGGCGAAGGAATCGATTTCAAATACACCCATCGGGCCGTTCCAGAGGATGGTGCCAGCGGTGGCGAGTTCTTTGCTAAATTCGGCAATGGCGACGTCGCCAATGTCAATGCCTTCCCAGTCGTCAGGGATTTCTCCGCCGTCGGCATAAGGAGCGATGACTTTGGTTTCGGCACCGTTTTTGAATTCTTGAGTAATGCGATTGTCGGCAGGAAGCAGGAAGCGGATGCCTTTGTCTGCGGCATTTTTGAGGATTTCGAGGGCGAGGTCGAGCTTGTCATTTTCTACCAGAGATTTGCCGACTTTGTAACCTTGCGCCTTGCGGAACGTGTAGGCCATGGCACCGCCGATGATGAAGGTGTTGGCTTTGGCCATGAGAGCGTTGATGACTTGAATTTTATCGGAGACTTTGGCACCGCCCATGATGACGACGAAGGGGCGAGCAGCTTGTTCGAGTTTATCGACGAGGTATTCCAATTCGCGAGCCATCAAGAAGCCCATGGCACTTTGATTGACAAAATGGGTAACACCTTCGGTGGATGCGTGGGCACGGTGGGCGGTTCCGAAGGCATCGTTGACGAAAATTTCGGCATTGCCGGCGAGTTGGCGGGCGAATTCGGTGTCGTTTTTCTCTTCTTGTTTGTAGAAGCGGGTATTTTCCAGAAGCAATACCTGCCCTGCTTGTAAAGAAGCGCGTTGGGCGGCGACTTCCTCGCCGATGCAATCACTGGCGAGAGCTACATCTTGTCCGAGCAATTCGCCGAGGCGGACGGCGGCAGGCTTGAGAGAGAATTCCGCACTTGGGCCATCTTTCGGGCGACCGAGGTGTGAGCAAAGCACTAATTTGGCACCGCCATTGAGCAGGTGCTTGATGGATGGAACCGCAGCAGTGATGCGTGTGTCATCGGTTATTGCGCCATTTTTGAGCGGGACGTTGAAATCCACACGCATGAGAACTTCCTTGCCATTTACATCCAAATTTTCGATCGATCGTTTTGCCATGCGCTTCCGTATTCACTGGGACGCTCGCTTGTCAAGCACCATGCGTGATCTTTTTTGCTCCTCAATGGATTATTTTTGCGCAAGACTGCGAGGGATTTTGCCGAATAAAAGAGTCGATGAAATGCTGCCTTTTTCCCATTCCATGCTTGGTGCTTGAAATGCTCTGCGGCAATGCTATCACGTTCCTAGCAAAACGATGACAAATGAAATGATGGTGATGGCTGATCTGCGGCGGGAGGGTATCGCAAAACTCGTGGCGATATTTTACCAGAAGGTCAAAAAAGACGATCTCATCGGCCCCATGTATCCGCCCGATGATTGGCAGGGCGCGGAAGAACGGCTGAGGGACTTTTTATTGTTTCGTCTTGGCGGTGATGAAACCTATATCCGCGAACGCGGCCACCCGCGCTTGCGGATGCGACACGCGCCCTTTCGCATCGACACGGCAGCTCGTGATCGGTGGTTGCTGCTAATGGGGAATGCGATGGATGAATGTGCTGTACCGGCAACGTCGAGACCGTTTTTGGATGATTTTTTCTATCAAGTCGCCGACTTTATGCGGAACGCCGAGGGATAACCGATGCCGACATCTTCACCAACCAAGCGACGGCAAAAGAACCAAAAAACGTTAGGATCATCGATAGGATCACTTTGCTAACTGGCGGCATCGTTTGCAGCCATGGCTGATTGAGTAAATAGGCGTAGATGATTTGTAGGTGGACGATGTAGAAGAGCAGCGATTTTTGACCGACGAGTAAAAGCAATTTCCCCGCAGAAAGAAGTCGGCAACAAGCGAATCCCGTACCGATCAACAGCACCCAACCGAGGCGGCTCATAAAAAATGCAGGTTCCACATGATTTCCAGCAGCTCCCATCGGCGGGAGAAATCGCGAAAAAACAAAGGCGACGATTGAGCCGATCAGAAATGCCTTGGCAGGACTGCGCCAGCGGGAGAAAAGCGCCCCCAAGGCGGCAAATCCAAACCAGGGAAGTAAGGGGAATAGAGCATCGTAATTCCGATTCATCCAAGTTAGCCCGAGTTGCACGAAGGGATTTTCATGAGTCCAATCGTTTGCAATCGGTGATAAAATGACACAGCCGCAGGCGAGCAGCGCCAAAATCCGATCAAAATTTTTGCCATTTTGACAAATTCTCGCGATTCCTAAAATGCAGGCCAATGAGGCTCCGAGGCATGAAAGGATATCGACCACACACAGCCAATCCACCAGAAGTTGCGTGATATTTCCCTTGCCGATCATCGATAACAGCACCGGAAGCCGTAGCGCATACCCGAGAGAAAAAATCAGACCCAAGCGCAGTAGTCGCGAGCGAGTGATCTGCCAAATCTCTCCGCGATCCCACACGCGGCGGATGGCATACCCTTGCACAAATCCGGCGATGAAAAGAAAGGAAGGAGCAACTAAGCCATTGGCGTAGTTCAGGCTATGATACGATGGCCATTTCGTCCATTCGGCATCCATAAAGGCATTGAAGCAATGCGTCTGAATCATCCAAATCACCGCTAAGCCGCGCCATGCGTCAAGCCATTCAAAACGCGATAGGATCTTTGACGCCAATGGTTCTGAGGTCTGAGCGGGATTCGTCATCAAACTCCCATGCGTTGGATGAATTGAAAGACCCACCAAGAGGACGCGAGCACAGCCATGACGAGTAAGATCATTAGCAAAATGCTCCGCGTAAGCTCCCGCCGCTTATTGGTTAGCTCCCATCGCGACACGCTGGTTTCAAATTGATTTTGACGCTTGCGGTCAGCCAATTCTTCCCATGGCGGGAGCATGCGACTGCGTTCTTCTTGTTCGCCACGGATGCGATCTGGTTCTTGCTCTAAATCACGAATCTCCTGCTCCAGAAGAGCTTTTTCTTCCAGTTGCCGCTTGAGTTCCTCGTCAAGAAAATCCGTGGTTTTAGGCATCTGATACAAAAGATTATTTTAGTAAATAAATCAATAGAGCCAGTACGAAAACGGAAAGTAAGGGAAGATTGAACGCGAAACCGTTTTTCACTTGCTCGAAGAAATCACTCGATTGACCAAACTGGGGTTTTGTGCCCTTGCGCGACTGAGCGGAGAAAATATTTCCTGATTGTTTGGTAGAAAAATATTTTGCTGCTTGTTCATATTCATCCGCTGCTTGCTCCATGTATTCCAACGATTTGTCTAAGTTGGCGTGCATATTCTCCCGCGTCCAGGACTCGGGATCAAACTTCGTAATTTTGCTCAAATGAATGTCAAACGTTTCATGACATTGCTCTAACTGCTGCGCCTCCGTCCTCATCGCCAGCAACTCGCGCTCGATCAGCGTAACGGCATTGGTAAGTTTCTCAGTGATCTCCGCTTGGGTGGAGATGAAAAGACTCTTTTTGGAATTCAGGTCTGCTAACTCCTGCGTCAATCGCTCCGCCTCGTCACGTTCGCGCTTGAGACGTTCTAAGCGAGCATTCGTATCGCGAAGTTGAAGCTCTAAATCCTCCGCCAAAGGAGACTGACCAACATAGGAATCGTGTTCTAGCTCCAACTGCGAAGAGGATTTCGCTCTGACGTTAATCTGATGACGGTAATCTTTTGTCGTGCTCATAAATCTAATTCTTGTTGCTGCCAAAATAGAAAAACGGCATTACGATGACCAGCAAAAAATTCAAATCTGCTGATATTTTCGCAATCAAAGTATTTCACAGAAGCAAATCATCCATTTTTATCGATTATCGGAAGAGTCTCAGAAGGTTGTTCTTAAGCTCGAAATCGAGCTTCCGTTACAAAAGATCGGATTGTTTCGCCGAATAATGATTTTTGCCCATGAGCATCGGATTCTCTAAGCGATTACGACTCTTCAGGTAAGCTGCGCTACAAAAATCTTTGTTCATTGAGCTTAAATTACTAACAAATTTCCATGTGCGGATTGGCCCAACGCTAACATTGACTTTGAGAGATTCGCCGAATAAAATTGGCGCATGATCATTCCACCGCATCTCACTATTGCAGAAGCAATTACAGAGCAGGAATATGAGAGTGCAAAAATCCAGTCAAGAAAGCTCAACGTGATCACGATCGTGGGCTTTATCATCGGAATACCATTGGGCTATCTATACTTTGTGCATAAGATCGCATTAGCGGAGAGCGAAGGGGATGTAAGAATCATGGTAAAAGCGCTATTTAGACCGATTTTTATTACGATGTTTTCAGGGTTTATCGCAAGGGGAATTGCCATGAGATCATATTGTAAAGATGCTTATAAATTAAGAACTCTTGCCTACAAGAGGTATCCAGAACTAAGAGAATTTAAGAAAAGAAATCAAAAGCCTTAATAGTGGTAACGCGCTTCTAAAATTTCAGCTATTATTTTACATGCAAAATTTTTGCAATCGCCGACATTTTAATAAAATTTTTTCAGAGTAGTTCATCCTAATACCCTTCGGCAACCTCTACCACCAAGTTGATTTCTACGCAGACATTCAAAGGAAGTGCAGAAACCCCTAAGGCAGTGCGCGAATGTTTGCCGCGCTCGCCAAAGATCTCTAATAATAGTTCCGAGGCACCGTTGATTACTTTGGGATGATCATAAAAATCCGCAGCAGAACTGACAAAACCATTTAGAGTGACAATTTTCGAGATGTGATCGATGGAGCCAATCTCAGCCGCGATGACGGCTAGGCGATTGAGAATGCAAATTCTTGATCCTTCTTGCGCTTCTTCGATCGATACATCACGCGGTACTTGACCGATAATCTTGCTCTCAGCATCGATGGGCAAGCCGCCTGAGAGAAACAATAAATTTCCCGTGCGGACACAATTCACGTATGCAGCGATCGGCGTGGGGACGGTAGGAAGCGTAAGGCCTAACTGAGCTAATTTTTCGGATGGTTTCATAAATGGAGAGTGGAGCTAATTTAATTGGTAAGCGGAGTGGGTGTTGTGGGAACTGCGGCGGCGGGGAAATTCCCACAAAGTAAATTGAGTAGTGTGAGCCCATCATTGCTGAGGCTCGCTTCAAGACCTTTGCCCGTGATGAGACCACGCGTGCGGTAACTGTGAGGAATCGGCGAGGGACGCACCATAGTGATTTGCGGCTTGGCCACGGTGCGTTCACTGGCCGTAATGGTCAAGGGCATGCCGGTTTCAGAAAAGGCAATTTCCCACGATGGTGTCGGGTGTCCATCCGCAGATTGCCGCACCATCCACGGATAGCGCGTCGCCATTTCAATCGGTTGGTCGCGCGGGACAGTGACTTTGAAATAGGCGGGGTATGAGGCAAGAAATTGACTAATTTTTAGATCGGTCTTGTCACGTTGCGCATGAAAAAATGCCGCTACGTCCATGCCTGCGAGATTCATCCCATTGAAGAGTCCATGGACGTTATTCATCTTCGCCGAGTATTCGACATAGCGTCCGCTGAGCATCAAGGCCAGTTCGAGGTGCAAATGCGCTCTCACGCGCGTGATACCAGAGCCAGTGTAGCCCATGCGCCCGATCACGGCACCTTTGGCAACTGGATCACCGACCTGGCAGGTGATTTCGCCAAGGTGGGCATAAAGGCTATAGACAGAGGTATTTTCCCAAGGATGCTCAATGACCACGTATTTTCCGTAGTTACTCGCACCTGTTCTGAGGGATGCATAGGCCACTTTCCCCGCAGCGATGGAGCTGACTAGATCTAACGGATTTCCTGCTTTATCGCGCTTAATCGGTGCAATATCGATGCCCTCATGAAACTTTGTTTCGATGATTTGATTATCCACCCTGACAGAAGTGCGCACAAACCCGTAACTCCCCGCTTGCCATGGTTGCGAATGATTGCCCTCAAAATAGCGATCCACATACATGTAGAATTTCTGCGGTTCATTGGAAAACAGGTGTCGATTTTCCGTAGGTAATTGAATATCCACCGCGTGGGTGAGTGCCAACAGTAAGCCGCAGACAAGCGAGCGCGAAATCGAGAAAAGCATTTCGAATCAGGATTACTTTTTCTTCTCGCCAATGCGTGGTGCTAGTTTATCAAGCGCCTTGATTTCGCCATCGGTAATGCCATTCCAGATTACTAAAATACCATCAGATACTGTTTTATCAATCATGACGGCATCGACGACTCTTCCATTGAATTTGGCACAGAGATACTTACCCCGATTAGCGGTGGAGAGATTTTCCAATTTATTTTTCGCTGAGCTTTTTAGCTGAAAAACGATACCAAAGGTATTTTGATCGTCCCCTAGGAAAGGACTGAATGCTACGACATCGCGGCTAGAAAAGTCTGCCATTTGCGAGAAAGCGCATTCTTTCCCCGCCACGTTGATCTTGAAAAACATTTTCGGATTTCCTTCGATTTCGGTCTGCATGTGAAACGTAAGAGCGACATCTTTGCCTTTTTTGTCACCTGCAAGCACAGGCTGGCCAGTAAGAACCAGCAACAGTGAAATTGCTAGCAAGAACAGATACGATGATATTCCGTGCACGGTCATGATGATTCAATAGAGTGTGCGCTTAGAGCTGACAAGAGCAAAGTTTTTGAGCAACGTTTTGTACCATACGAGCCGAGGCGGGCGCGGCAAATGAAGAAGAAAAAGAATATTTTATCGACAGCGCTACCGATTCTAACAAACCTCTGGGCGAATGAAATTCCTCCTATTGATCGCACTCGATTTACTGTTGATCTGTCAAATGAGCTTTGCGCATGTTGTTACTAGCTTTTATGCGGAGAAATTAGACGCAGGAATCGAAATCCTCTTTGATGTGGGGTATGCCATCCCAGAAAATCGAGATGACCCAAATCAACAAGCACCACTTCTTTCGTGGTTACAAGAACAGGACGAAACACAGCATGCGGCCTTGCGAAAAGAGACAGAGATTTATCTCCGTGATTGCGTGGCCTTGCGCGATGGCGATCGAGACATCGCGTGGGAAATGGTGTTTGTGGATTTTCAACAATCGAAACCGGAGTTCGTTCGACTACTCAATGGAGTTGCTTATTATCGCGTCTTAATCCCCATTCCAGAATCTCGCCAATATCTCACATTTCATTGGAAAGATTTCAATCAACCCGATTTGGTAGTTCGTTTGGCGGAAGATCAATATAGCACACTTACGAGGGGACAAACCCTAGTCATTGAACGCAAAGCCGACGTCGTCGCGCAAGAACAGGGAGAAAGTGCTTGGGCTTTAGCGTTTCGCCAAGGGTTTCTGCATGTTTTACCTAAAGGAATGGATCACATGTTATTTCTGGCAGGCATGTTTTTTGCTGCTGGCATGGGTCGGAATTTGCTCATGCAGTCGCTTTCCTTTACCGCGGCGCACACTGTCACGTTAGGTATGTGTTCGGCAGGAGTCTTTGTGGCGAGTCCTGCATGGGTAGAGCCAATCATCGCGGCGAGCATTGCGTTTCTTGCCCTTGAAAATATTCTACGAAAACAACCACCGAAGAATTTGCGCTTGGCGATGATCTTTCTCTTCGGCCTAGTGCATGGTTGTGGGTTTGCTCAGGTTCTCTCTTCATGGATTGTGGGCAGCAGCAACTTCACGTTTGCCTTAGTCAGCGCGAATGCGGGCGTAGAAGTAGCGCAGATCGTGGTTTTGCTTGTTCTTTGGGGACTTACATTCCCTCTTTCAAAAATGAAATATTTCCCTAAAATCAAGCTACTCGCCAACGTCGCAATCCTAGCGATGGGAGCCCTATGGACGGTTGAACGTATTGCCTCAAACCTTTGAGGAAATCCGATTACTTACTGCCGAAGGTGATGTTGAGTCGCTCTTTCTTGAACTTGAGAGTAATCTCTTTTTCGAGATCTTCAAAGGTTCTGCCATCGAGCAAAACATCCAGCGCATCCGTTCCAGATTTACCTGCGCGTAGGGCCTTCAGAAAACTCTTGATGCGTGCGCCATCGCCTTTGCCGTCAAGATGCAGGAAATAATATGTCACCAACACTCCGACCCCATAGTTAAAATTTCCGTTGGCAGTAAACGAACTATAACTTTGCATCATGTAGTTTTTCAGATTCCCGACCTTAATGTCTTTGCCCAGTGCACGTCCCCCTTTACCACCTTTGCCAAAATCGGTGGCGTAACTTTCAATTCCCGAAAAGTTTCCTTTCACACGATACAAGCCGTTATTGTAAGGAGTCGATGCAATGTATTCCGCGATCCCTTCCGAGAACCACCCCATAGAACCAGATTGGAAATACGCTTGAGGAGTCAATTGATGGGTAATCTCATGCGGCAGAGTGTTATTGGTTTTTTCGCGATCTACCGAATATCCTCCACCGATTTTTTTGACTCCTAGGCTCTCCAGTGGAACCATTATGACATTCCTGCTTGGAATGTAAACGCCAGCACTCGGTGGTGGCCCACCTGCCTTGACGTAACTAGCGTGAGTTTCAAAAAGTAAAATGGATAATTTCTCGTCCGATTTTTGACTTCCATTGAGCGCCAACGGCACGGCGCGACAATATTCATACGTCGCTTCAAACAATCGCGAAAATGTCCGCACCACAGATTGGTTGAGTTTTACATCGCATTTGTATTCGTAGTTCCTACTGCGATAAACATACTCCTTTTTCTCATCGTCTTCGGCGACAATCTCAATGTCGGAATTATCGCGAAAAGTAACACTCTCTGGCCATTTATCGTCAAAATTTACCGTATCATCATCCTGCCCCGCCTTGGTTTGATTTGCCGCGAGCGATGTGATGAAATCTTGATCATTTTTGCTGAGCTTTAGTATGGGATAGGGAACCGTTTTTCCATTGGCTAGTTTCAGCATGACGTTCTCGCCATCGACTTTTAAATAGGTAGCGGTGATTTCTTTTCCTTCTGTATTAAGCCACTTTCGGGCGGCTTGCTCTGCAGCGCAGAAATGGTGGTAAAAGAAGAAAAATAAGAGAAATGTCGTGGAGGGAGATAAAATTGCTGATTTCATAAATCGTAGAAGGCGAACGTAGGAAAATCGTTTTTGGCAAAAAAATCAACCTGTTTATTTGATAATTCCGTCGCCTGTAATGCGGTATTGATAACTCGTCAGTTCACGTAGTGCCATTGGTCCACGAGCATGCAATTTGTCGGTAGATATGCCTATTTCTGCACCAAAGCCGAATTCCTCACCGTCGGCCAAACGCGTAGAAACATTGTGAAAAACACAAGCGCTATCAATGGAGCGTAAAAACTTCTGCGCAGCACTGGCATCTTCTGTGACAATACAATCCGAATGATGCGAACCGAAATGATTGATGTGGTGAATCGCCTCATCGATCGACGACACAATTTTCACCGAAACAATATAGTCAAGGTACTCCGTGCTCCAATCTTCCTCAACGGCAGGAATGGCACCTGAGATTAGGGGTAGCGATTTTTCGCAAGCACGAATTTCCACATTCTTGGTTCGCCATGCATCCACAATGGCAGGCAAAATACGAGTAGCGGCATTTTCATGCACTAACAATGTCTCCATAGCATTGCAAACACCCGGTTTTTGCGTTTTTGCATTCAAACTAATGCGCACAGCTTTTTCGCGATCTGCCGCTGCATCAATGAAAGTATGGCAAATGCCATCATAATGCTTGATCACTGGCATGCGGGCTTGGCTCACGACCGCTTCAATCAGTCCTTTGCCTCCGCGAGGAATGATTAAATCCAGCCATCGATCCATGCGCGCCATAACAGAAACACTTTCGCGATCAGTAAATGGGATCAGTTGGATAGCATCGGCAGGGAGTCCGGCGGACGCGCCACTTTGTTGTAAAATAGCGGCAATGGCTTTATTCGAATGAATCGCCTCAGAACCTCCGCGCAGGATGGTCGCGTTACCCGATTTCAAACACAGAATGGCGGCATCACTGGTGACGTTTGGCCGACTTTCATAAATAATACCGATGACACCAATGGGGACTCGAATTTGGAGAATCCGCATCCCATTGGGGCGCGTGATATCGGAGAGAATTTCACCGCAGGGGTCATGCAAGGTGGCAACTTGCTCGATGCCTTTAGCCATGCTCTCCACGCGAGCGGCGTCAAGGCGCAAGCGATCGATCATCGCCGAGGAAAGTCCCTTGGTTTGCGCGGCCTCCACGTCATGCAGATTTGCGGAAATAATGTCTTCGCTCCCCCGGCGCAAGCCATCTGCCATAGCAAGTAAAATGGCGTTTTTTTCCTCAGCTTCCAGAAGAGAAAGTGCTTGTGCCGCCACCCGCGCACGCTGCCCCATTTCATGAATCGTTGCTTCTATCATACGGATGATTTGTTCGTAGTGGGAAGAAATTTTGTGCCTACGCCATGCCCGTTGACGATGTCCTCAATTCGCTCTGGTTTG
The DNA here is from genome assembly GCA_945862285.1 of Akkermansia muciniphila. Lineage (GTDB taxonomy): Bacteria > Verrucomicrobiota > Verrucomicrobiia > Verrucomicrobiales > Akkermansiaceae > UBA956. The sequence goes on along the minus strand of CAMAYN010000099.1, from coordinate 2,005 downwards.
CGACCATTGGCAATCCATGTTTCGATGCCGCTTTCGACGGAAAATTTAACCGCATTGAGCTTCGAGGCCATGCCACCAATGGAGAAGCGTCCTTGGGTATCGCGCACAAAGGCGAAAACCTCATCAATATTTTTCACTTCGGGAATCGGCAAATCTGAATCCGGCGCGAGGAGTCCTTCGGCGCTTGTGAGTAAAATGAGACGCTTCGCACCGATCAGTGCCGCGACTCGCGATGACAGCTGATCATTATCGCCCACTTTCAGCTCCTCGATGGCGACACTATCATTTTCGTTGATAATCGGGATGATGCGCGGTTCATCTAACAAGCGGCGCAATGTGCTAGAAATATGAATCGAACGCGCCGCAAGATCTTCGGCCGTCAAAAGCACCTGCGCGACGGTGATGTGGAAATTGCTAAATAGGGCACCATACGTTTGCATTAAACGTGCTTGCCCTACCGCAGCACAGGCTTGTCGCGTCACAATGTCTTGCGGGTAGGCATCGAGTTGAAAAGAAGAAACACCAGAGCCAACCGCACCGGATGAGACGAGAATACAGCGATGACCACGATCCATAACACTCGCTAAAGCAGTAACAAGGCGAACGAGGGCACCACCATCCAGAGTGCCATCCTCCGTTCTGGTTAAAACACCAGTTCCCACTTTTACTACCGTGATTGAATCCTTCATATTTGCTGTTTTCAGAGGCAGAACTTGACTGGCAACATGCAAACTGAAAAGCGAGAATTTCAAAAAAATGAAGAATCGCAATCAGCAACCCGACAAATTGCCCTTTTTACAGCAGCGTGACCTTGATCAAACTTCCAGATTCACCATTTTGCTTGGGCGGAGGTGGGAGCGCTCGTTGAGAAATTCTAAAAGGTGATTGCGGACTTCTTGGTAACGAGGGTCGGAGAGGAAAATGGCTTCATCGACATCGTGCGTAACCATCAGGGTGGTGAGGCGGTTGCGCCGCCAGAGATCGAGCAAAACTTCTTGCAACTCCATTTTTGTTAGAGAATCTAACATGCCGAATGGTTTATCGAGCACCAACATTTTAGGCGGTTGCGGGGCATCTGATGCGGATTGCGCGCCAAGCCAGCCAGTGGGAAGGCCACTCGTGAGCAAGCCAAGAGCGGATGTTTTAGCGGAGGTCGAGAGGAATTTTCTGCGATCGAACGGTTTTTCTAAATTCAAATGTGTGCTGATGTTGCACCAATGTGAGTAGCCGTTCTCATGCCAAGTGTTCGGAATGATGGAGCATCTCGCATTGTATGATTTCATGTTTTCCGTGACTATGATTCATGATGCTTTGCTATCTTTCGCCGAGTTAAACAAATCTTCGCGGAAGATACGCGAAAGTGAAACACCATGGATTTCTGGCATTTCCCCCGCAGCGCGAAGGCCGGCAACGACCCATGATGCTTTATCGACGGAAGGAACATTTACATCGGGACCATGGAAAATATGGAAATTTTCAGCAGCAATGATGCGTTTCCCCGTTTGAAAGCGCCCTAGCATACTGTTGGAAAGTACATCCTTGGATGCTCCGGTGTATTGCGGAAGAGCCAGAATATCGATCAATTCGGTGCGATTCGACAGTTGTTGGCATTGGTAGCAGGCTTCTTTGAGAGCTTGGACGAGGCGAATCGATTCATCGCGATGCTCTTCAATGTAGCGATCAGAAACGAGGAGAACTTTTTCTGGATGTCCGTGAGAGATTTCTGATGAAGTATGAGCCACCCAGCCGATGTTTGAGAATATGGACTCCGAATTCCATGGTTCACCTACGCAGTAGCCATCGACATGACCAGCCTTGAGATGAGTCGGCATGAGCGATGGCGGGAGGAAGATAATTTCAATGTTATCCAATTGATTAATCTCATGCATGCGTAGCCAGTGGCGCAGTAAGATGTGGTGAGAAGAGTGGCGATGCGTGGCGGCGAGGGTAAAGGGGCGATCTTTTTTCCAGTTGAAAAGAATGTGTTTTTTTAATCCACCGCTCT
>CAMAYN010000098.1 GCA_945862285.1 Akkermansia muciniphila | reverse complement strand
ACTGGCTCTGCATTCAAAATCCAGGAGATCAAGATGCAGGCGGCGAATGGGATGGTGTTGGTGGCACAAGTGCTGGATATTCTATTGTTGGCACGATCGGCAGCGAGCATCATGCACGCCCACGCATCTACAACGCCACCTTCATTGGTGCTGGCAATGACAACCTGCATACCCCTATTGCCAATCGCGGAACTGCGGGCACGAAGAATGTAAACTTCGAGAAAGGTAACTTCGCGTTGCACATTGAAGATTACTTCAACGGTGAAATCTACAACTCCGTGTTCCATGATTTCTCCGCAGGTATGATGAAATTCAACGATGCAGTGAGCATTGGCGCGCAAGCGAAATTTATCAACAACCACATTGGAGATATGGGTATCAATACTACGACGACAGTTTCTGCGGCAACAAACTTGACAGCACTACAAGGAAATGCGTCAGGCTTAGCTGATGCTCGCTTAAAAGGATTTGCACCCTACAGCTTGACTGGTGTAGCACAGAACGGTAGCACTAACGTAAACACCGATCCGATGTTTACCACTTACACTCGTGATGCCAACAACGTTCTAACAGCCTTGAATCCAATTCCTGCAGCTGGTTCACCTCTGCTCACTGGTGCTACTTCAGGTGGCGCTCCAGAGACCGCAAAGTTCCGCGGTGCCTTCGGCTCCATGAACTGGGCTTCTGGATGGACTAAGCTAAGTCAGTCCGGATTGCTGCAAGACGCAGCACCTGCCGCAGCTGGTGATGCCGATGGCGATGGTATCGCTGACACCGTCGAGTCCGCTAACACTGCGCTCGGCTTCAATCCCGCAGCGAATGACGCTTCTGCTGTTTTGGCTACACTCAAAACACAAGCACAGTTCGATGCGAACTTCACTGCTGGTCAGAACAACGTTGTTGGAAATCCAAGTGCCTTCAATCTCTATAACGCTACATCCATTCAGGATCTTCGCGGCGTAGGCATGATGATCGGCCCCGTCACTCCTGGCGGCAACGCGACAATTACCCTTCCACTCTTCAAGTCCACTGGCTTGAATACATGGGAAGCTGCGGGCAATGCCACCGCTACCGTTCCAACGCCTGCTGGAAAACAATTCTTCAGAATTGATCTTTCCAACAACGCGCCGAACCCATAAGATTCCCCCGAGAAACCAAACCTCAAAGGGTCGCCGACCCATAGCGTCGGCGGCCCTTACTTCTTCTACTACTATGACAATTCCGACACACAAACTTCACCGCAATCTGACAGTATTGTTACTTTCAGGTTTTTCGCTTGCTGCTACGGCTCAAATGAAAAACCCTGATACAATCGAACAGTCAAAGGAGAATTTACGCCTCTGGCTAGAGACTTCTCAGAAAAATCAAGCAGAAGCTAATGCTTGGAAAATGGACAAAGAAGTATTCGAAAATTATAAGCAAGGACTGGAAAGCGAAAAAGCAACCTATCAAAAACAAGTCGAAGATGCGAAAGCTCGCGCTGCCGCGGCAGACAAAGATTCGTCGGAAAAAATCGCCCAACGCGATCAATTCATCGCAGCAGATAAAATGCTCTCTTCCGAACTACGTAAAATGGAAGAAGAGTTCAGTAAGCTCATTCCTCTACTCCCCACTCCCATCGTGAAATTTTCTAAGATGACTGTGGCCTTAGAAACATTGAAAAAAAATCTTTCTCTGCCCCTTGATCAGCAAGTGGACGATACAGGAAAGCGTCTCGCCAACCTCACGGAAATCATGGCGGAGGTTGAAAAGTTCCAAAACACCGTCACCGTATATACCGAACTTCATAAAAATGCCTCAGGGGAAGAATACGAAATGCAAGTCGCATACATGGGTATGGCGGCGGCCTACGCCGTCAATGAAAATGCCAGCTTTGCCCTGATTGGCAGACCCACTGCAGACGGATGGAAATTTACCGAACGCAACGATGTCGCCGCAGATATCCAAAAATTTCTCGTCACAGCCACCTCGGAAAAAGATGTTTCCCTAACAAAACTCCCGATCCCTACCGCTCCGTAATCTTCAAGAATTTTCTCATTATGCAACGCTTCACTTTCACACTCTCTCTATTGTCTTCTTTGGTTTTTACAGCCTTTGCACAGGAGGATTCCGCCACTACTTCTAAAAATCTGATCGACCAAGCAGCGACTCAACTGTCACAGAATCAGAATGAAAATGCGGATATGCGCCGCGCTCTTTATAACGAAGTCAATCAACTTGATGATGCTGTCATCGCCGTCGCGAAAGAATTACGCACACTCGAACGCGACGAAGAAATGCGCACCTTCAATTTCAAGAAGCTAGAAAAGGAAGTCGGTGAGCGCAAAGCGCAATACAGCTACTCGTCAGGGCTTCTGAATCAGTATTCGAAAGCCTTTGTGAGCCGGATTCATCCTGCCGAATACCAACAATACAAGGAAACCGTCGCCAACATCGATCAAAGCGCTCTGAATGCCGTCAATGAACCAGTAAAGGAAGTCAGTGAGCGACTCAAAGTGCTGAGCATCGGCATCAAGCGCCTTTCAGAAATCGCAGGTGGGAAAAAATTCGAAGGTAAAGCCCTTGGATTCGCGGGCAAATCAATCGAAGGCAGATTCCTCATGATGGGGCCCTCGGTATTTTTTGCCTCGAATGATAAAATTGCTGAAGGCATCTGCCCTATGCTCGATAGCGGTGCTGGTTTCCCACGCTTCGTTTCCATCAATCAATCCGGCGGTACAATTGCTGCGGCCATCTCCACGGGCATAGGCTCTCTTCCCCTTGATGGAACACTCGGCAAAGCCATCGAAAAAGAAATGAAACACCCTGGTGGGCAAAATGAGGCGCTTGAGCACGTCATGCTCTTCGGCGACATCGCGAAGAACATGATGTTCGACGGTTGGATCGCCATCGGCGTTTGTGTGCTCATGATCGCTTTCGGATGGACTGTTGCCGTTCGTAAAATCATGTATCTCAACAAAATCGAGAAAGGGAATCACGAATTCATGCGCGAGTGGCGCAAGCTCGCTACCGATCTCACTACCTTGGAACGCAATTCTGAAACGCAAAAGCTTAGCGAGACTCCTGCAATGAAACGTTCCCCATTCTACGAAATCTACCAGATCGGTGCAGATGAAATTACTGACCGCGTTAAATCTGTAAAACAAGGTCATAAAGGATTATCAGGACGCTCCATTCAAGCGATCCGTGCGGCGCTCGATGCAGGACTCGTCAACCTTCAGCATAAACTCACCAACGGTCTCGTTTACCTCACCATCAGTATTGCCGGTGGTCCGTATGTTGGACTACTGGGAACCGTGGTCGGAGTTATGATCACTTTCGCCATTATTTCTAAAGAAGGAGAAGTCAATGTCAACGCCATCGCACCAGGCATTGCTTCCGCACTTCTTGCTACGGTAGCAGGTCTGATCGTCGCCATCCCCGCGCTATTTGCCTATTCGTACCTGAACAACCGCATCAAAAACATTACCTCTGAGATCAAAGTTTTCATCGATGAATTTATTTCAAAGATGGCGGAATACTATCCTCAGGTGAACGATGCTGATGCACCTAAGTTCAGCGATAGCGAAAACTAATTCATTCTCTAACAAGCACTCTTCATGGCCTCCGCAGACGACAAAAGTTTCGACGACATTAACGTCACCCCGATGGTGGACTTATACCTCGTACTCCTGCTCATCTTCATCGTAATGACAGCCGCAGGTGTCAAAGGGGTAAAAGTAGAACTCCCAAAGGCGGGAGGCAAAGCTAATGCCGACATTGGCGCGCCCAAGATCCAAGCTATCACCATTGATTCGGAGGGGAAAATTACTCTCAACCTCACCCCGATGTCACTGGAAGAACTTGAAAGTAAAATTTCAGGTATGGTCGACGTCACCCCAGACCTCCCCGTTGTTGTCCGTGGCGATAGCAGTACACAATACGACAAAATCATGTCCGTCGTCACCATGCTTGGAAAAAACGGCATTACTAAAATCGGCCTTGCCACACAGGCTAATAAGTAAGCGATTTTTATGCGCCAAATCTACCCCATATCCGACGACAAGCCGAAAAAGATCAAATACATCTTGATCTTGCTCGCGTTCGTACTCGCTGGTGGTGTCGCATCATTATTCATCAATGGCGGTGGAAAATCGAAGAAAAACCAAGAGGAAAAATTTGAATTTGTGGAATTTACTCCTCCTCCGCCCCCTCCGCCTCCCCCCGTGCCTGATGAACCAGAAACTGAGCCTGAACCCACAGAGGAAATCATAGAGCCTCTCGATATTCCACAAGAAGCGGAAGTTCCTAATGATGAGCCTGTCAGCAATACCGCGATCGATATTTCAGACCTCGCCGCAGGCATAGGAGGTGATGGTGATAGTAACTTTATTATCAATCCAGGTGTCGGCAGGCGTGGTAGAGGTAGCTCTGGTGGCGATGATGAAGATGAATTTGGGGGGGCTTCTGATTCCATCGAACCCGCCAGCCCTACTCTTAAAACACAACCGATTTACCCGAGTTCTTTATTGAAAAATAAAATCGGCGGCAAAGTTGTCATCGCCGCAGTTGTGGACGCTGCGGGTGTTGTCATTCGCTGCACCATCAAAACAAGTTCAGGACAGCCCGAGCTTGATAAATCCGCCCTCACCGCAGTGCAAAAATGGAAATTTAAACCCGGAACACGCGACGGCAAAGCCGTGAAAAGCACATGCCTCATTCCTTACACATTCAAAGTAGAAAAAAGCTGATCATCCAGATGAAAAAGACAATTATCGCAACTCTCACACTGATTCTCATGCCATTGTGCTATGCAAAGGAATCCCCGATTGCACCCGCTGAGTTATTTCGCCAACCAGGTTTTGCCAAAGATTTCGTAGGCAGCTATGGGATTCTCTCCGATGTAGAGCCCGATGTGAGCGACACCGAGCAAAAGCTTCTCACCCGCCTTCAGCCCTTGTTCGATGGATCGAAGTTTAGCGAAGCGGAAACCATGCTGATTCAGTACATCAAAGAAACCGAAAAGCCATCCGATCCTACTCTCCAGCCTGGAGAAATCAGCCCCGCCCTCGTTTTCGTCCTCGGCAATCTTTATTTCCAATCGGAAAAACTCGACGATGCCCGCCGCGCCTTTCTTGAAGCCATCCGCCGCTTTCCTAAATTCCGCCGTGCCCACACCAACCTTGGCTACCTTTACATCAAACAAGAAAAAATGGACGAAGCCCTAGCTTCTTTCCAAAAAACCGTCGAACTCGGCGAAAAATCCCCACGCGTCATGGGCATGCTCGGCTATTGCTACATGGTAAAACAAAACGCCATCGCCGCAGAAATCGCCTACCGCCAAGCCTACCTCATCGACCCTAACGCCCGCGATTGGAAGCTCGGCCTAGCGCAAACACTACAAATGCAAGAAAAGCACGTAGAAGCTGCCAGCATGTTTGGCAACTTGATTAAAGAAAACCCGCAAGATCGCCAACTGTGGATGCGCCAGACCAGCGCCTACATCGCATGTGACAAAAAAAACGAAGCCATTCTCAACCTAGAAATGCTAAAACTCATGAAGCTCTCCGATGAAAAGAGCCTGAGTCTTTTAGGCAACCTCTACATGGATCAAGAGCAACCCCTCCTCGCCCTCCAAGCCTTCACCGCCGCCATGGAAATTTCCCAACCGCTGAACATAACCCAGGCAATCAAGTCGGCTCGTATCATGAATGATTATGGTAAAGCCAAAGAAGCCGCAGAACTCATTCTCAACATTAGAAACAAGGCCGGCGAAACCCTATCTGCCACAGATCGCCTCAGCCTTGATCTTGCCGAAGTAAAAGTCGCCCGCGCACAAAATCAACTCGCTCAAGTCGGCATCATCCTCGCACGATTGCTTAAGGACAATCCTACCAATCCCGAAATTTTGTTAGAAACTGCAAAACACTACGATCAACTTGCGCGCAACGAGCAGAACGAAGACAAACAAAAACAACACATCGGCGAAGCGAAAACCAATTACCAACTTGCCATGCAATATGATGTGACTGCCTACCAAGCCAATCTCGGATTCGGACAAATGCTCATCCGCGACAGCCGCGCCCTCGATGCCCTTCCTTACATCGAGAAAGCCCTATCCCTCAAAAAATCAGAAATCCTAGAGCAATACACCGCCCGTGTGCGCCGCGCCGCTGATCGCGAAAAAATCAAAAAAGAACGCGAAGAAGCCGACCGCGCCGCCAAAGAGACCGCCAAAGAAAATCCGAAAAAATAATCGATTTAAATCTAACAACTTGATTCAACCATGAAACGATACAGCCTTTTTGCTCTCGCCACCTTTACTACACTCATTCATGCTAACGAAGCCCTCGACATTCTCGAAGGCCGTAAAAAAGCTGAAGATGTAAAAGTCGCCCCACTACCCGAAGGCGAAGCACCTCTCAGCGGTGCCATTGGTGCTACCAATGCCGAGGGCAAGGTCATGAAGCCCTTCGTTCCGTCCACCCCTTCCGAATTCTCCGTCAAATCCCATGAAATTTTTGACCCCTACTGGGCGAAAACCAAACTTTTTAGCGATGAGAAAAATGCCTACGTACAAGAAGTTTCTCTCATTGGACTTTTCGAGGCCAATGCTGTCTGGGGCGATGTAGAAAAAACAGTGGGCACCACCACCACCAAACAAAACATCGACGATGTTACCCTCCGCCGCGCGCAGCTCGGTGCTCGCATGAAGGCCTTTTACCGCACTGAAGTTACTGGCGTTGCCGAACTCGCCGGCCCTTCCCGCATGAATGGGATCCAAACCCTCAAAGCCCGCACCGCCATCTCCGATAGCACGGGTGTCACCATCGGCAAATTCCGCCCGCTCTCCACAGGAGAAAACAACACCCCCGATGCCGCCCTCCTCACCTCCGAGCGTGGCATCCTCTCCAATATGATCGCCCCCGCCGACTCGCTCGGTGTGATGTTTGATGCCAAGAATAAAGACTGGTCCTACAATCTCGGCTGGTTCTCTGGCGATTTTAACGACATGATTCCTGGTATCAAAGGTGATGGTTTCATCAACGCTGGCATGGCTTACGAAAAAATCACTCCCACCGAAGTCGGCCCACAACTCTCCAGCCGTTGGTATCTTAACTACCTGCACAACCTTGATCGCGATGGCAGCGAAGTCCTTCCACGCCCCGGCATTACAGCTCTGAACTACGATCAAGTATTTTCCACTGGCTTCAGCATGCAACAAGACCGCTTCGGTTTCCACGGTGACTTCACCATCGCCCGTGGCGACAAAAACGCTTGGGGTATCACTCTCATGCCCACATACTGGATTATGCCCGGAACGATCCAACTCGTAGGACGCTACAACTACGCTGATACCGATAAAATTAACGGTGTCTTTGGCGGATTCGGCAACGGACGCGATCCCTTTTTTAACAATGGCGAAAGCCCTATCATTCAAGGCGACGAAGCCCACTCGTTCTACCTTGGAGCCGATGTCCACCTCTACGAAAACCACATGATTCTGCGCAACGGATTCGAGTATAGCCTGTTTCGCGACGAGCTTGGAACTGGTGCAGAAAACGAGTCCCTACTCTGGCAAACCGGCGCCAAGATTAGTTTCTAATCGTGGTCCAAACGGTATCGGATGTCTGGCTTGTTGCAGTGTTTCTCGACAAAGAGTTGACCGCAGGTGGGGTGACAAATACCGATTGGAAAATGTTCCCTCAGCTCGGCTGATGTATGGGTTTGGCGTTGTTCGATAAAATGCGCACGGCTGGATGATCTGCTTGACTGGCAGGAAATACTACTCGCAATTTGTGGATACCTTTAGCGAGATTGGCTTTGAGAACGCCTTCAATCGCGGGGAAATCTTTGCCATCGATCTGCCATTCGACGCCTTGTAATGAACCGGTGAGGATTTCCACTTCGCCCTCATCGAGCATTTCGATGCGGGTATCGGCGACGCGGGCTTTTCGATTTCTTATCTGCAACACCGGCCAATCGTGGGTAGTGAGCGAACCATTCACGAGGCTCGTGTGAGGGGTGGGATGTTGGAAGTTGGCTTGGTTGTGAACGAACCATTGCCGCATGGTGCCGTCTTCCTGAACCTTAAATGCGCCTTCTTTGCCGAGTTCGCTGAGGAATCGGATGAGATCGGTCAGTTCATCGCGGCGCAAGCTGTTGGTAAGTCCAGCGGGCATTAATGAAACGGGGATGACTTGTTTTTTACTCACACCAGAAATCGGCAGGGTGCGTGCTTGTCCAGTGGCATCGGTGAGTTGGATTTCTTTGTCGTCTTCACGCGATAGAAATCCGGTGAAATTCGAGCCGTCTTTCATTTCTACCATTGCCGTGGCATAGCCTTCTTTGATTTTTTTCGATGGCAAGAGAAGACTCTCGATGATGTAATCGACGGGGGCGCTGGAGCCGATGCTCAATAAGTTCGGTCCTAGGTTGCTGCCCACGGGGCCGATGGCGTGACAGGCGTTGCATTGCAATTCCATTTTCCGATAGATTATTTCGCCGCGTTTGGCATCGCCGCGTTTGCTTACATCGTCGATGAGTTGTGCCATTTGCGCTGCATCCAGGGTGGTGACGGGCGAGAGGCCACCGGCCTTGGTGAGGGCGTCCATTAAGGACTTGGTATCGCCACCGCTTGCGCTGGCTTTTTGTAGTGCTTGCGTGGCTACCTCGGCATTGATGCTTTGTTCTGCCAAAGCCGCTGCTAGAGCGGCGGGGCCATCTTTTCGTGTGAGTATGGATTCGATCAATCGTGCGGTTGCAGGAGTGGCGGATTGTTGTTCACGGAAATATTTTACGATTTGAGCAGAGGCGCGGGGGAGGTCGATTTGCATGAGCGCCAACAAGATACCGTCTTTCTGCGCGTAGTATGACCGATCGGTTAGCAATGATTCGAGTAAGGATTGAGAGGCCTGTCCACCCAAGCGAGCGAGGCTTAGCTGAGCAAGGCTAGCCTGTGAATCGATGCCTCTCGCCATTTTTTCCAGAGTGGGGCGGGCGGCTTCTAATTTCCACCAACCTGCGAGTTCAGCGGCAGCGGTGGCGACGGCGGAATCATCACTCTTTAACAAAGGGAGCAAATCCGCTGTCTGTTGCGGTTGAAGTTGCCGTTGTTGCAGCGCTACGATGAGTGCTCTCAATGCCGCCTCGCGTTCTTTGGCGCGCCGCGTGCTTTGCTTGGTGGCTAGTGCCAACACGCGGTCAATATTGGTGGCTTGAACGGTATCGCCGATGGTTCGAAGTAACTCGATGTTTTGAACTTCGCCGAGTTGATTGGCATCGATGAGGTTGAGCAACAAATGCGCGGCATCTCCTTGGTTGGCAGCTTTGAGAGCAAAGAGCAAGCCGGTGCTATTTTTGGCAAATGAAATCTCTCCACGCTGTAAGGCGGGCAACCAGGTGGACGATAGTTCATAACATCCACGCCAGAGAGCGAAGTCGATGTTTTCATCCATGGTCTGACTGAGTACGGTGGTGGCGATCTCGATAGCGCGCGACGTGCCCCAGGCCCGCAGCAGGTTCACGGCTTCTAGGCGAACGCGAGGATGTGTATCGGCACACAGCGAGAGGAAAAATTTCTCACATTCAGGGATGGAAAGAGGCTGGCTTTTGGCATCCGTGAGCGCAGCTATGCTGTGATCGACGAGTAATTGCCGCATGGCGCGTACCGCAGTGGCGCGGGTGGGAACGTGATCATTTTTTCCTTCTAACCAGATTTTTTCTTTGATCCATGGGAACGTGGCGACTTGGCAGGTTTGCGCGGTCCATAGGGCTTCTGTTCGCGCTTGAGGAATCGGGTGTTTGACTAAAAAAGCATCGAGCAAGACGGTGAGGTTGGCGATCTTGCGCGATTTGATTTCCTGCTTGGCCCAATAGCGAATATTTTGGTCGGGAGAGAGGAGTTGCTCGAGTAATTCGGCGTTTTGTAGTTTGCCGAAGTTGACCCAAGGTGCGGGTTTGCCACCTTTCATCGTGACGCGCCAGATGCGACCGTGGACTTGGTCGCGACGAGAATCACGGAAATCCACTTCGCCATGCTGGATGATCGGATTAAACCAATCGGCGAGGTAAATCGCGCCATCGGGACCCATGTTGACATCCACGGGGCGGAATGATCCGTGGGTGGAGTTGATCAAGTCAGGTAGCTGTTGCGAGCGATAGCCGCTGCCCGAGTCCGAAAGCGCAAATCGGTTCACGCGATGGCCACGGAAGTCGCATGTGATCAATTGTCCTTGCCATTCTGCGGAGAAATGATTGCCGGAAATTTGCGCTAGGCCACACTGCTTTGGCTGCCCGGGGTTCATACCCTTGAGGATGCGTGGCAATTGATTCGGCAAACATAGGAATGTAGCTCCGGGAAAAACATAATTGATGCCCTCGCCGAAGGCTCCATCGGTAGTAAAGCTCTGCCCCCAATCATCAAAGATGTGCCCCCATGGATTCACCTGTCCCATGCTAAATACCTCCAATCGTCCGGTGCGCGGCTGGTATTGCCAAATGCCCGTACCGTTTAAGCGGCGAACACCAAATGGAGTCTCAATGTGACTGTGAATATAAACACTTTGATTAAAATACAGATTGCCATCTGGTCCACCCTTGATGCCGTGGAGTATGTGGTGGGTGTCCTCGGTGCCAAAGCCACTGAGCAGCACGGTGGTCTTGTCGGCTTTGCCATCGCCGTCGGTATCTTGCATAAATAGCAACTCCGTGGAGTTCGCCACATAAGCGCCACCATCTTGCGGCCAGATACCGGTGGGAATCAACAATCCTTCATAAAATACGGTGCTTTTGTCCGCTTTGCCATCGCTGTCGGTGTCTTCCAGAATCAGGATTTGATCACTCTGGGTTTGCCCTGGTTTGATGTGAGGGTAAATGGCACTGCTAGCGACCCATAATCGCCCGCGCGCGTCCCATGCCATTTGAATCGGCTTACGCACCATCGGTTCGCTGGCAAATAGATTGATTTCCAGACCATCCGCAAGGCGAAATGTCTTTTGCTCTTCTGCGGGATCTGTCGGGGGAATTTCACGTAGTCCGTTTTGTGCCGTAAGAAGTTGCGTGAAAATAAGGCCTAACAGGAGATAGGATTTCATAGTCAAAAAAATGGGGTTTTATTTGTTGGCGATGGAGCGGAAGATGAGTTGCTCTTTTTCCGCGATGAGCGGGTCAAATTGCGGGATTTCTGCCCCGTTGCGGCCTTGCTCATGCTTGCGCGTGCCGAATAGATAAATCTCATTCTGCGGCCGCCAGCGTTGGAAAAACAGATGGTTCTTGGCGACGATGGTCGTGCGTAAAGACTGATGTTTTGCTAAGTCGCTGTCACCATTCAGTCCGAGAGATTTCACAAACAGCGGGGCGATTTGGCGATAGTCATCGTCGGTAAAAGTCACGCCATGAACCGTCTGCCAATCTTGGTTTTTCATCAGCGAGAAAAGGTCTGCAAAAGCATGTGACTTCGCAGAGGCAAGCTGACCGATGGCCTTGCTGTAACTGGCTCGATCCGTCATCTGATTGGCGAGCGATGGGAAACGCACCACGTCGCGACTTACGGCAGGCGGGCTCATCAGAATCACTTTCGCGGCGCAACTTTGGCGGATCATTTCTAGCAATTTTTCGTAGCTAGCGATGAAGTTCGCCACACCTGCCTCACCGTGAAATGCATCCACGGCACCGTAGCAACAAATCACCGTCGTTGGCTTGATTTCTGCCAATTGTTTCCGCAGGCGCTCAAATCCCTCTGCCGGTGGGCCGAAGTAACTTCTGCTCTCGCAACGCGGCGTGTCACCACTCCAACCGAGATTGCGAATACGTAGATTTTTTCCTGCCGTGGCGAGGGAAAGAGCCGTTTCGAGGTATGCTTCACGGTAGTCGCGCTCCAGAAATGTGTCGCCGAGCATGACGACCATTTCCTCTTTTTCCCAATTCGCCAGCGGTGCTGCGATCAAGAAAACGGATTGTATGAGCCAAAGAAAGGCGATGCGAAAAATCATGTTTGCCATACGATGGAGTATGTGGGTGTCTCTCACATTTGCGGGAGAAATTTCATATCGGTTACGACTGCTAAACGCCCGCAGAAACTACACGCTGAAATATTTGGCCGCATCTAACTCGGGCTGGATCGGGCTGTCGTGGATGAGGAAGTCGATGAGTTGCTTGGCGCAGCCGGGTGCATAAAGCGAGCCTTTGGAACCGAGGCCATTGAAGACAATGTGGTTCGATTGCGGGATTTTTCCGATGATCGGCATACTCTTGCGGACGATGGGGCGTATGCCGGCTTGGTGATCGAGGATGGTGAAATCCGCCCCACCGAGATTCTGCGCGGCGCGGGTGAGCCATGCGAAACCTTCTGCGGTGATGACTTCATCGACTTCATGCCATTCGTAGGTGGCACCGATTTTATAGCAGTCGTTGCCGATGGGCACCAGCCAAGCACCACCGCTGATGAGGCGGGTTTGTTGCCACGAGGGAGCATGCACGGTGAGGATTTCGCCTTTGGCGCAGCGGTGCGGCCAGACTTGCGGATGGTGGAGCATCAGGCCCTCGGCACCTTCGCAAAGGATGGGTGTGGTGTCATTTTCTTGTGGGGAAAATGGGGGGATGAGGTAGCCTTTTTCGGCAAAAAATTCGCGGGTGGCATTGACGAAGGCAGCAACGTCCAGTCGCGCACTGCCTCGAATGGCGATGGCACGCATGCCAGTCCATGGGCTATCGATTTCGCCGATGACGTAAGGAGCATGTGATGTGGCGAGGAGTTTGGGGAGGAGTTTTTTTTCGGCGTGCGGGGGGACGAGGCGGATGCTTTCGAGCGGGTGCCAGAAATTTTGTGCTAAGGTGATTTCGATGCCGCGATAAAAATTTTCCGCTTCTTTGAAAAAAACATCATATTCCCAGGTCAGGGTAGCATTTTTCCCGGTGATGGGTTGGATCAGACCCGCAGCGACGCGGGAACTGCCGCCCTGTCCGTGGTCGATGATAGAAAAAGGAATGCCGCGCTGCCAAAGTTGCCACGCCACGGTACTTCCTGCGAGTCCTAAGCCGTGGATGCAAAAGTAGCTCATGAGGAGCGGAGAATTTCTTGCAGCGGCGCGTTTGGATCCGGGCGATCTGCTTGGTAGCCTTTGGCGTAGGAGAAGAGCCAAGAATGCGGGTATTCGAAGTAAGCCTCGCGCTGGAGTTGCGTCAGGCGTTGCCAGACGGCGATATTTAAGGCACGGGTAATTTTTTGCATCAGGTGCAAGGTCAGTTTACGACCTTTGCGGGCTTTTTGCACTTGTTTGTGATTGAGTTGCTCAGGGGAGGCGGTCACCAGATCGTGGTTGGTAAGTTGCCAATGCTCCATAATGGCATCGATGGGCTGAGGGCCGAAGTCTCTTTCGTCTTCAAAGGGATTCATGAGGGGATAGTATGAGGCGAAGTG
>CAMAYN010000097.1 GCA_945862285.1 Akkermansia muciniphila | reverse complement strand
TCCATTACTATTCTGTGCACGAACCAAAACAAAACCCGAAGCTATTATATTGACGGGTATATTTTTCGGACCCTTAATTGGTTAAATTATGTACTTATTGTTAGATGATGTCAGAGCAAAATCCCACGGCAAATCGACGCGTAATCGGGAATCTCCAGACATTCCTATGAATGATCCAGAATCATTTTGGGGCAATAACCGTAGATCTTAGCATTGTTCGGTAAAGAATTGAAGAGCTTCGATTTCCAGCCATTGATCCATTCCTAGCAGCCTTCGCTTCATTCCTAGCTGCCTTAGCTCCATTCCTAGCAGCCTCCGCTCGCTCCGTTCCTAGCAGCCTTCGCTCCGTTCCTAGCAGCCTTCGCTCCATTCCTAGCAGCCTCCGCTCCGTTCCTAGCAGCCTTCGCTCCGTTCCTAGCAGCCTTCGCTCCGTTCCTAGCAGCCTCCGCACCGTTCCTAGCAGCCTCCGCTCCATTCCTAGCAGCCTCCGCTCCATTCTGCGTAGCCATTGCTCCATTCTGCGCAGCAATCGCTCCATCCTGCGCAGTCATCGCTCAGCTTTCTGACCGCACCACCCAAAAACCGAACAAGTCGGTTCATCCGACACCTAGGACGCTTGTTGTTAGTTTGACACTGGTTTGAGCTCGTTCTACTTCTTCGTTGTCCACTGCCTCCCGTCCTAAGTGCGGATGACCGAATCGATAGCTTTTAATTGGAGAGCCTAGTATGAATCAAAAATATACAGAAGATACACTGATCAAAACGCGTGATGAAATTCGTGCGCATACCATTTATAATACAACTCGCTTCTTTTTAAGAATTTTGTTCATTTTTGGAATCGCATCAGTTTTATTGAATCTTTTCGGAAAACTAGATCGGGGACTTGACCTAGAAGATTTTTTGCTAGGGATGGTTTTACTGTGCTCGATCATTGTTTCTGATTCTCTCGCTCGCGCTCTGTTAGATACCGCTGATTGCGCCATTCAAACTCGTCATGAGAGGATCGTCCCTGCCGGACACCAAGAAACGGACAATCTCCAGAAGTTGCCCAACCAAGATTCCTTTGACCCTGAGGCAAAACAAAAGAAAATTGACGAAGATCCCCCTCCGACAAATCCTAGCAATTACAGCTAAGCAAGCATCAGTATCGGTGAACCAGCGTCTTTGTTAGTCTCATAGGATCGAATTGTAAACATTTTGTGGTGAAAAATCCGATACAGAATTCGCAAAACTAATTGCATCGATAAAATAAATGGAGCGGGCGATGAGATTCGAACTCACGACATCCACCTTGGCAAGGTGGCGCTCTACCACTGAGCTACGCCCGCTTTCGCGTCACGCTGTTTGCGCGTGGGAAGAGGCTAGTTGATTCGAAACTTTTGACAAGATAAATTTACACTTTTTTTCACTTTTTTGTCTCAAGCCTTGCTGTTCTAGCAAAATCAGGCTTTGTTGACGGCGATGTCTGATAAGTTAGCTCAAATTATTGCCACGAAACATCGCGAAGTGGAAGCCTTGTTGCCGCGTGCATCGCACCTAAAAGCAGCGGCACTTTTACGCGATTCCTATCGCGGATTCCGTAGCGCCCTTGATCGTGGGCCTGATCGTCTTGGCGTGATTGCAGAAGTGAAAAAGGCTTCCCCATCGGTGGGCATCATCGATCCGAACTTCGATCCCGTGCGCCAAGCGCAATTGTATGTCGATGGCGGTGCTTCCTGCATGTCGATTCTCACCGACGTGGATTATTTTCAAGGATCGTTGGCGTATCTATCGCAAATTTCCGAGTTCTCAACGGCTCCATTGCTACGGAAAGATTTTACCATTCACGAAATCCAAATCCACGAGGCGGTGGTTACTGGAGCGGATGCGATTCTTTTGATCGTTGCAGCCTTAGATGACCAAAAAATGTATGATTTGTATCATTGCGCGCGCGATCTCGGGCTGGATGTATTAGTAGAAGTCCACGATTTACCTGAATTGGAACGAGCACTGGACTTGCAGACCGATTTGATCGGGATTAACAATCGAAATCTGAAAACCTTTGCCATTGATCTTGCTACCACGGAAATACTCGCGGAAGAAGTGCCAGATGAAGTTTTATTGGTTTCGGAATCAGGCATTAAGACTTTAGACGAGGCGCAACGTGCCTTAGATGCGGGGGCAAATGCGGTGCTGATCGGCGAATCACTGATGCGCTCGAACGATCCCGCAACAGCCATCGCCGACTACCTTAATCTCCGTGCAAGAGAAGAGTTTGACATGGATTGAAGCGATTTGATGTCACCGAGCCACTCTCCCTGTGATCAGAAGACTTATGGTTTTTAGCCCTCATAGACCGTCAGGACGAAAAAGGCGACGAGTTCCAGTGTCGTGATATCAGCCTGCTACGACCAAGTAATTCCCCTCAGCAAACCAGTCTTTGATGTAACAACATTTCTCGATAAATCGTGTAAAGATGCTGGGATTTTTCACAAATTGCCAAGAGACTCTCCCCGCCACACCCATCTGATATAACACCTGCATGGGATACTAATTCAATTGTTCGACATTAATAATGAGCTTCCCAAGCTCCATCTGGCAGATAGAAAAACCCGGTACAACGGGTTACCTCTTTGCTGAAGGAGAGTGCAGCAGAATTTTCGTAATCGCGCATCATGGGGTCCCAAAATGTGGTGAATTTGATCTTTGCGATGCTAAGCATATACAAAATATGTATTTAGATTGGTATTGTTTCTTAAATCTTTGTGAAGAACCGTAATTCTGCAGCAATGGGAAATCAGTCAGGAAAAACAATCGCACGATTTCCATCAATGATGGTTCGATCATGCACATGGTAGCGAATGCCGCGAGCCAAGGCATTTCGCTCGCAATCTCGGCCTAATCGCGAGAGATCTTGCGGGCTGTGAAAATGCTGCACTCGTTTGACTTCTTGCTCAATGATGGGCCCGGCATCGAGGTCTGACGTTACGTAATGGCAGGTAGCACCGATTAATTTCACCCCTCTTTCGTAAGCCTGCCGATATGGATTCGCTCCAATAAATGCCGGCAAAAAGCTGTGATGGATGTTGATAAGCCGCCCGGCATACGATTGGCAGAACCAGTTGGGGACAATTTGCATAAAACGCGCCAGAACAGCGAGTTCGACTTGTTCTGATTCAAGGATTTCGTGAATTTTTTTAAATCCCGCCTCGCGATCTTCGCCATCCATATTGATTTGGTGAAACGGAATCCCGTAGCGTTGGGCGACATCTTGGCAGTGATTGCGATTGCCAATAATGGATGTAATTTCCACGGGCAACTCATCCATCTGGGCGCGCCAGAGAATTTCGTGAAGGCAATGATCGGTTTTCGTAACCAAAACGGTAGTTCTCATACGGTAAGGCAAGGCGCGGAAATGCCATTCGGCTCGCAGGCTTCTGCCAAGTGTGCCGAAGCCATTCATAAAATCTTTCAGATCTACATTGAGAGAACTGGTATCGATTTCCAATCGGGCGAAAAATTTCGATACTAGAGTGTCAGAAAATTGTGCAAATTCGACCAAACTGCCATCGTGGCCCGCAACATAGTTTGCAATCTTAGCGACAATCCCCGGTTGATCTGGGCAGATTACTTTTAATATCAGTCCGTTTATTTTTCCCATGTGAAGTGGCTCTAGATCGTATAAATTGTTGATAGTAACAAGTTTTTTCTCTCTACGGCAGATCCATTTACTTGATTACGATCGGCGATCGAACTTACAAAATCGATCGTTGGCGGAGCAGGTGGTCAGTTAGCACAAGAGTCGCCATCGCTTCAACGATGGGAACGGCACGGGGCAGAACGCAGGCATCGTGACGTCCCTTGCCTTGGAGTTCGGTGTCATCGCCATCGGCAGTAACGGTTTTTTGGCTCGTCATGATCGTAGCAGTGGGTTTGAAAGCGACGCGAAAAACGATGTTTTCGCCATTACTAATCCCCCCTTGAATGCCGCCAGAACGGTTACTCGTCGTGCGGACGCGACCATTTTCCATGAAATAAGGATCGTTGTGTTGACTGCCGGTGAGTTCCGTCCCTGCAAAGCCTGAACCGATTTCAAATCCTTTCGTAGCTGGTATCGACAGCATGGCTTTAGCGAGATCTGCTTCGAGTTTATCAAAAATAGGTTCTCCTAAGCCAGCAGGACAGTTACGAATGACACATTGGATCACACCTCCAACCGAGTCGCCTGCTGAACGAATCGATTTAATGTGATCGATCATGGCAACCGCCATTGAGGGATCGCCCGTGCGCACGATGTTTGACTCGATATCCTCGGCGGTCACGGATGAAGGATCGACGTTTGCATGGAGATGTTGGATGGATTGAACCCAAGCGAGGACTTCTATCTGTGGGTGGAATTTTTTTAGAACCTGTGAGGCGACGGCAGCGGCGGCCACACGACCGATCGTTTCACGAGCGGAGGCGCGTCCGCCACCTGATGCCGCGCGAATGCCGTATTTGGCATCGTAGGTATAATCTGCATGAGACGGTCGATATTTCACTGCCATTTCATCGTAGGCACCAGGACGTTGATCAGTGTTTTTGACATGAACGGCAATGGGAGTTCCTAGCGTGAGACCGTCTTGAATACCGGAATAAATCACCGCTTCATCTGCTTCCTTTCGGGGTGTGACAATTTCGGATTGTCCAGGGCGCCTGCGGTCGAGCGCATGTTGAATCATTTCGCGTGAAATTTCAATGCGTGGAGGGCAACCATCGATAATGACCCCAACGCCACCACCATGGGACTCGCCGTAGGTGTGGATGCGAAATGCATGACCAAATGTAGAAGACATGAATGGATTTTACTTACGATTGTGCAACATGCAAGACTCGACTCTGTCAGTGTTCGGATGCACTTCGCCGTGGATCAACGGCACACAGATTGTAAATTTCTGCCTTTACGTGAGAGGTGAAGAAATCGCGTTATTTTGCCATGCAGCTAGGGCCTCCTGGATACCTCGGGCTTTATGAAGTGTTTCTAAATATTCTGCCTCGGCATTCGAGTCGGCGACGATCCCAGCGCCCACATGATAGTGAAGGGTTTCATTTTCATGAATTAATGTTCGGATGGCGATATTCCATTGTGCATTACCGCTGAAGTCAATGTAGCCCATGGCACCGCAATACAATCCACGGGGCACGGATTCTAATTCTTGGATGATTTCCATAGCTCTCTTTTTAGGGGCTCCGGTGATGCTACCACCGGGAAAGCAGGCGGCGAGGAGAGAAAAGACATCTTCCCTTTCCGCGAGTTTACCGTTCACCGTAGAGACTAAGTGATGAACTTGCGCTAAAGATTCCAGTTGCAGCATTTGACTCACGCAAACACTTCCAAATTCGCAAACTTGTCCAAGATCATTGCGTAGCAAGTCCGTAATCATAACGAGTTCCGAGATTTCCTTTGGGCTTGTTTGCAAATCGTGCGCAGAACGACGGTCATCCTCCTGATCCGCGAAACGTGGGCGAGTTCCTTTGATGGGGCGAGTTTCCACATCGCGCCCGCAGACATGCAAAAAGGTTTCGGGTGACGAACTTAGGATTTGCTTGCCATCGCGCTGCATCCAACAGGACATTGGTGCAGGAGAAGCCGTGCGTAATGCTTCGTATAAATTCCAAAGTTCTGCATCGCGCGAACATGCTGCACGAAATTGTTGTGTGAGATTCACTTGATAAATATCGCCCGCCGCGATCCATTCGCGAGCTTGGTTGACCGTTTGGATAAATCTTTCTCGTGAGGTCGAGGGAGTGAATTGTCCTATTTTACACGGGCCACGATTCCCATGCAAACCAGATATTTTCCCCCATTCTGGTTGGCCGTGCCATTGGAGATTTACGTGATCATAAACAAGCCACTCTGGATACACACCAAACGAAAAAGTGCCATCGTATTCGATAGAGCCGCACAACCCGCCGTGAGGAATGACATCGGCGGCTTTCGTCTGGCGAGCACAGTGAACCCGCATCAGATCGCGTAGCGCATTTAGATCATGAGCGGCATGAATCGACCCGCGGATTTCTGCTTGAGGACATGCGGCGATGATCGAAATGGGAGCATGATGATTGGAGGGAAGATTTCCAACACTATCGAAAAATACCATACTGGGTAGGTGTCGATATCGCGCGGCAACATCTACAGGACACGATCTTGTTAGATCGATGTAAGAATCATTTCGTTGGCGATCAATCACGAGGAGACAAATTGATGATTAAAAAATGATGATAGGTATCAAGGTTTCACCCAACCATCTTGGATGACAGAATCGATCAGCACTTGATTGCTGCTGGTGCTGTTTGCTGGAAAACGAATCCGCAGAATCATATTGCGTGATTGTTCATCCGGTTGCAGGCGGAGGGCATCATGGAGCTTCCCCGCTCTTGGAACATAACCGTGGAGAACTCGATCTTCATTACGGAAAGACAGCTTGAAAGAAACCCATTGATTTTCTTGGTCTTTGGGGAAGTCGAAATTAAAGTAAATCTCATTCGCGACTTGCAATCGCACTTCCACAGCATCTCTAGGCTTTAGGGTCAGAATTTCATCCAAAGTCATCTGCCCCCAAGCGACCCAGCTTTCCCAATCGATCAAATATTTTTCTGGTTCGACCCGTAGTGCGACATCTTGTTCTTCAAAATTACGATCTGTGACTTTCAGAGTGACGACTTTCCCGTCAAGAGAGATGCTGATTTGTTCCTCAAGGATGCTAGAAAATCCTATTTTTTTCCATGGAACGGCGGCGTAATAGGCATTGACTTTGCGTTCTACTGAATCATCAAGATAGATAAATTTTTTCATCTCATCGATGGATTCAGCATTCATAAATCCACGGATGGCTGATTCCAAATCCATGATCCGAAATTCATTTTTCGCGGTCGGAGCTGGATTGGGCAAAGGCGTTTCTGCGATAGGAATTGCGGTGATGATGGGATCAGTTGTTGGCTTGGTCGGTTGGCGAAATTCTTTTACAACTACGGCTACCAGAAGAATCAACAACAAGACACCAAAGGAAATGAGAAAAAATCGGTAGCGGACAAAAAAAGAATTAGCGTTTCGAAATCGGGTCACTTGTGCTGTCGATGTCTGACCCCATTCGTTTTCTTGGAATTGGTTCGGCCTTTGCAGAGGGATCACTCTGTTGTCATCAGTCTCGGAACTTGCCTGCGCTTGAGCATCGACTGGATGGGGGCTTGTAGCAATTCTTGACGGTGAGAGATCATTGGTTGCAGCTACAATTCGTTCATGCGGCGACTCGTTTTGCTCCGTTATCGGTGCTATGATACTAGGCGCCGGATATAAATCCCCTTCCCGAGGAAGTCGGAGCATGCGATCGCATAGAGGGCAAACGATTCCGAGTCCTGGGTAATCTCTCGGAGCGCGAAAAATCCCTCGGCAATCGGGGCACGTGTAGGCATTCCAACGTTTTACAGTAACGGGCTTTGCGGCTTTGATGCTTTGTGTTTCCTCCTCCATTTACTCTAACTCAATTTGCCATTTTTTGGGGCTTGTTAGATGGATTTCAGCCTCTTTGTCGCCCAAGTCAAGTCGATCAAATTGCGTCGTACCGGTTTGAAAAAAAATCCCTCCTTCTTTGGGAGAGGATTCGTCTTGCCCACTTGTTAGGATTTCTGATTGGTAGGGATCATCTCCTAACAAAATCACATCTTTCGCGCGAATGGGGCTGGCATCAATCACAACGAGGTCTTGTCCGTCATCCATTTTCACTCCACCCGAAGGGAAATCACCCGCCCCGTGAACAGAGCAAGTGGGGATTTTTTCTGTACCGATTCTAAAAAACTCTTTTCTGCGCGCATCTTTGAGTTTCGGTAATCCATTTTGCTCGTCAATTGCCTCTTCGTAACAATACGGCCCAGCGCGTTGACCACTGACTCGGCATACATCTACGTCAACGATCAATGATGGTTTTTGGAAGTCACCTAGGATCTTATCGACCGGCAGGGCTTTCATCGCTGCTTGCCAAATAGGTAAAGCTAGGTCGCCGCCAAATGCACCTTCATAAATCGGCTGTGACCCTTGCAGAAATCCACTCCACACACCACAAACCACCCTAGGACTGTAACCCACAGCCCATAGACTTGAAAAATCATGGGATGTCCCTGTTTTCACGCCACCTAGGAAGGAATCGGGCATGGAAAGTCGCTCGCTGAGATTTCCCTCTTTTGCCACGCCACGCAAAAATGTGTGGACTTGGTAGGCAGTAGCCTCATCTACCACTTGCGCATGTCGCATGGTTGGCTTTTCTCTAGATTTCAAGACTTCGCCATTTCCCGCGACGATTTTTTCCACGACGTATGTTGCAGTTGCGCCAGAAGCTCCACCTCGTCCAAAACTTGCGTAGGCCGCCAGCGTCTCAGTCATCGAAGCCGGTTCTGTTCCTAAAATCAAACGAGGCAATTTTTCGCCATGCGGCATCGGGAAACCAAATCGCCGCGCTGTCTCCGCCACGCGGTCAACTCCTGCCATGTTTCCGAGGCGAACCGATGCAGCAATTTTCGATTGCTGTAAGGCGTGACGCAATGTGATAGATCCTTCGAAAACAGGTTTGGACGTCTCATTCCCCCACTCGCCTAATACACCCTCGCTACCACCAACCATGACCATGCGATTATCCATCGGCTGGTCTTCTAACAACGTTGCTGGTGTCAAATCATTGACGAGTGCCGCTGCCGTGACAAAAGGAAAAAATGCAGTACCAAGAGGTTTGCGTCCTTCACGGATAAAATCATACTGACTGTGCGCATAATCACGCCCACCAACGTAGGCGAGAAGTTCTCCCGTTTCATGATCCATCATCATTAGCGCGCCTTGCAGGTAGGCTGGCTTACCTGAATTTTTTTTATAATCCGAGTATTTCGGGTGCGCATAACCGGAACGTTGCTCGACGGCGAGAAAAGTCTCCCGCATCGATTTTTGTGCCGCATCCTGCACTCGCTTATCTATGGTTGTATGAATCACAAAACCACCTTTGGCAAAAATTTCCTCACCTACCATGGCTTCGGCCTCGGCAGCGATCATTTCATAAACATGGCTTGTGCCACGTTCGATAGGTCGAGGATTCAACTTCACGTCTTCGGCCTGAAACGCCACCATCTGCTCCTCGGTAATCATGTTTTCCATTTTCATGCGCCAAATCACATGATTTCTGCCCTTTTTATTTGATTCTATGTTATTCAATGGGCTTAATTCGAGCGGGTTCCGCAGAATCGTAACAAGTGATGCGCACTCTGGAATCGTAAGATCTTTCGGTTCTTTGCCAAAATACCCTAACGCAGCAGATCGCAATCCGTAGTACCCGCTTCCTAAGAAACTTCGATTTACAAAAAACACCAGAATTTCCTCCTTTTTATATCTCTGTTCGATTCTTTGTGCGAGAAATACCTCTACCAGTTTTCGTTGGAAACCTGATTCTTTACGGCGCAATGCTTCCGCTTTTAGACGATAGGCATCGCGGGCAAGTTGCTGGGTGATCGTGCTCGCCCCCTGCGTCGCTTCGCCATTTTTGATCATTTTCCAACTGGCTCGACCTATACCCCAATAGTCCACGCCACGATGCGTATCAAATCGACTATCTTCACCTGCTTTTAAGGCATTGATAAAATTCTCGGGCACATCTTCGATCGTAATCGAACTGCGATTTTCGGCATAGATTCGTCCGATTTCTTGACCTTCTCGGTCTTGGATAATGATGGGGATCTCAAGATCATTAATACGCTCTAAATCGTATTGTTCTGCTCGCAAACGATAGGGCTCCGAATACTTATCCCACGCAATATAGCCACCAACGGCGAGAATGATGGCAAAGCAAAACAAAGATAACCAGAAACCTTTACGCTTGTAAAAGCGCCGCTTCCGATTTTTATATTTGCCACTACTCCAGCTTCCTGCCATGCTTCGCCACTATCCATACCTTAAAGAAAAGAAAATGGCAACACTATGCTTAGCGAACTTAGCGAAACTCGCAAACGAGGGCGAACTAATACGTTTTGACCATTTTATGAATCTCGCCCTCTACCATCCAGAATGGGGCTACTATTCCGCAGAACCCACCCAAATAGGCAGATCTGGCGACTTTTTTACCAGTGTCAGCACAGGCGGAATGTTCGGCAAATTGATCGCCCATCACATCGCGCAGTGGCACGCAAAAAATGCGATTGTAGGATCATGGCGCATCCTCGAACCAGGTCCAAATAACGGACAACTAGCGAGAGACATCGTGCAAACCCTGAAAAACGATTTCCCAACGATCATAGAATCGCTTCAATATATCACCATCGACCCACTTCCCGTTCCGCTTGCTTGGCAGCGGCATAATCTCGCTGAGCTTGCGCCTACAGTGCAATGTTTAGAGTCCCTGAAGAATCTTATTCCCCTACCCTCTTTCCTCATTGCCAATGAAATCCTCGATGCGCTTCCGTGCCGATTGTTCGAACGTAAAAATTCGATCTGGCACGAGATTTACGTAAAGTACGACAACACGGTATTACGGGAAGAACTGATTCCACTTAATGCGGAAAATACGCCACCAATTCTGATCCATAGTGACCTTCCCGCAGATTATCGAACAGAATACCGAGATAATTGGCATCGTTTACTCGATCCATTGCTCCATTGCATTTCTTTTGGATCATTGCTGTGGATCGACTATGGATTTGCCGCGCCGGAGTATTATCACCCGGCAAGAACCAAAGGGACATTACGAACGTACGACAAACACCAAGCAGGAGATAACCCTTTGGAAAAAGTTGGCGAATGCGACATTACCGCGCATGTCGATTTCACTTCATTCGCCGCATACGCCGCTCAGAAAAACTGCTCGATCCAGAACTTCGAACCGCAAGAATTTTTCCTTACGCGCGTCGCCAGCACATTACCAATCGAGCCAAGCATGACCCCTGCAGAAATCCGCCAACTGCAAACCCTCATTCATCCCGCACAAATGGGTGCACGCTTTCATGTCTTAGAACTCAACTACCCACATGCGAACAACCATAATGCACGTGCCCTCACTCGCCTCGCAATGGATGATTCTCCGCTATAAATTCCGCAGACGTTTCGAAGTAGATTCTGTGTGAAATTGATTGCTGACGCAGATAATATCCCAATTGCGTGTATTTTTTTCTTTTACGGACTTGTCAGCCCCTAAAGCAGGGCTAAAATCATCCGCACATGAAGATTTGGTTAGATGAAGAGTTAGTAGAAGAAAAAGACGCAAAAATTTCAGTTTTCGATCATGGATTGCTCTACGGCGATGGTGTATTTGAAGGCATTCGTTTTTACAACAATCGGGTATTTCGCTTGGAGGAACACATCCGCCGACTATTTGAATCCGCTCGTGCCATCGTGCTAAATCTGCCATGGACGCTCGAGCAAGTCTGCCAATTCACCGTCGATACGATCAAGGCCAATGGCCTATCTGACGGCTACGTCCGCCTTGTGGTCACACGCGGCACAGGTGGTCTCGGGCTCAACCCCTACCTCTGCGAGCGTCCGAGCATGTTCATTATTGCGTCAACCATACAGCTCTACCCGAAAGAGTTTTATGAAAACGGACTGCCCATCATCACTTGCGCTACACGGCGCCCCGCGCCATCGGCACTGATGCCGCAAGTGAAGTCGTTGAATTATTTAAATAACATCATGGCGAAAATTGAGGCCATTCAGTCTGGTGCGCAAGAAGCCGTAATGCTCAATGAACAAGGCTACGTAGCTGAATGCACTGGCGATAATCTTTTCCTTTTGAAAAACGGCAAGCTACTCACCCCTCTTGTATCCGATGGAGCCCTTGACGGTGTCACCCGCCGCGCCATTTTGGAACTCGCCGCTCAACTCAGCATCCCCTTTGAAGAGCGCACTTTGACTCGCTATGACATTTATATCTCCGACGAGTGCTTCCTCACGGGCACCGCGGCAGAAGTCATTCCCGTCATCTCGCTTGACCGCCGTCCCATAGGCGATGGCAAAGTCGGACCGCTTACCCAACGTTTTATCTCTGCTTTTAAAGAACTGACACAAACGACGGGCACTCCCATCGAGTAAAATCATGAAAACCAAGTGTGACTTTTGCGAAAAATCGGCCACAGTCTTCCTCACTCAAATCATTGATGGGCAGATGAAGAAAATTTGCCTCTGCGAGAGCTGCGCCAAAGAGAAAAACGTCACTGACCCCACAGGATTCTCCCTCGCTGATATGCTCTTAGGCGCCTTGCCTAACGTCGAAGCAATCGTCAAAAAATCGCGCATTTCCTCACGGAAATGTCCTAATTGTGGCTTCTCCGCCGAAGATCTAAACCGCACCCGCCGCTTCGGTTGCAGCAAATGTTTTTCGTTCTTTGGCGATGAAGTGGAACTCATCCTGCGCGGTATGCACGTTGGTCTCACACACCAAGGAAAATCACCGCAAGGATACGAGGCCATCCACGCCAAAGAAGAAAAGCTCGAGCAACTCAAGCTCGCACTCAACGAGGCGATATCGAAAGAACTCTACGAAGATGCGGCAAGAATCCGCGATGAAATTTCCGTTATCGAGCCCACTTCCTCATCGCCTACAACCCCATGATGCGCTTTACTACATTGATAAAAAATCCTGCCGATTGGATGATCGGCAATCATTTTGATAACTCCGTCGTGCTCACATCCCGCATTCGCCTTGCCCGAAATCTGAAAAATCTATCATTTCCTGACTGGGCCAGCAAAGAGCAGCGTCGCGATGCTATGGAGATGATTCTCCCTGTCATCGAGACTCTCCCACCGATGAAAGACGCGTTTTCTCAGCCCTTGCAGGCACTAAGCCCAGTGCAAAAGCAAGTCCTCGTAGAACGACATCTCATCAGCCGCGATCACGCCGCGCGCAACGAAGGCAGTGCCGCCGTCATTGAACGCAGACAGTCCCTCAGCATCATGATCAATGAGGAAGATCACTTGCGCCTGCAAGCCATTCGCCCAGGACTCAACCTCCGCGCCGCCTACCGCGACCTCAGCGAAGTCGATGATCAAATTCAACAACAACTCCCCATCGCCTTCCACCGCAAGCTCGGCTACCTTACCACATGCCCAACCAATCTTGGCACAGGCATGCGCGCCTCCGCCATGCTGCACCTCCCCGGCCTAGTCCTCAGCGAACAAATCACCCCCGTCGTCAACGGCATCACCCGCCTCGGCCTAGCCGTTCGTGGTCTTTTTGGCGAAGGAACAGACTCCATGGGAAATCTCTATCAAATCTCGAACCAATCCACCCTTGGAGAAAAAGAAGAAGTCATCATCGAGCGTCTCGAACGCGTGATCCAAGATGTCATCAATTACGAAACCAACGCCCGCCAAAAACTCCTCGAGGATTCCATTCTCGTGCTGCAAGACAAAATTGGTCGCGCTTATGGCATACTCAC
>CAMAYN010000096.1 GCA_945862285.1 Akkermansia muciniphila | reverse complement strand
TCCCTATTCATCCAATTATCAAACCGATCCATCAAGTCCACCTGAGCTGCCGCAGCATTTAATGCCGCCGCCCAGTGCCATTAAAACATTCGGCATTCTCCACATCATACTCGCTTCGTTCGGATTGCTTTGTAACCTCGGCGGCCTTGCGTTCGTCGCGGCGGCATCGAGCATTTTCACCTCCATGAAAGAATCCATGCCAGAGAAGGATCGTTTGGTTTTTACCTATCTTGAACAAGTCCTTTCCACAAACGCTGCACTGATTTGGGCGCAATTTCTTTCTGGTATTGTACTTACCGTAATGCTATTCATCGCCGGGATCGGTTTACTGAAAAGAAAGTCGATTGGCCGCACAGCTTCCGTGGTTTATGGAATAACTTCTATCGGCTCAAAAGTAGTGCTCGCCGTCGTTTCTCTTGTTTATTTTCGCGAAATGAATGAGCAACTCACAGCGAATTTCGTGCAGTCACAAAGTGGCGCATCGCCGGGATTGGCGATGGGTGGAGGAAGTATCATGAGCGAAATGTTCTCATTTGTGACTTCTTGCATCTATCCCTTTCTCACACTCATTTTGCTAAACACGGGCAAGGTGAAGGAATATCTCAGCGCGCGCTAATCGGCTAAAGATTCGGTAAAAAGTCGCGGCAGGGGGAACTACCCCACCTCATCCGACAGCAGGCTTGAGCGAATACAGCACTGACATTCGCACAGCGATGCCGTTTTCTACCTGTTGATTAATCAGCGATAAGGGATAGTCCATTACGCCATCGCATAGCTCCACACCGCGATTTACTGGACCAGGGTGCATGATGTGGAGGCCTGCGGCGGCGATGCTACGCAATCGTTCTTCGGTGATGCCGTAAACGTGATGGTATTCACGCAGGCTGGGGAAATACTGCACATCTTGCCGCTCCATTTGCACACGCAGAAGATAAAGAGTGCACGGATTCCATTTCATGGCCGCTGCATAGTCGGTAAAGGAAATCACACCCGCTGGCGCATGGCGTGGCAACAGCGATCCAGGGGCGAGCCATCCTACGCTGGCACCCAGGCGCAGGAAACATTCTGTCGTCGAGCGTGCTACGCGGCTGTGCAGGATATCGCCAATCAGTAATACCTTTTTCCCGTTGAGATCGGGATGAATTTCCCGCAGCGTGAAGGCATCAAGCAGGCCCTGCGTCGGGTGGGCGTGAGCACCGTCGCCAGCATTAATCACACTGGCGTGCGTCATTTTTGCAATCGCCGCCGGTTGACCTGAATGCTTGTGACGTACGATGATAAAATCAGTGCGCATGGCTTGCAGCGTCTCAATGGTTTCCCGTACGGATTCGCCTTTTGTGACCGAGGATGATGGTACATCGAAGTTCGTTACATCCGCAGAAAGCCTTTTCGCGGCGACTTCAAAGGAGGAGTGCGTCCGCGTCGATGGTTCATAAAAGAGCATCAACACGGACTTGCCCTTGAGCGCTGGCACTTTTTTCACAGATCGAGTGAAAATGTCTTTAAATGATACCGCTTGATCGAGGATCAAGTGAATGTCATCGGTGGAAAGGGATGGGATATCGAGCAAATCCTTACGGAGCATGGGTCGCATTAATGGTGATGAGGAAACAGAATCCCAAGGTCAAAATGGCGATCCCAAAAAGGAACGCCGCATGATGTCGGGCGCGGGGTTTTGTGAAATAAATCAGGACAGCAAACAGCATGAGCAAGCTACATCCGATCCCTGGCGCATACCAGCGAAGTGGCGAAGGTAAATTCCAGTTACTATGCGTGAGAATGGGTATGGCAACAAGAAAAAGATAGAGTAATCCTACCAAAATGGGATGCAGTGCCATGTTGCGAATTTTTTCCACGGGCGGTCGTGTTTGGAATGCGTGTTTGCGCCGCATTTGTAAGATTTCTTCATCGTCGTGTTTTTTCGTAGGTAACGTAGCGGGAGCATTCTCTACTGGCGTTCGCAGATCAAATTGCTTGGCGGCTTCTTGGGGGCGTAATCCATCAAAGAGATGGGGCGTTCCATGCGGTTGTGCCCGCTTGCGGCGAGGTGTACTTGGGGCTTTGGTTGACTCAACAAGCGGTTCGCGGCGAATCACAGCCGCAGGCGTGGCCGTAGCCGTTGGTGAAGAGACGTTCTCAGTAATCTCGTTCGCCTTCGGGACACGATTCAACAATTCTTGTTCGCGAAGAGCGGCTAACTCTTCTGGCGTTTTTTTCCGCTGTGGAAGGAAACTCATGCCTTGGAATGGATTTCTACTTTATCTTCGCCGTCTGCGCCTTCGAGAGAGACAATTACATGATCATGCCGATCAGTGGCGAGAAAAATCCCCACGTAATTTGCCTGAATGGGCATTTCACGATGTCCACGGTCGATCAAAACCGCAAGCTCCACACGCCCCGCTCGCCCATAATCAGCTAGCGCATCTAACGCCGCACGAATCGTCCGCCCCGTAAATAAGACATCATCTACAAGAATCACTACTGCATCATCTATGGAGAAGGGAATATCGCTCCCCTGCAGCTTCGGGTTTTCACGCATGTGCTCAAAATCATCCCGATACAACGAAATATCCAAAGTGCCATACAGGATCTCGCGGTCTTGCTCCGCCAAAATCGTACATATCCGCTCCGCTACCTCATCTCCGCGACTATGAATGCCGATGATAGCGATTGTTTCATCAGGGTAGTTCGATCGTATTTCATCTGCTATCTTGTGAATGGCGGCATCAATTTCAGCAGCGTTTAAGGAAGGAATCATGATCTGTCGTTGTTGAGGTTATTAAAAGGAACGCAGTCCAATGTCGCTGCGACGTTGCGAACCCGCAAATTGTATTTTCGATGCCTCAGTGTGCGCCAGTTCCGCCGCGAGAACTCGTTCTTTTGCTGAAGCCACCACGGCTAGCACTCGACCGCCTTGCGTTACCCAGGCATCGCCCACGTGCTTGGTGCCGGCATGATACACCCGCGCTCCAGTGACCGAGTCCAAGCCGGATATTTCATCACCGTTTCTTGAGCTTTCTGGATAGCCAGCCGAGGCTAAAATCACACAAACGCTCCAATCATTCGAGAAATCTAACAAATCTTTTCGCAGTTTACCTTTGGCACCAGCCAGACAAAACTCCGCCAAGTCTCCCGCCACCAATGGCATCACAGCTTGGCATTCGGGATCACCAAAGCGGCAATTGTATTCAATCACTTTCGGCCCTGCTGGCGTCAGCATCAGGCCAAAATACAGAAACCCACGATACGGTAGCACATCCTTTTTTAATCCCTGCAATGTTGGATTGATAATCGTCGTTTGAATCTGCTCCATCATCGCCTCATCGATCAATTGCCGACTCGCCACAGCACCCATACCTCCGGTGTTTGGGCCCAGATCACCATCATAAGCCCGCTTGTAATCGCGTGCTGGTGTAAACACTAATGCTTGATCATCGACTACCGCAGCAAAAATCGATAACTCAGGGCCCGTTAAACATTCTTCTACCAGCAATCGCCCTGCCCCGAATCGACGCTGCACAAGGACTTCATGGAGGAAATGTTCCGCTTCGATCTCGTTACTGCATACCGCCACGCCCTTACCTGCCGCTAAACCATCGAACTTCAATACGGTAGGATATTTTCCCGCGATTGCTAAACGCGCCTGATCCGCATCGTCCACGACAACGGCTCGTCCCGTCGGAATACCGTGACGTTCTAAAAACAACTTGGCAAATTCCTTACTCGCCTCCAGTTGTGCCGATTGCTTATGCGGTCCCCAGCAAGGAATGCCAGCCATTTCGCATCGATTCGCCAAGCCGTCACCCGTCACTAAATAACTCTCCTCACCTGCGACACAAAGATTGATTTCGTTCGCTGTCATCCACTCGATTAAACTATCCAGATCATGCGCGTCCACGGGTTGTGCCAACTCTAAAATCGCATCACTTCCCGGGAAGGAAAAAACCTGCGGTTGCGATGCCGATTCTACCAACGCCCTCACCAAAGCATGCTCTCTTCCTCCTTTTCCAACAACGACGATTTTCATCACGTGGTGATGTTGTGGAGAAACGTCGCTCATATTCAATCAGAAAGTCTGCTTTTTGTTTGCTCTCTCCCATTTTACTATCATCAGCACGTAGGAATCGAAAGAATTGCGTATTGCAAGTTGAAGAATAACGACCATAGTTTTCCCCGTGTATCACCTGAAACAATCTGATTTTTCTGAGCAAAATTTTGTGAAATCCATTGTTGCACTCGTTTGCTCACTGCTGCCACTACAAGCGCTTCCCCCAGTCGTCCCTGGGCTTCACGGCAAGCATCCGCTGGATGAAGCACAAGCGGGGAAATTGCTCATTGGTGAATTGCGTTGCGCTTCTTGCCATGACGGGATGGATGCCACGGCGATGAAAGATGCTCCCGATTTATCAAATGTAGGGAATCGACTTACCAACGACTACCTTCAGCGTTTCATCGCCAATCCTACTGCCACACATCACGGCACCACGATGCCGAATTTGCTCGGTAGTTTAAGCACAGAGCAACGCCAAGCCGTAGCGGGTGATATTTCCGCCTATCTCTCTAGCCTGAAAAATGCTCCGCAGGCGAAACTGCCCGCCGATGACATTGATCCGTACGATGGCAAAGAGCTGTTCCACTCCGTGGGCTGTGTTGCTTGTCACTCGCCACGCAATGAGGCAGGACGCGAATTGCTCAAGGATGGCGTCATTTCTCTGGATCACCTTGCTGGCAAATACCAAAAAGCTGAACTCGGGAATTTCATCCATCAGCCGCTCACAATCCGCCCCTCCGGTCGCATGCCAGACATGGGCCTCACCGAGATGCAGGCGCATGCCTTGGCCGCTTACCTTGAAGGGAATAACACCAGCAGCGCACAACCTACTGCCAGTGCCGAAAAAATCGCCGCCGGTCGTGCCGCATTCGCCGCGCAAAACTGCACCGCCTGCCATCAGCCAGAAAAACAGCCGATGCCTCAAGCAAAAGTGGCGAAAAAAATCACCGATCTCAATCTCCAAGCCGGCTGTCTATCCGCCCAGCCAGGAAAAGCGCCGCATTTCGACCTCAGCGATGCACAGCGCTCGTCCATCCGCAAAGCACTCGAAAAAAATGCCGCCCTCACCACAGCGGCGGATCAAATCAAGATTCATCTGACCCGTATGAACTGCATTTCTTGCCACGTGCGCGATGATTTCGGCGGCGTTGCTGAAAAACTCGATACCTATTTTCACTCCACAGAAGAAGCCCTCGGCAATGAATCCCGCATTCCCCCGCCCTTGACTCTCGTCGGCGCAAAGTTGCGCCCCGAGTGGTTGCGTAAGGTGCTCTACGATGGCGCCAAAGCTCGTCCTTACATGACCACGCACATGCCGCAATATGGAAAACAAGGTCTGAGCGATCTGGCGGATTTGTTAGGCCAAGTCGATAAAATGGAACCCGTCATTTCCTTGCCCCCGCCCGATAAAACGAATCAGCCTGAAATGCGCGATGCCGCCCATGAAATGCTCGGCGACCAAGGGCTCAATTGCATCGCCTGCCACAATTACAACGGCAAGGAATCCCCCGGCATGAAAGGCATCGACCTCATGCTAAGCTACGAGCGCCTCCAACCAACGTGGTTCTATCAATACATGATCAACCCCGCCGCGTTCCGCCCCGGCATCATCATGCCCAGCTATTGGCCGCAAGGACAGGCCGCACGCAAAGACATTCTCGATGGCGATACCGATCGGCAATTGCGCGCCTTGTGGGATAATTTTTCCTTAGGCCGCTCCGCCCGCGATCCCTCAGGGCTGAAAAATGAACCTGCGAAGCTCGTCGTGACCGACAAAACGCGTACCTATCGCGGTCGCAGCACCGTGGCAGGCTATCGTGGCATCGCCGTAGGTTTCCCGGGTAAACTGAACTACTCATTTAATGCCGAATACGGCTCGCTCACGACAATCTGGACAGGCGAATACGTCCGCGTCGGCTGGCAAGGGCAAGGCTCGGGCAACTTTGATCCGCTAGCGCCGCCCATCGCTCTGGCCGCCGATGTCGCCTTTCTCGCAGGTGATTCCGCGCCCAATGTCTGGCCTCGCTACCCACAAGTCAACAAGGAGCGCCCCGTGAATCCTGACCCGCTCTATCCTCGCAATCACGGCTACGCTTTTGAAGGGTATTCCTTAGATCCAACGACCGACGTCCCAACCTTCCGCTACAAATGCGGCGACGTAAAAATTTCCGACCACTCCACTAACGACACCACAAATCGTCTCACGCGCCATCTGGAATTCACTTCTACAAAGTCTCTGACCCTATGGATGCGCCCGCTCGAAGGAAATATTTCCACTCCCGCCGCTGGTGTATTTCAAAAAGATAAAGTCAAAATCACCGTGGCAAGCGCAGATGCCACCTTGCGCGACAACGGCACCGGCGGCAAAGAATTACTCATCAAAATCCCCATCAAGAATGGCAAAACACAACTCACTCTGGACTATGAAATTCTTCCCTAACATTTTCACACCTCTGCTTTTCGCCGCCAGCATCGCACAGGCCGAAGAAGTCGGCGACCGATGGGGCACTGCCGACCAAGAGCGCGAGTTCTACCCCATCGTCGATCTTCCCATCCCCCGCGAGATCGTCCTCGAAGCCGGTGCCTTCGAGACCTTGCCCGATGGCCGCATCGCGGTAGGCACCCGCCACGGTGACGTGTATTTCCTCTCTGGATTTGACCAAGCGAAAGCACAACCACGCTACGAACTCTTTGCCACTGGCTTGGATGAAATCTTCGGCCTCGCATGGAAAGACGGCTCACTCTACGTTACACAAAGCTGCGAACTCACCCGCGTGACTGATACCGATGGCAATGGTAAGGCGGATCGCTTCGACGTCGTCTCCGACGCATGGGGCTACGGCACCTACCACGAGTATGCCTTTGGCTCCAAATTCGATGCCAAAGGAAATCTCTACGTCGCACTCGGACTTTCCAGTTCCTACTACTCGCAGCAACTTTTCCGCGGCTGGGCCTTTAAAGTCACGCCCGAGGGAAAAAGCATCCCCATTGCCAGCGGACTGCGCAGTCCGGGCGGCATCGGCTTTAATGAAACCGGCGATCTCTTCTACATGGAAAGCCAAGGCCCATGGAATTCCGCATGCAGTTTAAAAGCCGTGAAAGAAGGCGGATTTACTGGCCACCCCGTCAGTTTCAATTGGTACGAATACGCGCCAAACCTCGGCAAAGCACCACAAGTCCCGCAATCGGGATCACGCATCATCATCGAGAAAGAAAAAATCCCCCAGCTTGATCCCTACGCCGTGATTTTTCCCTACATCCGCATGGGTCGCTCACTTTCGGGATTCACGATCGATCGCTCAGGCGGCAAGTTTGGCCCCTTTCAAAATCAAATTTTCGTGGGCGATTACACCCTCTCTATCATCGTCCGCGCCACCACCGAAAAGGTCAACGGCGTTTGGCAAGGTGCTTGCTACCCTTTTCGCGAAGGACTTTCCACCGGCATCCTCAACGTGCATTTTACCCCCCAAGGGCAACTCCTCAGCGGCGGCACCAATCGCGGATGGCCTGTGCGCGGTCTCAAGCCCTACGCCCTCGAGCGGCTTGCATGGAGCGGGAAAACCCCCTTTGAGATCGAACGCATCACCGTCACGCCCGATGGCTTTTCCGTGCGCTTCACCAAACCCGTCGCCACGACGGAAGCCACCAAACCCGATTCCTATAAACTCGGCACATTCACCCACGTGTACATGCAAGGATACGGCGGCCCGGAAGTGGATCAAACAACACCCCACGTCACCGCCGTCACCGTCAGTGACGATGGCATGTCAGCGAGAATTACTTTGGACAACATGAAAAAAGGCCACGTCCATGAATTCGACCTTGAGGCCCTCCGCTCTCGTGATGGCGAGAAACTCCTTCACCGCCACGCCTACTACACGCTCAACGAGGTGCCAGCGAAGTGACGAAATTGTCGCCATAATCGATTTTACCATCCTGCCATTCATCCATTACAACGCCACTACCATGAACACATTCAGAAATCCCGTCGGTTGGTTTGAGATTTACGTCAGTGACATCCACAAAGCCAAAGCCTTTTATGAAGCAGTTCTCCAACAAGAACTCACTCCCATGGATGTGCCGGAAAATTTCTTCGGTAATTTAGAAATGATGGCATTCCCGATGAATCCTGATGCCCCGGGCGCAGGAGGCGCTTTGGTTTGCATGACAGGCGTGCCCACCGGTGGCGGCTCCACGTTGATCTATTTTTCCTGCACGGATGTGGCGACCGAGTTATCCCGAGTCGCCGACGCGGGAGGCAAGGTTCACATGCAAAAAACCAGCATCAATCAGTATGGCTTTATCGGCATGTTCATCGATCTTGACGGCAACATGATCGGCCTGCATTCCATGGCATAATGCGCAAAGTTTTGCTCACGATCGCCTTCGACGGCACACACTACGAAGGCTGGAAAAGCCAACGCGCCGAACGCGGTGTGTGCCATGTCATCGAGCAATCATGGCAATCACTCGCGGGAGAAATTCCTGAAATCATTTCCTCCAGCAGAACCGATTCGGGTGTGCATGCGCTGGGTCTTTGCGCCCACGTCGTGATCCCAGACCATCTGCGGCAAATGCCCACGGCAAAGATCATTCACGCCCTAAATGCCTCATTGCCGGACGACGTTCGTGTCATCGATGCGCGCGATGTAGCAGCGGATTTCCACGCCCGCTTTGATGCCATGGGCAAAGAATACCATTACCACATTTGGAATGCCCCAGTGATGAATCCATTACTGCGCCAGCAAGCATGGCATGTCCCAGATCTGCTCGATCGCATGGCGATGCAAAAAGCCGCAAGCACCATTGTCGGCAAGCATGACTTCCGTGCCTTCACCAGCAAACGCGAGGGCATGCTCGGCGATCCATTTCGCGAAGTCACTCGCTGTGAAATTTCATGCACAGACGCGCTCATCAAGGTGGAAATCGCCGCCTCTGGATTTCTTTACAAAATGTGCCGCTGCATCGTCGGTACACTCATCGCCGTCGGCAGGGGACGTATGTCCCACGAGCGACTCATCGCCTTACTCAGCGGCGCCCCACGAGAAATGGCAGGCATGAACGCCCCCGCCCACGGCCTCACGCTTTGGCGAGTGGAGTATCCTCAGAAATGCCTTCCCCTAAGCCGCGCTTCCTGCTAATCCTACGCCGTCGTTCCCAGGCCAGCCATGAAACCGCGCATCTTCGTCTCCGCCGTCACCAGCGAGTTCAAAACCGCCCGCACCTCGCGGCGCCTCCTCATCCTCACCGCCATCGTCCTCCTCCTCGGCATCGGCGGATACCTCGCCTGGCAATCCACCCGCACCCAGCTCTCGGAAATTGCCCAGCCCAAACCCCTCGACAAATCCCGCCTCCGCGAGCACCTCGCCGCCGCCTCCGAGCAAGCCCTCGCCCGCGATCTCGCCGAGGCCGATGTCATCAAAGGCGATTGGGAAAAACGCCACAATCGCACCGAGTTCGCCAAAGTTGTCCACCGACATCGCCTCTCCCGCGTCACCGAACTCGCCGAGGAATTCGCCACCCTTGAAACCAGCGGAAACACCTCCACCACCCTCAGCGAAATGCTCCGCATCCTCGATGAGCAAGGCGTCGACCAAGCCCTCGCCTACCTCACCTCCCAATCCACCCGCCTCCTCGAAAAAGACACCGCCAAAACCACAGCCGCCCGCGCCGACCTACAGCCCCTGCTCACCGGCGCCCAGCTCGCCATCGCCAACGGCCAGCCCGAGAAAGCCGAAGCCCTCTTCCAACAACTCCTCACCCCCGGCCTCCCCGATTGGCCCCAAGCCCGCCACGAATACATCGTCTATCTTCTGGACACCAAAGGCTCCCGCCAGCAAACCCACGAGTCCCTCGCCGCCGCCCTTGCCACCTACCGCGAGGCGGAGCGTCAGTCCCGCCTACTCACCCTCCAGGAGCCGGAGAACACGCAGTGGCAGCGCGATCTCTCCGTCAGCCATGAAAGGCTCGGCGACATCGCCGTGGCGCAGGGCGATGTCGCCGCCGCCGCCACCGCCTACACCGCCGCGCTGGAAATCAGGAAAACCCTTGCCGCCCGCGATCCGCAGAACACCGAGTGGCAATTCGATCTGGGCATCAGCCACGAGAGGCTCGGCGAGATCGCCAAGGCTCAGGGCGATCTCCCCGCAGCCGCCAAAGCCTACAACGCACGTCATGTAATCATCCAAACCCTCGCCGCCCGCGAACCGCAGAACACGGAGTGGCAGCGCGATCTCTCTATCAGCCACGACAAGCTCGGCGACATCGCCGTGGCCCAGGGCGATCTCCCCGCCGCCGCCAAAGCTTACAACGCACGTCATGTAATCATCCAAGCCCTCGCCGCCCGCGATCCGCAGAACACCGAGTGGCAGCGCGATCTCGCCGTCTGCCACGAAAGGCTCGGCGACATCGCGCTGAAACAAGACGATCTAACGTCGGCCAAGGCCGCCTACACCGCCGCGCTGGAAATCGCCCGAGCACTCGCCGCCCGCGATCCGCAGAACACCGAGTGGCAGCGCGATCTCTCCGTCTGCCATTACAGGCTCGCCATCGTCGCGGAGCTAGCGGGGGATGCCGCCGATGCCCGCGCGCACTACCGCAAGAGCCACGATGTCCTCCAAGCCATCGCCGACGAGGGCAAACACGTCTCCCCAGAAGACAGGAAAGTCCTCGCTATGCTCAAGGTAAAGGCCGAGATCGAGTGATTTCCCACCTCACCTTTCCACCCATCCGCTGCGCAAGGCGATGAATCTGCCGCGTAAGGAGTCGCAGCATGTTGCTGTGCAGGACTCCCGTAGGGAGGCCCATACGGCATCGCATAGGCTGGCATCCTGATCATGCCGATGTATGGCGGGCACGATACCTACGCACAAGGTCAGGCACATCATCGAGCTTACCTGCTTCATGTTCTGCTGTGGCATTCTGTTGAATTTCCTGCCAGAGTCGGTCTTTGGCAGCCGAGAGCCAGATGTCGTGCAGCAACACCACATCAGACTCCGGTGCCGACTGAATGCGCTGAATCATTTGTTGCCGAATATCCTTCGGCACGGGTTGAGTGTCAGTTCTGCTCATAGCGTTAAGTCTATCACGGCGATCATGGGCGACAAGGGTAATTCTATCATGAGTAACACTGCACCGTATTGCCCCCCATTCTCCCACCATCACCCCACCGGCGCGGGTGGTGGCTCCTCTTCCGGCGCTTCGCCGGGGTTCGGCGTGAACTTGAAGCCGAACAATCGCAATACCCGCCGCACCGCCGGTGCCGATTCCTTGCGCATGCTATACGAAATACTCGCCTTCGCATCATCGATCAACTCATCCGCTTCGAGCCGGAACTTGGCCGCTGCCACTTGCGCCTCGCGCACTGCAGTATCTGCCGGAGCCACATCCTCCGCCTCCTCTTGGTATGCCTTCAACACCGCATCCACCTCCGCTGCCGAGGGATTCGCCATTGCAGGAAAGCCCGCCTCCACAGCCTTCGATTCCCCCGCAATGATGTCGCCCGCCGCCTTCACCACATCGGCCGCGGCATAAATTTTTGGCACATCGCCGGATTGCGGTAGCCCGTAATGCACCAGCACCGCCACCTCATGCTCCAGCCGCTCCGTCCGCCGCTTGAGCACCGCCAAGAAATCCCGCACATACATCTCCAGCTTGGCTTGCGCCTTATCCTTCTCGCTCACCTCGCGGGCGCGTTCCGCCAATACCTCGATCAGCTTCTGCACCACCGGGCGGTAGCTTGTTAAAAAAGTGCCAATCTTCGTGCGATCCTCCGCAGGCAAACGCCTTGCATCGATGGTATCAGCAGCAGAAGTGGTGAATATCGTCTCCAACGTAGAGAGACGATCCGGATCAGAACTAGGTGGATTGTACGTGGGCATAATATGTTTCCTTTCTAAAAAAACCATCAGCATGATTGCCGAATGGTATGTTCCTAATGAAGCACTCCCCCGCAGGGACGGCAAGGAAATTTGCCGAAGCGAAAGCAAAAAAATTCCCGCAGCCCTCCGATCTTGGCACCCAGAAATCGCCTCCCGCGCCAGCGTCCCTCGATTTCTGTCCCCCAGAATCGCCCCCCGCGCCAGCGTCCCCCGATTTCTGTCTTCCAAAATCACCCCACGCGCGCCAGTTGCCAAATATCCGCCGCCCAAAATCGCCGCCCGCCCGTCCGCGCCCCAATTTCCGTCGCCCGAAATCGCCCCGTACAAATTTCCGCCTCGATTCCCGCCGCCCAAAAAGCCTCCGTACACGCCAACGCCTCGATTTCCGTCACCGGAAAAGCCTCCGCACGCGCCATCGCATCGCGATGCAACAACCTTAGCCGTGGGATTCATCCCACGGACGCGGGCCAGCCCGGAAGATTCATGTGTCGCATAGTGACACCACAAAGGCGATGACCACGAATTTACCGCAGCGCGTTGTAGTGTCGCTACGCGGCACGTCGTTTTCTGGCTGGGGCAGATCCGTGGGATGAATCCCACGGCTAGGTTTGTGATACCACTACGTGGTGAAGAATACTCGCTGGAGTGCCGGAGACAGAGCCAGATTCACATGATTTGGGAATTTCCATAGCACCCGTCTTATCCGTGATCATCTGTGAAATTTGAGGAAGTATTCAATAACAGCCAGTTCCTCCATGTCCGCTGCGCTCCCGTTGTGGTTGAAAATCTCAGTTTCGCGATGGATTCTCCCTAGTGTAGGGACCTTGGGGCTGTGGCTGAAATTCTCCGCGAAGCCACCGGGTGCCACCGTCAAGAATCAATCCTCATCGCCCTCTCCCACCAGCAATTCCCTCAAATCCAGCAAGCCCGAACGAAACCGCCGGAGCCTCTCAGGCGACACTCCCTTGATGAGAAATCGATCCTGCTCACCCTCCGGCTCCACCATCACACCGACGTAGTTCCCTCCGATGCCATCGCGAGCCTCAAAGACCTGCGGGTCGTCGGTTGGATCGCCCGCTGAGAGCGGAAATCCAGATCCGTGTGTGGGTTTGTTTTCGCGACGCGAAAGACTTACAGATCCGCAGTTATCTCATCGGCAGCTTCTGGTGGGCACTGGGGCGGAAATGGAATGAGCAAGAGCGAGAAAACTTGAATCGAACTCGGCAGGCTTCTCTCATTTCTCGAATTCCTTCTTTAACTCTTCATACACCCGCAATGCAGCCGGATAAGACGTTACTCCGCGGGCAATGCGCGGGGCGAGGATGGCATAACAAGCGCGGCGATATTTCGTGTGCCCGGCGGCATCTCCTCGGCCTTGTGCAAAGACGGCCATTTAGAAATGGGAGACCACCACGTACTGCGCGGCCTCGGCGGAGTCCAAGTTGGTGGTGAGGAGCTTTTTGCAGACTTCCAGGCTGTGCTTGTAATGGGCGAGGGTCTGTTTCCATATCGCTGGGCTGGCCGCAGCGGGAGAGGTATAGCCGAGAGGACCTAGGCTGATGGAGGCAGTAAGTACCGTTC
>CAMAYN010000095.1 GCA_945862285.1 Akkermansia muciniphila | reverse complement strand
AGTGCCGCAGAAAAATTCATCGCCAGCTTACCAGCGGAGGAGCAGAGTAATGCTCGTGAACGAGCGTTTCAAAGCTTAGCAAAAGAGAATCCCTCTGATGCCATGAACCAACTTAATTCTTTTGCTGACGAAAAAGAACGTAGCAGAGCTACAGCCCGCGTAGCCGAGGAAATGTCGAAAGCTGAACCTAAGCAAGCGTTTGATTTGGTCATGAAGAGCGCCGCCAATGACGAAGATGCCATGCGCAATGTAATGATGAATTATTCTCGTCAGGATAATGCAGGTGCCTTGCAAGCGATTAACACCATTCCACAAGGCGAAATGCGCGATACCGCGATCGGCACCTATGTATTTTCAAATACCGGAACTGACTACGCGCAAAACCTCTCCCTTGCAGAATCGATCGCCGATGAGGGATCGAGAGACCGCGCCATCAATGTCAGTGTCGCCCGATGGATGACCACGGATCCCGATGCCGCTAAGTCAGCAGTGAAAAACTCAACAGTGGTCTCCGAGGAAATGAAGCAACGCGTAGAACAAGGGAATGTTTGGGGCGGACGCGGTTCAATGGGGCGTTTCGGTCGTAGTCGTGGCGAATGAGTTCCGCACTTATTCTGTTTACATGCCGCGAGTATCTGCTTAGATCTACGCATGACGCTTTGGACAAGACTTGGTTTTCTGATACCTATTTTTTGGGCACTTGGATTCGTAGTAATCTTGGCTGTTGATCATTTTGTCCCAGATTTTATTCCCGATCAAATGCTGTTTACCATCGGACATCTGATTGGAACGATCTTCGTGTGGATTTTTTCGCTCACCTTTGGAGAAACGAAACTTTCTGAAGTGATGAACGTCGAGACAGGCGAAAAAACCATTTTAGAGCGACCACACAAATTTTTGATGTTTTCCCCGATCATTTGGGGACTGCTACTCACCGCCGCTTTGGGGTGGTTTCTTTATCGACCTCCACCCAAGTCGTGGCTCGACCTCGCTACGCAAAAACAAGCAGAAATTCAGCGTAGCATTATCGATGCAGGAAATCAGGCCAAAGAAAAAATCACCAAAGATTATGAATTGCGTGATTGGGAAAGCAAGGAAGGGAAAAAACTTCGTGCCAAGCTACTACGTATCGAAACAATCGATGGTGTGAAAACTGTTTTTGTTCTGAGTGAAAAAGACAATACAGAGAAATCTTTCCCCATGGATCGACTGTCCGAAAAAGACCTCGAATACGTAAAGGAAAGGGGAGGAAAGTAAATGCGGTCTATGCATGTTCCGACCCTCATCGCTCGCAAACGCGATGGCGAGGAACTCAACCAGCAGGAAATCCAGAGCCTCATTGACGACTTTGTCACGGGCGAGGTGGTGGATGCGCAAATGGCGTCCTTCGCCATGGCGGTGTATTTCAAGGGTATGAGCCCTGCTGAGACAGCAGCTCTAACCTTCGCAATGCTGAATAGTGGAGAAACGTTTTCTTTTCCAAACGCTCACCCGCCCATCGTTGACAAACACAGCACGGGCGGCATCGGGGATAAAGTATCGCTGATTTTAGCACCACTTGTCGCATGTTGCGGCTGTTGGATCCCGATGGTTTCAGGGCGTGGCTTAGGCATCACCGGCGGCACTCTGGATAAAATGGAATCCATACCTGGATTTCGTGTGGATTTATCCATCTCGCGCGCCACAGAGCAATTGCAGGAAATTGGCGTAGTCATGATGGGACAGACAGATCGTTTTTGCCCCGCCGACAAGAAGCTCTATGCACTCCGCGATGTGACAGCCACTGTACCTTCCATTCCCCTCATCACCGCATCGATCATGTCGAAGAAGCTCGCCGAAACACTGCAACGCCTCGTCCTCGATGTAAAATATGGTAGCGGCGCATTTATGAAAACCATAGAGGAGGCGCATCTGCTAGCTGAATCGATGATCGCCGTAGGAAAACAAATGAATGTCGAGGTTTCCGTGGAAATGAATCCTATGGAAGAACCGTTGGGACATGCCGTCGGAAATGCCCTTGAAGTCATAGAAGCGATCGATTGCATGCGTGGTAATGACTCGCCCGATCTCATGGCCTTGGTGCTTTCACAAGCGGAAAAAATCACGCACTTGCCGAAAGAAAAACTCCAAGCATATCTGGCTTCTGGAGCATGTTGGGAGAAATTCTGCGCCT
The DNA here is from genome assembly GCA_945862285.1 of Akkermansia muciniphila. GTDB lineage: Bacteria > Verrucomicrobiota > Verrucomicrobiia > Verrucomicrobiales > Akkermansiaceae > UBA956. The sequence continues at coordinate 11,410 of CAMAYN010000095.1, read as the reverse complement.
TGATCCATGCGCAAGGAGGCAACCCAGATGATTTGCTCCTGCTCTCAAAAATTCATCAAGCGCCAGTCATTCACGAATTTCGAGCCGAGAAATCGGGAACTATACATCGTGTAGATGCTGGTGCTTGTGGCCAGGCATCGTTACTCCTAGGCGCGGGACGCAACAAATCGACAGATGCCATCGACCCACGGGTAGGTTTTGACCAAATTGTGAAAGTCGGCACTTGTGTCAACGCAGGCGATCTGTTAATGCGAATTCATGCAACATCGCCCGAACAGGTACTGCAAGCCGTTTCATCCATCAGTTCTGCTATAGAAATCCGCGCCTAAAGCCATTTCCACTTGACCGAATTGGTCTCTCAGCCATAGCAAAAGGCCATCGAAATTACCCATCAACCGAAGTGATTCACCCAACTGCCATTATTTCGCCGCAAGCTCGTCTAGGAGAGCGCATCAACATCGGGCCCTACTGCGTCATTGGCGCAGACGTAGAACTGGGCGACGATTGCCATCTGCACAGCCACGTTGTCATTGAAGGCCCTTGTAAAATTGGCCATAAGAACGAGTTTTTCCCCTTTGCTGCCATCGGCGGTAAATCCCAAGATTTAAAATACATCGGCGAACCTACTCACTTGCTGATTGGCTCTCGCAATGTCTTTCGCGAGAATACGACGGTGCATCGCGGCACGCATCAGGAAATTCCCACTCGCATCGGTGATGATAATCTGTTTCTTTGTTACTCCCACGTCGCTCACGATTGCCAACTGGCGAACCACATCATTTTATCGAACAACGGCACACTCGGTGGTCACGTACAGGTCGCCGACTACGCCATCGTCTCTGGCCTAGCTGCCGTGCATCAATTTTGCCGGATCGGCGCGCATTCGATCATTGGTGGATGTTCAAAAATCGTACAAGATATTCCCCCTTACATGATCGTCGATGGCAATCCTGGCACCGTTCGCGGGGTCAACCTCGTAGGGCTACAACGCCGTGGATTTAGCGAAGGAGATCTTTCTAGCCTACGCACGGCCTACAAAAAACTCTTTCTGCGGAAAGATCAAAATATGGCAACTGCCCTGAGTTCACTCAAAGCAACCGCCGCAGCAAGCCATCATCACTGCGCCCAGTTGATCGAATTCATGGAAACCTCCACTCGTGGTGTTACTCGATAATCAAAAATTGTCGCCGCGTCGAAAGAACCAGCAACATCATACGCGAAACGTGCCTTAGCGACGACGACGTAACGTTAACAGAGAGCCAAGCACGAGGGTTAAAATCGATGAAGGCTCAGGAACTGGCAACAAGGCGGAGAATTGTTTGTATTCTGGGCCGTCTTTAGCATAAGCTATCACCAGGTCTTGAAAACTTTTATCGTCAATACTGCCCTTCACACTGGTAAGAGTGGCAACTTCATAGATCTTGCTCTCGTAGCCTTCTGTGACATCTGCTTTTTGGATATCCGATAACCATGATCCCGCTAGGTTAATGACATTGAGTCGAAACGCATTGGTTTCGGGTCTAGCAAAATAAATCGACCCACTTGTTTTTGAAAGGCTGAGATCATCATCATGAGAAACCTCCCAAAGTGCGAGTTGGAATGCATGGATGTTTGAAGTAGTGTCCGTATGGGTCCAACGAGCGATGTTGCTTGATTGATAAAAATGATCAAATAAGTAGCGCACACGAGCGGCACGAAGATCACCGATACCACCTTTGGGAATACTAGAACTAGCTGTGCCAATCGAGCCCGCCAGACCTGCCGAAGCCTGATACAATTGACCTGATTCGTATAAATAATCACCCGTCGAGATGGTTTCCGCAATTTCAATGCAAAATCCAGCAATCGGATCAAGATCAATTGACTTACCATTTACCGCTGTGACATCGACGTTTAATCCAACAACACCAATCGTGCCTACCCCAGCGCCAGCTCGATTGAAATTTCGATAATTCATACCGGGACTCGCTGTGGTATCAACAGTAATATCAACAATAGGATTGATGATGGACTGGGCCCATGCAGTGTTGCATTGGAACAAACAAACTGCGGTCAATAGTGCTTTGGTGACCCGTGAAATTGATTTACGTTGTTGCATGGTGGAAAAGTGTGCGAATTGATAATACAAAATTTACTTTACCGTCAAGCAATTCTTTTAAAAAAATTTAACCACTTGTATTAGCAGCAAAGTTCCAGCAATCTTTCAACGTTGACACTCATTCGCTGTGCGACGCAAATGGGAAAGGAAAAAACTGTATGTTAGGTATGAATCAATTAACGCAACGTCACAGAAGATTCTTGAAGCGATTCAAACAAAATAGGAATCGATGGGAATTCCATTCAGAGCTTTGTGACATTCAAAGAATGCGGCAAATGGAGGCAGGGATTATAACGATGGCGTTCGTGTTTTTAGGAAGTGCCAACAACTGGATAGCATGCCTTCTGAATCCCTTATATTCATGGAAAACGTTCTTTGGATTATTCATTTTTGCTTTCTTGAGCTATATGTTTCATCAGCTTTTTTGGTTAAACAAGTCGATTCACTATATGATCGATTGTAGAGCACAGAATATCGCCGAGATTGAAATCGAGGGATACGATCTAGCAACATCAGCCAAGCAGTAGAAACGCATCTTTCCCCATGATCTCACCTATCTCTAACTTCAAGCCCGTGATACACATCCTCCTTGCTTTTGGGGGTAGATGGGTTCATTTTACTCAATTATGAAACACCTCATTACCATTATTCTCACCGTAGTTGCAGGCATACTCACTCCACATGCGCGAGCAGATGATACCGTATTTAAGCCACTTTCCGAAGCACCGAAATCTACAGAAGAGGAATTCTTCCAAGTAAATGATGGCGAGTGCAAGATCGAGGGGCATGTTGTCAAACTGTTCGTTGTTAAGCCAGAATACCTGACAGCAAGCTACAAGAACGATAGCAAAAAAGCTCTTTTCCCGAAGTTTACGGTCAGAACGTACAATCGCTATGGGTATTTGCTGGGTAGTGATAACGTTGGAGCAAGTATGTTTGGCGGAAGTTCACAACTCGATACGGGAGACGTTGGGGGCGAAAAAATCATCATGGATCTTGTTGATGTCGCAGCAGTCTTTAAGCACGCGTTAGCAAAGTTACCTGCTGATTTTTTCGAAGTTGCTTGGATCTCTTTATCCGATACAAATACAAGACTGGCCGAAAAAGCTAGTGCAGAACAACCCGCGAGTCGCCCGGAATCGAAGTCGGAGAGTGGAGACAAACCTCAATCAAAAGCGGAGGGGCGCGCTCGGTAGCCTGTGCCAACCTTATCGATAGCGAAAAAATATGATACGACTTCCAGTAATCAGTGGCATCATTCGGCGTAGGATTCTCGTCAACTTCCGGGTTGATGCGGAAGTGATGGCAGATTTCCTGCCCGAACCATTTCGCCCTAAGCTGCATCGGGGCTATGCCATAGCAGGCATCTGCCTTATCCGACTGGAGCAGATTCGCCCAAAGGGTTTGCCAGGAATTCTCGGCACATTCAGTGAGAATGCGGCACATCGAATCGCCGTGCTTTGGGATGAGCCATCAGGCAAGACAACAGAAGGAGTATTCATTCCGCGACGCGATACTGGTTCGCAACTGAATTATTTTTTAGGGGGGCGGCTATTTCCTGGCGAACATCATTTGGCTGATTTCGATGTGATGGACGATGGATCAAAAATCGATATGTCCATTCGCGCGCGCGATGGTCAAATGTCCATTCATCTTATCGCTCATGAGTGCGACTCACTTCCGCAATCCTCCTGTTTTGATTCTCTTGCCGATTCATCGAATTACTTCGAAGGCGGAAGTATTGGTTACTCGGTAACTCGAAATGGCTGTCGATTCGACGGTCTGCGTCTTCATACCGATCACTGGCTGGTTCGCCCTTTAGAAGTGACACAGGTCGAATCTTCATTCTTCTCGGATCAAAAATTTTTTCCAAGTGGCAGCATCACATTCGACCACGCATTGATCATGCGCGACCTGATCCACGAGTGGCATGAAGAGCCCGACATCCTAACAAAATAAGAGTCCAGCCATTTGCATGATCCTAACAGAAAAAGCTGATCTAATCGATGATTTCGCCCAATTACAACATGCACCTCGTAATCCACAAGCGCGCCCAACCAATCGTTGGCGACTGCGATATTATACCAGAATTCTTTCATGCGTAGGCACACTAAAAAAATCGCTTTTTGGCTGCTTTGCGCCGTTCTGACTTGGTGCGTCGTTCTGGGTACAATCATTTGGAGATATGGCAATCATGACGGCGTGACTCAATCGGACTGCATTATCGTTCTCGGTGCAGCCATTGAGGGCACGGCAGCCTCTCCAGTCTTTGATGAGCGCATCCAACACGGCATTAACCTTCACAAGGCAGGACACGCGCCAAAACTCGTTTTTACTGGTGGCATTGGCGACGGCGAGGATTTTTCGGAGAGTCGCGTCGGACAGTCCATTGCCATTCAGCAGGGAGTTCCGGCAACGGATCTGTTGCTGGAAGAAAAGTCTCGGACGACACAGCAAAACTTATCTGAAGCGCGTAATTTGATGAAGCAGCACAAGATCGTCTCCGCTGTGATTGTAAGTGATCCACTGCACATGAAGCGAGCAATGATGATGGCGGAAGACTTGGGTATTGCCGCGGTGCCTTCGCCAACCCCGACTTCTCGCTATCGATCCCTCAGGGTAAAGCTGGGATTTCTGATTCGTGAGGTATATTTTATCCATCACTACTTCATTACTGGAGAATAAAATCACGAACTACAACAACGCGCGGTTGATCCTCTGCGAAAGCAGAACGAATTCATCGAATCGACAATTCTAGCTCTATTGTCTTTTGCTCTTCTCTGTGGTTCAACATTCTCCTTGCGTTGTCGTGCATTTTTTCACCACGGATGGCGCGCGATTGTCTCGGAATCGTCGATGGTTTGGGGTGTTTAAAATGAGGCATGCCGCTACACCCGACGAATTCTTACTTGGCTTCTACGTCACTTGAGGCATAGTAAGGACGTGACTGAGCAGGCAAAAACAGAAGAAAAAAAACCCATAAAAGATCTACAACGTTCGCCATTCGCGGGATGCACCATCATGATTGCCATTGCACTTGTGGGGCTATTTGTCATCGGCATGGCAGCCTATACGCTGATTCGGCAAAACCAAGAGATCGATAGGTTTACAGAAAGCTCCAAAAGAGAAATCATCTTACCAAAACTGGAAGGGCATGAAGCAGAACTCAATGCCCTACACGAACGCATAGAAGGGTTCCGCACCGCTGTTTTGGCAGATGTAGATGCCACGCACGAATTGAAATTGAGTAAAAATGACCTGAATTTCCTCCTTGCTACCGCGCCGATTTTACGGGACTTAGCGGCACAATTCTCCGTCAGTGAGTTGCGCGACGGTCGCATTATCGCCCAGCATAGTCGCGAATTAAATGGCATGCCGGGAAATAACACCAAGCGCTACCTAAACGCAGAGGCCGTATTGCGCCCGGGCTGCGCCGAAAAATCACTCACGCTACAAATTGAGAGTTTGAACCAAACCATAGCACCAGTAGCAAAAGAATTCATCGCCCAAATCCCGCCGTATCGTATCGGCTTAGATTTACAAAACGATCCCGTATTTGGCCCAATTTTATCAAAAATCACCGCCTGTGAAGTCGTCGGAGACCAGTTCATCATCCGCTGCAAGCGGGGTGAGATTGCGACATTAGCAGTGGACGATCAATCGGTGAAATCGGCCTTCATGCGGATTCTGCGCGTGCTCGTACTCGGATTTCTCGTCATTGTTGGCATTGGATTATTCATTGGCATGCGTGCGCTAGGGAAAAAACGCCGAGAAAGTGCGAATCAAGCTGATTTACCCAAGTAATTTTGCGACCATCTGAATCGCGTATCCGTGCTTCATCGCCGAAATTTGGTCTGCGACACGCGAAGAAAAGCTGACAAACTCTTCTAAGGCACGCATCTGCTTATGAAATGCCACAGCTTCGGGTGTTTTGATACCTTTACTTTTTTCCACGCATTCGCGGAGAACCCCAAGGGCGGGGTCGATCTCACGCCGCTTGCGCTCGCGGGCAACGGTACGGGCAATTTCCCAAACATCTTTTTCCGCTTCAAAAAACTCTTTCCTTTCACCTTTGCGAATCACGGTGCGCACTAGCCCCCATGCAATCAACTCTTTGACATTCGCATGGGCATTTCCACGACTGATTTCAAGTTCGGACATCAGATCATCCGTCGTTATTGGCTCATTGGCGGTCATCAACAAGGCATGAATTTGTGCCATTGTGCGATTGATCCCCCACTGCGAGCCAAGCGCACCCCACTGCGCGACAAATTCTTCGCGCAGTTTCTTGACGGTATCGTCATTTTCTTCACTTTTTAGCATTTCTCTTGATTCACGATATTCTGAAAATATGAAAAATCAAGAAGAATCGCAAGCTTGGAATAAAACAGAAGGAATTTCGCAAGTATGGAATTTCACTGATCGATAATTTCCACTTGCTATATCAAGAGAACGCATTACATACCTGTGACCAAAGCAATGAAAAAGCTCGCTACCATTTTTTGCACAATGTTTTGCCTATCCCCACTCCATGCCGTTCTTGAGGTATGGACGAACAAGGATGGCAAAAAAGTCCAGCTTGAGTTGACGAAGGTGACCAAAGAAAATGAGGAAAAAATCGGCATTTTCAAAACAGCGAATGGTCAACAGTTTAAAGTAAAAGCATCATCCCTTAGCGAAACGGATGCGAAACGTCTGGATCAGTGGCGCCCGAAACCAAATAGTGCCTTTGATGATATTTTTGATGGCAATCTCGTAAAACTCGATGGCAACAAGTTCGTCCCTTACGATCGTCCCACAAACCCCGCCAAATATTTTGTATTCTACTACACAGCCTCTTGGTGTGGTCCTTGCCAAGCATTCACTCCGTCGCTTGTCGCTTTCTACAACAAATACAAGAACAACAACTTTGAAATCGTCTTAATCACTTCCGACCAAAGCGAGGACGCGATGGAGAAATATGCGATCGACAAGAAGATGCCATGGCCGCAACTTAATCTCCGCAAGGCGCAGGAATTCAAGCGAAAGTTCCCCCATGGAGTGGCAGGCATTCCGTCTGTCATCGTCTGCGACCTCCAAGGTAAAGTTATCACTACGAACGGTAGAGATCTAGAAGCACTGCAAAAGCTCGTCAAATAACACTATATTTTCGCAACATTGTTGCGTTCATCACGAAAGTCGAACGAATATAAGTATGCACCAAGAGTGCCGACGGAACCAACGGGGCAACGCTGCCCAAAATCTCCGATTTTTTCCTGAAACGTTAATTTGAATTGAGTTGGCACTAAAATTGCTTACCAACCATTCGGAAAAACTACTGCACCTGTGAAGAAATCGTCACACTTTTTTACTGTGATGTTTTCGACACCGATCTACAAAGTCAGAGGTTTCCGCAAATCTGCGCCGATTCGACAACAACAAACATTTTCCTAACTCATGAATTACCGTAAAGTAGTAAACGACATTCCATCGCGAAAGAACATCGCAGCAATTTTTGCTCTATCTCTATCGTCAATGATTCCCTCCCACGCACAAATTGCCGCTTGGGATTTCTTTGGGGAAAGTAGCCCCTCAAGTTCTTCGGCGGATATCTATAATACCAATCTGGATAGCTCTAGTAGTATGACTCGTGGAGCGGGTGCTGCAGCTAGCAATGCCAGCAATTCATTTCGCACAACGGGCTTCCAAAATAACGGAATTGCCACAACCAATACCGACTTCTTCCAAATTACCTTGTCCAGTGATCCAGGGCAGTTCATGTCCCTAACGACCATTGATGCTCGCTTTGCTGGCACCGCTACATTCGCGGCAAGCCCAGGAGGCGTAAGCTCCCAATTTGCCTACAGCTTAGATGGCACAACTTTCAATCTTATTGGCTCGCCTGTAGTCACGACTGGAACACCAGCTACACTTCCACAAATTTCTCTCGCGGGGATTCCCGCCCTACAAAATGTACCTGCTGGCACTACGGTAACACTTCGCTATTACGCCAGCGGCCAAACCACCACCGGCGGCTGGGGCTTTAACTCTCCCGCAGCAGGTCAATATGGTCTTGCGATTGGCGGCTCGTTTTCAACGGAGGGCGGTAGCCCGCTGGATACGACGGCTCCCATGTTCACTGTTCTATCCCCCACCGACAACGCAACGGGTGCAAGTATCACTGCTGATTTGGCAGTTACTTTCGATGAAAGTGTCCAAGCTGGCACGGGTAACATCACCATTAAAAAAACCAGCGATAACTCAGATGTCGAGGTCATTCCTGTGACCGATAGCAAGGTTACCATTACCGGAAACACCGTAACCATCAATCCAGCCACCACGCTCGACTTTGACACGGAATACTATGTGCTCATCGACAGCGGTGCCATCAAAGATATCGCAACCACTCCTAATAACTTCGCAGGCATTAGTGACACCACGGTATGGAGCTTCACCACTCGCAGTGCACCTATACCGAACTCCGTTTTCATCACGCAGTATTACGAGGGAACATCAAACAACAAATTCATCGAGCTGTTCAACAATGGCACTACTGAAATCGATCTATCAGCCTATTCTTTGACTTTATGGTCAAACGCGAACGCAGAAGCATGGAAAAACGGCGGTTCGGCATCCTTGACTTACGCACTAACAGGAACCCTACCCGCAGGTGCACATCTGCTATTATCTCACGGATCTGCCGCTATACCGAGCTATGCCGTTCCGGGCGACGTAGTGACAACGGGTCTGTTGAGCTTCAACGGCAATGACTCCGTGGTATTATTTCAAAATACAGAAATTGTCGATGCCGTATCATTCACCGCCGGTAACGAAGGACAAGATAAATCTTTCTACCGTCTGAACTTCGACCAAGGCTACAACACCACGGTCGGCAGTTCGATTCTTGATTTTCCATTGGTCTGGGGCGTTAAGACCAATGCCGAAGTTGATAGCGCAACCTCAAGCGATGCTTGGTATCTACAAAGAAAATCCACTCCTCCCGCTCTGACCTTGAGCATTTCTCCAGAAAGTGCCATTGAGGATGACGTGGCTATGGCCTCTGTTGGCACCGTAACACGGAGCGGCTCAACCGTGGGTGAACTCGAAGTAGAAATCGCCTTTGATGACCCCACAGAAGTTGCCGCGCCATTTTCGGTCGTCATACCCGACGGCCAGGCAAGTGCCACGTTTGACATTGCTACCTTGGAAGACGAATTGCCCGACGGGAATGTGATTGTCACCTTCACAGTTCGTGCGCCAGGTTTCGTAAGTGGTACCGCGACCTTTACCGTCATTGACGATGGCGATGTGCTCCCCTCAGCTCCGATTGGTCTAAAAATCAATGAAATCCGCACAGACGATGACGAAGCAGACGGCTTCGAGTATTTTGAGCTCTATAATACGACCAATGCACCTCTGAGCTTGAAGAATGTCGCCTATCTCGTAGTAGGTGATGGCGCACCTGGAAATTATGGTCTTGTGGAAAACGTTACACTCCTGCCCGATGTTACCATCCCGGCCAACGGATTTTATTTAGTTGCTAAAGCTGAAACGCTGCCGATTGATCGTGATACAGATGAAGATGCCAGCGTAGATTTCACAGCGACTCCTAATTTAGTGCAAAGTGGATTAAACTTCGAAAATAGCGATAACCTCACCCACATCCTCGTTTACGGTTACACAGGAAATGCCTCAAGTGACATCGATAGCAATGACGACGGCACAGTCAATACATCGTTACCATGGGTCACCTTGTTGGATGCTGTTTCACAAGTGAAAACTATTGAAACTGTGGGAGTTGCCCCTGCAGTAAATAACGAATACTACTACGGTAGCCAACTTGGCGGAGCAGATATAGGTCCCGATGGCGCTTTCCCACCAGCCCACATCTACCGCTCCATTGATGGTGCAGGCACATGGACAATCGGTCTCTTCGGCACGGATTTAAGCACTCTTGACCCACCACTAGCTGACAACAGCGTTCTTGCAGGTGTGAAAGATACTCCGGGAATCAGCAACGTCGTATCAGCCAGCAACTTTTCCACATGGGCTAGCGCAAATGGTGCTACCAATGACCCTCTCGCTGATCATGACAATGACGGAGTGAAAAACGGCGTCGAGTATTTCATGGGGCAAACAGGTTCCACCTTTACCACTATGCCAAGCGTTGTCGATGGCGCAGTCACATGGCCAAAAGATCCGACCGCCAATGCTTCCTACGTCGTAAAAACTTCGGTCAATTTGATCGACTGGTCTCCCGCATCCGGCGTGGTCGATAACGGAACATCAGTTACATTCACTTTGCCTACCGGTCAGAATAAGATTTTTGTGCGCCTTGAGGTAACAATACCTTAAGGGTTCGTTTGTTTGTTTGTTGTGTCTCTACCGCCTTCCTCTTCACCGAGGAAGGCGGTATTTTTATACCACCTCTAATGCATCTAACACAAACCAGACAATCATCACGATGCCGAAGGCTACTTTGATCAGCATACCGGTAACTGTGCCGACTACACTGCCGACTCCGCTCGATAAAGCCGCTTTATTTTCCTGCGTGGCGAAACATTTTTCGAACAGCAGGCAACCAATCAATGGTCCTAGGATGATGCCAATCGGGAAAAAAAACATTCCTACCAATCCACCGACAAAGGCACCCCAAGCACCCCATTTCGTGCCACCAAACCACTTTGTGCCTGCGGCTCCACTGACAATTTCCAAAATTTGTGAGATGGATAACAAGGCAATTAAAATCAAAAACGACCACCAGCGGAGTCCCGAATTTTCACCCAGCATCAAGCCATGGATGATCGCAGCAGCAAGAATAATAAGATGCCCAGGAATCACTGGAATCACACTACCTACCAAACCTAGAACGAGAAGAATGGAAGTTACCACCCAAGCAAAAGTCACCCCAACCGTCCCCCACCCTTGCCAAGCCACGAAACATTGTGAAAACTGCATTAGCCAATGTTGCATGCCAAAACTTATGCTCGACGGCGCCGTGCGTCAATAAGAGCATCAAGCGGAAATGCCCTCACAAAAAATCGATCAAGCGTTGGAGCAAGTGCATGCCATTTATAAGGCCTGGGACGCGACGAGTTTGCCGCGCAACTGCACAGGGATTGCGCAATGCTGCCACTTTTCTTTGACAGGAAAAACACCCTATATTACTCGTGGTGAGGCGTTGTTAGCAGCAAAGGCATGGCGATCTTCAGGAAGAAAGACGGTGCCTCTGCCGAAAAATGGTTCCTGTCCTTTTTTGGTTGATTCACGCTGCGCCATTTATGAATCGCGTCCTTTTGGGTGCCGCACCCATTTTTGCCAAGCGGCTGGTGG
>CAMAYN010000094.1 GCA_945862285.1 Akkermansia muciniphila | reverse complement strand
AAGTAGGCAAAGAATTTGGCGGCGATGTCGGCATCTTGCAGTTTTTCGTGAAATGCGGTGGCGGTGGCGATGATTTGCCGCTGGCTGTCATCGCCGACGCGGAAGTCGGCAGCGAAGCCGGGTTCCTTGCGGGCGATGGTGCGGGCGGTATCGGCAATCGCGAGCAGGTCATCCCAGAGATCATCAATGAGTTCTTGCCGCGCTAGCGTGCCGGGACTGGCAGGCACGCCAGGCTTGGAGTCCGAAGGCTTGAGGGTATTGGAGATGACACCTAGGCGGGCAAAGTCTTTGGCGGCTTGGCTTGCGGTGGGAAATGCGGTGAGGTGGGAGTCGGCAAAGCGGTTTATACGACCGATTGCCTCTACGACGGAATATTCTCTGTCTGTCATAATGGTGATTGGTTAGGAGTAGGAAATTTTTTTCCTGACGGACAAGTTTCTAGCAGTTTGGTGTTCGGATGGCAAGCGGTAAGTGTGAGTAATTGAAAGCGGTGGTTGAGGTTGGAGGACAGGCAGGCGAGATGAACTTTCTTCGCTTTCACTAAACTTGGTGCGCGGCAGCATCGTTAAACTTCCATCGGCGGTCGATGTGGCGTGGGTTGGGGGGTATTGTGACGCTGCTGGTGGTAGAAGTGGATATTTCTGGTGATCAATGTGGCAGTGCCGGTGGTAGATGTTACCGCTTCGGATGGTAATGTGGATGCTACTGGAGGTAGATGTGGCGGCTTTGGAAGTCAATGTGGATGCTACCGGAGGTAAATGTGGCGGCTCTGGAGGTCGATGTGGATGCTACCGGAGGTAGATGTGGCAGATGTGGTATATGGGCGAGCAAGGTCACGGTCATCCTTTTTTAGAGGCAACGAGCGAAAGTGCGCAGCTCCATTATGTGTCAGCTTGGCAGTCTTTGAAAAGTTGCCAGCACTGAAGAAAGCCGGGGGCGAAGTCCGTGGGATTTTTAGCGATCCATGCATCGACGCATGATCTGGAAAACCACTGCACGCTATCGATTTCTGAACACGGAAAACGCACTGCTCCATCGTGTCGGCAGGCAAAAAGCATGACGTGCTCCCAACCGGTGCCGGCGCTTGGTGGGAGTTTTCCCACTTCTACGATGGCGGTGGATTTGATGCCGAGTTCTTCATCGAGTTCTCTTACGGCACACTCCGCATAATCTTCACCGGCATCAAGATGTCCTGCGGCACTGGAATCCCAGACATTCGGGAACTTATCTTTCAATGCGGAACGGAGTTGCAGCAGCACATCGCGTCGCTTGTTAAAGACTAACACGTGAATCGCACGATGCGTCAACCCTTGCGCATGCACCTCGTCGCGCGTTGCTTGCCCGATGACTTCATCTTGCTCGTTGACCACGTCAAAAATCTCGTCGCCTTTTTGGGCGATATTTTTCAATGGATGAGTATCGTACATTTGTGTTAGATGAATCCATTTTGTTAGATCTAACTCTTCCGCGCGCACAGTGGAGGGCACTTGTAGCTCGGTGGTAACGGTGGACCAATCTTGACCAGCGGGCAAAAGTTTGTGCAGTTGTTTGCGACGTTGGCCGAAACCACGTCGAAGAAGTTCATCGAACAAGCGACGATCAAACGCAGGCAAATCCTGCCGCGGAGTGAGCAGAGCAACACTGGAGTCCACTTGTGGCACGGGATAAAAAACATCGGGCGGCACTTGTTTGACGATTTTCACATGCCAGGAGCTTTGAATGCGCAGCGAGAGCATGCCGTAATCGCCATTCTCTGGAGTGGCTTCTAGGCGATCAATGACCTCCTTCTGCAACATGATCACCACGCGTGAAAAAGGATGCGGTGCGGAGAGGAAATTTTTCATTATCGCCCCGCCGCTGGAATATGGCAGGTTGCCAAGAAATTTTACTGGGCGCTCGGCAAAGAATCGGCGTGTGTCGATGCGTGCGGCATCCTCATGAATCACTTCCACATCTTCACGACTTTGGTATCTTTCCTGAAGTGCCGCAGCGAGGCGGGCATCAAATTCTACGAGAATCAGTTTTCTTACTCGACCCTCAACATGACAAGTGAGCGAACCTGCACCAGGGCCAACTTCGACGACGCAGTCATCGGCTTGCAGATCGAGAAAATCGACGATGGATTTCGCGACGGTCGAATCCGTGAGGAAATTTTGTCCAAGTTGCCGACTCGGAAGGACTCCGTGTTGATCCAAATGCTTGCGAATGTCGCCGTGATTCATGTGAGCGGGATGGTGAAGGGTATGGGAATTTTTCCAAGCATGAAGTCATGCCAGAGGAAAATGAGTGCCGTGGTAGAATGGCGTATTGCTTACGGATTACTCTCGCTAAAGACATCCATGGTCAGAAGAGAAACGGTGCGGGCGTCGAGAAAAAAGAGTTCCTCACTATTGCTGAATCGACCATAATAGAACGGGCTACTGCCTTGCTGATTCACTGGAGCAAGCTCTAGGGTTTGCAGCTTGGGTGCACCGTTGACGCGCTCGCCAAATTCATTGATCTGAAATGATGCAATTGTCATCTTGATGGGTGGATCTTGCAGAGCATTTTCTGCTTGAACGTCGCCATTGCCTAACCATGAACGGACGGTGACGTTGCTCAGCGTCTCTAATATTTTATTAGCACGCGCGACATTTAGTTCGGCGGTGCGGGATTGTACGCCAAAAAATGCTTCCCATTTTTGCGTGGCATTTTGGTATTTCAAATGCAAATCCGGAGTGCCTGCGAGCGTGCGATTCAGTCCACTAAAATCATGCGCGGGAACGGAAAACAAGTATCGATCTTTCCATTGTCGATAGGCGATAGGAAGTGATGATACGAATTCTTCAGAAACTTGGTAAATGGTATGTCGTGTATCGGGATGATCGATGTGCGCGGTGTAAATTCCTTGTTCCGTTTTGCCGATTTTGAGCGTTTGCTGGGTGTTATCGAAGAAGGTAAAGCGGATGACACGAAGTGGATTTTTGAGTCCGTAGCTTTCTTCATCGATGGCACTGTTGCCGTGAAAGGCATTGTCGGTTAGGAAATCAGTTACTTTGCATTCTACGATTGCCTTCAGAAATTGGAACAGGCGTTCTTCGCTCGGGTATTCGACGGCGTTCGCATCTTTGCGCAGTCGCCACTCGCCACGTGGGATGCGGAAAAGCTGAATCGTGGGGCTTTGCAGCGACTCTATCGAAATGCCTTTGAGTTTCGCATGCGAGAAGGAAACTAAGTTTCGCGATCGGATTTCATTATAATTGCGAATCGGCAAGCTCGACAACGAGATCAGTTCCGATGAGCGCACGGGCAGTTCGAAGACAACTTGCGGGCGATCGCTCACCAGCGCGTAGCATCGATCCGCTTCCGCTTCTTTCGGTGAAAAAATATCCAGCGTGACAGGTGGGAATCCGCGCATGGTCAGAGTGATGCTGGTATCCGCCACATTATTGTTCGCAGGAAGGGTCACTTCGCTACGATCTAACACACGGAGGGCACGTAAGTTGAATAGACCATTTTGGATGAAATTTTTCATTTCGCTGGTTTCGGTTGCCAGCTTTTGGGGCTTGGTAATGCGCCAGGGAATTTCCTGTCCATATCCTTCGAGAGTAAATTCCGAATTAGCATTTCTTACCTGGATTTTCTCCAGTATCGTTGGGAAAAACAAAAAGGGTTGGTGGTCGCGAATGAAACGCAAACCGTCTTTGAACATCGGGCTGATGTCACCGGTGCAGGCGTAGGTGTGCGCCTTGCGTCCGCTGTCGCGTGTTTGCAAAAAGATCGTCGGCACAGTTTCTTTCAAAGTCTCATCGTATTGCGACCAAGCTGTGCGGCGACCAAGAGTATATCTGGCACGTGTTTTTCCAGAGGAATCGGCTAGGCTGATCGATACCATGCCATCGCGCAATCCGGCCTGAGTGAAGTCGATTTTTTCGTTAGGAAAAACGTCTGCCACCCGCGTTCCCAGAGTGAAATCCACAATCAACTTCGCCGCTCGTGGATCCATGCGGTCGCGGAAAGGGCTCGTGATCATCCATACGCCATTTTCTCTGCGACACACCGCCCGTGCGCCGTTGGCAGATAGACTAATTTGTGTAATGTCGTTCGGGGCAAATCCCGAATATAGGGTATTGCCTACGGGAGTCGGTGGTGCGCCGAAGATATGATTGAGATTCCCTCGAACCAGCAAAATGCCAACCAACGCAACGGCGAGGGTAGCAGTAATGGCCAAAAGAATGGTGGTGATGAGCGAGCGCACTGTAACGTGAAGCAGGTGAAATCTATGATCGGCGCGCATTCCAGATCACTAGGCTGATCAATAAAAATGCGGCAGGCAGAAAGAATAAATTAATGCGATTAATAAACGCGGCTTGACTGCTCAAAATCGGCAATCGGAAGGTGCCGATGACCTGTGGCCCGGTGCCGCACAGTTCTTCGCGACCAACGAGCCAATTCGCCGATGCGCGGAGGAAATCCGTATTTTCACTGCGAATCGAGGCTGGATCGAGAAATGAGGCGTTACCGAGAACCAGCATGCGCGATGTTTTTTCGGAAAATTGATCGCTATTCGTCATCCCACGCGTCACCGCCGCCGCCAGAGTAAGCGGAGCACTGATGTCCTCTACATCATTAAAAACAGGCGCATCAAGGTTTTTCCCCGTCTCGCCCCAATATTGCGATGAAGCACTGATCAGCGGCACTGGCTGAATATTGCGATTCCCGAGCAAATCATCATTCTCTCGCACTTCCAGCGAAGAGCTCAGTCCATCAAATGTGGTGGTTTTATTCCAAAAGTCGCTCAAGTAGGGAAACCCAGGGTCGAATGAGGCATCTACGGAAAAGCGCGGCTGCTTTCCTCGCAAGCTAACGATTGTATCAGAGCGCGGAGTGACACCATTTTCCCGTAAAAATGCTCGCAAACGCTCTGGTGCTTGGCGAGCGCGTAGAATCACCATGATGTTACTCCCTGGGCGATTCCAGTAAGCGCGTAACAACTCCATTTCCTTCTCGGTAAAATCGTAGCGCGGCGAGGCGATGATCAAGCCTGCGCATGCCTCGGGGATTTCTTGCAATTCCGCAAAGCGCACGGGCAGCGGCACGATGTTTTGCGATAGCAGATTTTCCATCAGCACAGACCATGGACCGCCATCAATTTCCGTTGCCATATCACTCTTGTCCGCGAGGAAAAAAACGTTGCGCGGCTTGCCTTCGATGGCACTCAGCAACGACGTCGTGATGGCATCTTCACCCTGAAACGCCGCCACCCGGCGCGCGGTTTTGCCACCATTATTATCATGCAACAGCATACGCTCTTGCGTCACAAATCGAATCTTCGCATTTTCTTCCGCAGTCACCGGTGCTGTCGTATCGTCCCGCGCATCGATGATGATCAAGTCCTCGCGGTTCAATAAGTTATTCTCCGGAGCCAGCTTATACATTTGCGCCACACGCAGCGCACGATCTACATCGCGCACGGGGTCGAAATGTTCGACGACAATTTTCCCCTGAGAATGACTGGCGTATTCAAACGCAAGATTACGGACTCGATCACGAAACGCTGACGAGCGGCGAAAGGCCACCAAGATTTTCACTGGCGATGGGCGAGATTGCACCGCTGTCGAACCCACCAAGCCACGACTCCATTGCGACAAGCTAAAAATATCCCCGCGGGACAAATCTTTACGTTTAAAATAGTGTGCAGCGAGGATGTTTCCAGCGATTACTAGAACGAATAACGACAAAATTTGAATCAGCGAAAGCGTACTCAAGCTCCAGCGATTCAGCGGCTTGGGTGCTTTTTTCTTCGGTTTCTGCGAATCAGTCGTTTCTGTATTTGAGGAAGAATTATCCATTATCGTCATTCATCGCCTCCAGCGGCGGTAGTCAAGTGAGTGAAAAGTGAGAGCCACTGTTACGATTGCCAAGCTGAGGTAATACACAAACACCCGGCTATCCAGCAACCCGGAGCAAAAATCGTTCACATGCTGCCGCGAAGAAATAACATCAAACAAGGCCGCACCAGCAAAACTTTCGCCCCAAATCGTCGTCACGAAACCAAGGAAATAGTGGATTAACAACAAACCTAAGGTCACAATCGCAGCCACAATCGAGTTCGAGGTTAGAGACGAAGCAAAACACCCAACCGCGACAAAAAAGCTCCCCATCAGAAACAAGATCACATAGCCGCCAATCATCGATCCTTGGTTCCATGGAGGCGGCATTTTTGTGATCCACGGATACAATTGAAACTGGAACCAACTCGGCACCCACATCAGGCAATAAAATGTTAACGCCGCGAAATATTTGGCAAGCACGACCTGGGAAGTTTTCACAGGAGCGGTCATCAAGGTCTCCAACGTGCCGCGATGCTGTTCATCGGCGAAGAGCTTCATGGTTAGCAAGGGAAATACGAACAAAAAGCTAAACCAAAAAACCGGGGTTTGGAAGGCGAAGAACACGAGAGAACTGGTATTCGGCGAGTCGCTGAAAACTTTGATCGCTGTGGAAAGCGAGACTCCATGCATCACAACCACAAAAGCAATAACGATCCAGCCCAATGGATTGAGCAGGAATCCGCGAAGCTCCTTGCGATAAATAATAGAAAAGACCCGCATGTCGGGCGCGAAGCTAGCCAGCAGAAATACAATTGGCAAGGGGCGATTTTCTTGAGTCAATGAATCGATTCTTCGATGCCAAATCGAAACGGATCAGTCGGGTCAAAATAATACGTGGATTTGCCATTCACCCATGCACGACCGCTAATGCGCGGGACAATTTTCCCCTCTCCCAGCACTTCGATGGAACCCGTGAATACCGAATCTAAGATCCCCGCTTGTCGCCATACCTCGCCAGGTTGGATTTTCCCATCGGCATAAAGGCAGGCAAGCTTCGCGCTGGTGCCAGTTCCACACGGCGAGCGATCATAGGCATGTCCGGGGCAAAAAACGAAGTTTCTGCTATCGGCCAACGCGGGATCCGCAGCGGGAGCAAAAATTTCGACGTGATCGATTTCATGACCATCAGGAGCAGTAATCTTTTGCTCCGTTAAGGCGGCGCGCACATTTTTAGAGAATTCGGCTAGAGCATCGCGATTCGCATAAGCAACTTCGGGCCCTTGTCCATTAATCAAAAAGAACCAATTCCCACCCCATGCGACGTCGCCAAAAATTTCACCATAGCCCGCCACATGAATCGGCACATTTTTTGCTAGGCGATACGATGGCACATTGACAACTTCTACCAATCCATCCTCGCGCAACGTAGCAGTGATGACACCCACAGCCGTATCGATTTTATGCACACCCACATCAATCAAATCCATAAATTTCAAGGTCATGACGAGGCCAATCGTGCCATGGATGCACATGTGCAGCGTACCAACATTATTGAAAAAAATCACCCCGCACACGCAATCCTCGTTTGTTGTTGGCGTAATCAATGCCCCCACCATGGCATCATGCCCACGTGGTTCGTTGCACACGGTGCGCCGCAGCCAGTCGTGATGTTTTTTGAAGTAAGCGAATTTTTCTTCCATCGATCCCGCAGAAAGGTCTGGCCCTCCCGCAATCACGACGCGCGTCGGCTCGCCACCCGTATGAGACTCAATGATTTCTAGTATTTGCATATTTTTAAGTAACGAATGAGCATTTAGGAAAAGCGGTCGATTTTCATCGCTGATAGATTGCGAAATGGCGGCGTGCCGATCAATAAATTAGCAACCATTTTCCCCGTTACGGGGGCGAGACTCACGCCCATCATCGCATGTCCCGTGGCAGCAATAAGGTTCGAGAAATGTGGCACCCGTCCCAAATACGGAATCCCATCCGGCGATACGGGGCGCAATCCAACCCATGGCTCACAATCGCGAAAATCATTCACTTGAAATGCTGGAAAATACTCGGGAATGGAACGCAAAATGCCATGAACACGTTGCTCGTTGACCTTATGCTCCAATCCGCCGACTTCCATCGTACCCGCAAAGCGCAAGGCATTTCCCATCGGCGTAATGGCGACTTTCGCTTCCGTAAAAATCGAACAAAGCTGCGGAAGTTCCTGCGGATTTTCCAAGCTGATCGAATACCCTTTCCCCGCCTGCATCGGAATCTTGCAACCTAACCTTGATAGCAATGACGCACTCCATGAACCTCCCGCTATCACAAATTCATCAGCGGAAAATTCACCCGTTGCCGTTTTTACATATCGAACTCTTCCTGCCGCACTTTGCCATTCCTGAACCTCTTGCCTATATTCGATCGTTCCACCCATGACACGAATACGCGCGCGCAGTTGATCTAACAACAGACTCGGATTCAAGTGACAATCCTCCGGAAAATACACCGCTCCCATCACATTCATCCGAATGTTAGGATCCAACTTCGCGGTTTGATGCGCATCGACGACTTCCGCAGCGAGACCTATCGTCCGCGCTTGCTCCGCCACTGCGGCCTCTGCATCCAATCCTTTTTGCGTTTTGCATAACATCAGCAAGCCTTTTTTCACCAATCCAAAATCTCCTTCCTCTTGCAATTCGGCAAACAAGCGACGGCTCTCCAAATTCAAATCTCTCAGCAATTCTACGGAATCATCCACATGCTTTTGATTGGCACTGCGTAAAAATAACCACAGCCAACGAAACAAACCCAGATCAAAGCGCGGTCGGATATAAAACGGGCTTTCAGGATTCAACATCATGCGTAATCCTTTCGCTACCATTCCCGGTGCCGCCAAAGGGATGAAGTGACTCGGAACAACCATGCCAGCATTCCCGTGAGAACAGCTATCACCACTTTCCGCTTCACGCTCGAGTACCGTCACCTGCATTCCCGATTTCGATGCATAGTAGGCGATGCAAAGCCCAATCACCCCACCGCCGACAATCACCACTTTTCGCTCTTCCTTCATCTTGCGTCACTTGTTGGTAAAAACACGCTCACCATAGCTGCGCTGAGTAGTGGCAAATAGGGCACCCAAAAGCCAAAAATACAAATCCCTAAAATCCACAATCCGCTAGTCACCAGCGCCGCTACGCATCGTTGCGATCTCTTACCGCAGGCGGCCATAATTAAGGCAAAGCTCCCCGTAAAAAGCCATGCAAGATGTTCCGGCACACGCCGAAAATTCATCCTCCCACCGAGAACCTTCGTCTCTCGCATCGCTTCAATTCCCATGGCCATTCTCGCTTGCGCTTGAAATATTTCATCACTCTGCCTTTGACAATAATCCATCATCATCACGGATTCCACTTTCGCAGAACCAAACTGATCTAACGATTTATTTTTATCGATAAATTCATGCGCCATGATCGTTGTGTTCGTCTTGCCTCTTTTACCCGTGATTTTCATTTGCCCAAATTCATCGATCAAAATCATCGTTCCATCCACACTACAACGAATCGACTTCCCAATCTCTATCTCCAAATCTGCCAGCGCTTGATTCATCTCAGCCAAGAAAAATAAAAACGTAGAGGAAAAAATTACCCGCTCACCCCATCGCGCCATAAGAGGAAATCCCTCCCCTTGCGGCTTGATACCCTCTAACAAAGAAAACCCACACCATGCCTCGCCCGTACCACAATAGGCATTGGCAAAGGCGAGCCGATTCACCACGGGCAACGTAGAGGCATCGCCACGCAATTGCACCAAAGGCAAGGAAGATTTCATCATCGAGGACGGCATCTCCTCTCCTTGCGGTGACCGATGCACCACTGCGGAAAAAATCATCTGCGGAATCTTCGCTGCTGCGGCATCCAGCGCCGTGACCGCATACTCATTGGTTTTCTCCCATGTCAAATTCGCCCCAATCATCACCGCTTTCGGTTTACTTTGGCTGACGTTTTGCAACACCACCGCATAGTCGATGGGCTCCGCTGGCACGTTGCTAAAATACCGCTCGGGATCATCGTTAAATTCTAGCAAGACATTCTCGCGCGGCGAGCTTCTCTGCCGCAACTTTGCCATTGTAAACAAAACGTCTCGATCATCGCCGAATGTATGCCATCCGTGTTGCGGATAGAACACGGAAGTCATCGCGCGAAAGATCGTAAACTCCCCTGATTTTTCAAAAACACCAGCTATCGTGGCGCAAGCGGCAACGAGCAACAAAACCAATGCGCGAGTCAACATTTTCATTCCTACTGCCATCGTCGCGCTGCTTGATCTTTTCGGCAATGGAACCAGTTACACCGCCTTGATCGCCTGTTTCAGATACGGATCTAAAACACTCTCCAACTCAGAGCCAAGCACCACTTCTTGTAATAACTTTGCCGCCACCGGAATGTGCGGTTGATACCAATCGTCGCCCTTGTTTTCGACCAAATTACCATACGCCCCCAAGGCCTGCATCAGCCTTTGCGTGGCGCAGTCCCGCAACATCGCCGCGGCGGGCCGATCTTCGGAAATCTTTTCCCACAAATCCAAAATCCCCTCCCGATCTTCCGCACTATGGTTCATATACGGATCATAAATCAGCGATGCTAAATCATACTCCTGCCGCCCTCGGCGCAGCCCTTGGAAATCGATCAAGACGGCCTCGCCCTCTCGCAGCAAAATATTCTGCGATTGGAAATCCCGATGCACCAAATGTTTCGCGCTAGCACCCAAGCGCGTTGCTAATTTTTTCAATGCCGCATCATTCCGCAGCACGCCCGCATCCATCCCTAAAAAGTCCTCCACCAAATGCTCCATGAAATACTCCTGCTCCCAGCGATACAACGCCTCATCAAACGCTGGCATCAGCTCCAAATCCCTCGGTGCACGGGCGTAAAACAATTTATCGATCTGTTCCAAGGCCGATTGATAATACGGCGCACGCTCCGCGAAGGGACGATCCTTCAGCGATAACAAATCCGCTTCACCCAAGTCCTCCACCAACGCCACCCGCTTATTCCGGTTTTCATAATACACCTCCGGCACATTCACTTTCGCCTTTTTCAAAAAGCGCGCCACAGGCACAAAGTGATCATTGTCCGGACGTTCCGGCTTCCAATGGATTCCGATAAATGGCGTATGGCCATCAGGAAATACCCTCACGATCGTTCTTCCCGATGCCCCTTTTTTAATCGGAATCATCGAGACAGAAACCGTGGGGTCGATTTCTAAGTGAATTCTAGTGCAGGCAAGAATGGCTTCAGTCGGCATGGTGGGAAACGCCATTTTTCCGCCAAATCGAATCGTTTGCCAAGCGTAAACTGATTTCAGTTGCTTGACCGCTGGAATTCATTGGCTTAAGCTACGCGCATGCCTCTTCGCGAACGACTTCGATTTACCGCCATTCTCGCCATCGCCGCCACTTTCAGCTCCTGTTTTAACAATCAACCACCCAATCCCCGCGGCAACTACCTCGCCGGACTAGGTGAACTGAAATACTCCTCCCACGGCAATGGCCCCGCACCCGCTGTGCCGGATGATGTGTCGTATTGGGACGGCGATGATGTCGCGGGCGAGGCGCTCATCCGCATCAACCGCACGCAACAAAAAGCCTTCTTTTACAAAGGTGGACAACTCGTCGGCGTCTCACGTATTTCCACTGGCAAAGAAGGAAACAACACTCCACCCGGAAAATACAAAGTCACCGAAAAAGATCGCGATCACTACTCCAGCCTCTACGGCGTTTTCAAAGACAAAGCCACGGGGCAAACGGTCAATGACAACGTCGATATCCGTGTCGATAAAGTCCCCCCCGGCTGCGAATACTTTCCTGCGCCGATGAAAAATTTCCTCCGCTTCAATGGCGGAATCGGCATGCACACCGGTTACCTCCCCGGCTACGCCGCCTCCCATGGCTGCATCCGTATGCCGGATTTCATCGCCAGTAAATTCTTCGAAAACGCCAAAGTCGGCACACCTGTCATCGTCGAATGATCATCGACCCGCAAACCACGGAAGAAGTCACGGCAAACGAACTTGCCGCATGGCTTGCCGATGCAACATCCGCGCCGCTGCTGATCGACTGCCGAGAAAATGACGAATGGGATTACAATCAACTCCCCACCGCCACGCACATTCCCTTAGGATTGTTACTGCAGCGCACGGATTTTCACGCCTCGCGTTCCGTAGTCGTCTATTGTCATCACGGCATAAGATCACTCCACGCCACGCGCCACCTCCGCCGCTGCGGCACAGTCGCCTGCTTCTCCCTAGCAGGCGGCATCCACGCCTGGTCCCAAGAAGTTGATCCCCAAGTGCCGATTTATTAGCATTGGTAGATTTCGCGCAGAAAATACAGAACGGCATCAATCATCTCACGAGTGCCATTCGGTAAATTCAACGTAAAGTGCACGCACCCCTATCAGCGAGGGCGGGCGTCGATCACGGGGTTACGGTTGTAATTAAGGATAGCATGAAACAGGGAGGCTCTTAGTGGTTGTCATGATGCGGCTTGTTCTGCTTCTTCATTGGTTGAGATAGGACTTCAATGCCAGCAGCGTGGTAGCGCGCCCACAAGTTCTGTTGATCCCAATCTGGTGGCATCTGCGAATTGAGCCCGAGATCATTCAGGCGTGTGTCTTCTTCCTTCGTCACGACAACTCCAATACAAAGACGTTCGAGGATGTCATTCACTGCCTCTGGAGATGGATCCTTCAAGTTCAACAGCATCTCGCGGACAACCTTGCGAGGAATCAAATGTTCGTGAACGAGTCCCTTATTTTTCAAGCCCGATTCAATTGCAGCCTTCGACCAGTAATTGCACCCAGCATGCTTACCATCGAACTCGCTCCAAACCCAGAATATCTGATCAATTACCGCTAGCTTAGTTCCGAGGTGTAGTTCCGCACTCCGCAGAACATGTGACACGTCGCGGCAAATGACATCCTTAGGACGGAAACGTATGTTTTTGGTGGAAATGCGAGCCATTTGATTTTTTGCAGAACAGTTGAATTCGTATCCCATCAGAATGTTATATCAGATGAGGGGGCGGGAGGAGTGTTTTTGATTTCTGTTGGAATTTTAAGTGATTTTCTTAGATATTTTACGAATCGTCGTTATATCAAGGAGGGTTGCGGGGTGGGGCTTAGGGGGGAGTGATATAACGACGTTTCGGGCTGATATAACGACGTTTCGGGCTGATATAACGACGCGGTGGGAGGCAGGCGGGGGGTGAGGGTCGCCTGTCCCCGCTTCACTCAAGGCATGGACACCTCAAGGACTAACCCGCGCTCGGCGATGCCGCCGATGAACTGCCTTCTCCCTAAGAAGAGAACCCTAGGATGCGGAAGTCCGCGAAGACATCCAGCGTCAAGAAGGAGAAGGCAGCGACTCCTTACGGTGCCATGCAGATGGCTTCGTCGCTCCAGGGGCTTTCCAGCTCGTTGGGGCCGATGGCGCGGGTACGGAAGGCGTATTTTTTCCCCGACGTCAGGCCGTTGATGGTGCTACTGCTGCGGCCAGAAATCTTCGCTATGGACCAGGCACCCGGTGCGGCGGTGTCGGAGTAATCGCGCATCTCGATGAGGTAGGACTTGGCCTTCGGCACGGCATGGCAGCTTACGTCGATCTCGCCCTCCTCGTCGCCCATGGAGGCGGTGACGCCTTCTGGTCGCGGCATTTGGGTGGTGGGCGAGCCTTCGGCCCGCACCTCGAAGGCGGCACTGAGGATTTTAGCCTGATCGCCTGCGGAGGTAG
>CAMAYN010000093.1 GCA_945862285.1 Akkermansia muciniphila | reverse complement strand
CAGCGTGCTGGAACGCATGGGACTCGACCTCGATTCCGTGCGTATCGAGGTGGAAAAAGAAGTCGGCACCGGCACCGCAACCGGCTCCCAAGCGAACATTCCCTACACCCCACGCGTCAAAAAAGTCCTGCAACTTGCCGATAAAGAAGCGAAAGCGCTCAACCACTCATACGTCGGCACCGAGCACATCCTCCTCGGCCTCCTCCGCGAGGGCGATGGCGTCGCCGCACGCGTTCTCACCAAACTCAACGTAGATATCCAGCAAACTCGAAATGCCATCCTCACGGAAATCGACCCCAGTTACTCCGCCGACGATGCTGCCGAAAACAACTCCGATGACTCACCCGATGAAGATCAAAACTTTGGCGACTTTATGAAAGATGACTCCCCAGAAGAAGAACCACCCCAACAACAAGGAAACGCTAAAACCAAAACCCCAGCCCTTAAAGCTTTCGGTCGCGACCTAACAAAATCCGCAAAAGACGGCGAACTCGATCCCGTAATTGGCCGCGAAAGCGAGATCGAACGCGTGATCCAAATCCTTTGCCGCCGCACGAAAAACAACCCCGTTCTCATCGGCGAAGCAGGCGTCGGCAAGACCGCCATCGCCGAAGGACTCGCCCAAGAAATCGCCGCAGGTAACGTTCCCGAAATCCTCCGCGACAAACGTATCATCACCCTTGACCTCGCACTCATGGTCGCAGGCACGAAATACCGTGGCCAATTCGAGGAACGCATCAAGGCCGTCATGGATGAAATTCGCAAAGTGAAAAATGTCATCCTTTTCATCGACGAACTACACACCATCGTCGGTGCCGGCTCTGCCGAAGGTGCCATGGACGCATCAAACATTATTAAACCTGCCCTTTCCCGCGCCGAGCTTCAATGCATCGGTGCCACTACCCTCAACGAATTCCGCAAATACATCGAAAAAGATGCCGCCCTTGAGCGTCGATTCCAACAAGTCAAAGTCGAAGAACCGAGCCAAGAAGATGCGATCAAAATCCTCCAAGGACTGCGCCTAAAATACGAAGCCCACCACAAGGCGATTTACTCCCCAGAAGCCATCGAGGCCTCCGTCAAGCTCACCGCCCGCTACCTCACCGGACGCTACCTGCCCGATAAAGCCATCGACGTGCTCGATGAAGCAGGTGCCCGCGCCCGCATCGGTCAAATGACTCGCCCGCCAGTCATTAAGGAACTCGAAGCTCGCATCGACCAAATTAACAAAGACAAACTCGCCGCCATCAGCGAGCAAAACTTTGAAAAAGCGGCCTCCATGCGCGATGCTGAGAAAAATGCCAAAAAAGAACTCGAAGACACCCTCAAAAATTGGCGCACCCATTCCGAGGAAGCCGTGATTGATGTCACCGAAGACGACATCATGGCCGTGGTTTCCAAGTGGACAGGAATTCCCCTTCGTCGCATGGAAGAAAACGAGACCGAAAAACTCCTGAAAATGGAAGACGAACTCAAAGGCCGCGTCATTGGCCAAGACGAAGCCGTCACCGCTATCTCCAAAGCACTGCGCCGCTCCCGCGCCGACCTCAAAGACCCACGTCGCCCCATCGGCTCCTTCCTATTCCTCGGCCCCACCGGCGTTGGCAAAACCTACCTCGCCCGTAATCTCGCCGAGTTCATGTTTGGCGATCCCGAATCGCTCATCCAAATCGACATGTCAGAATACATGGAGAAATTTACCTCCTCACGCCTCATCGGCTCGCCTCCCGGCTACGTCGGTTACGAGGAAGGTGGGCAACTCTCCGAACAAGTCCGCCGCCGTCCGTATTCGGTCATACTTTTCGACGAAGTAGAAAAAGCCCATCCCGATGTGATGAACCTTCTCCTTCAAGTCCTCGAGGAAGGCATGATTACCGATTCCCTCGGTCGGAAAATCGACTTCCGCAACACGATCATCATCCTCACCTCCAACGTTGGTGCCAGCACCATCAAGCGCCAATCCACTCTCGGTTTCAATGCCATGGCGGCAGATGAAGGAGATTTCGAGACCATGAAGGAAAAAATCAACGAGGAAGCAAAACGCCACTTCAAGCCTGAATTCCTCAACCGCCTTGATGAACTCGTCGTCTTCCACATGCTGGAAAAAGCCGATCTTTCCCGCATCGTCAACCTCGAGATCAGCAAACTTTCCAAGCGCCTCAAGGACAAGTCGATTGCCCTAGAACTCACGCCACCAGCCATCGACCTCTTGATCACCAAAGGCTACGACCCGAACTACGGTGCCCGCCCGATGCGCCGTGCCGTCGAGCGATTCCTCGAAGACCCGCTCGCCGAGGCTCTGCTACGTGGTGACATCAAAGCCGGCGACATCGTCGATGTGATCCGCCGCGACAACTCAGACGACCTCCTCTTCCAACCCCGCACCGATGCCCCCCCCGCATCCGCCACGAGCAGCGTAGAGAAGTGATTTTCCCGTTCAGAGAACAATTCAGCCTAAATTCTACATTCCCTTGAAAAAAATCCCATTAATCATTTCGGCTGTCGTCATTTCGCTATTGGGTTACATACCAGCAAATGCCGCCACCATGTCAGCTAGTGCCACCGCACCGCCCGTGAATAAATTAGATATTTCGAATTACGCGACACCCACCGGCAACGACAAATGGTTCATTGAAAATAGTGCAGCAGGAGCAGCCAAAGGGCAAACGTTCACCACAGGCACTTTACCAACCGTTCTAAAAGCCGTTACCTATCAAGTCACTGCTTCACAAAAAGCCGCTTCTACAAAAGCATACAAAATCCGCGTCGGCACAATCTCTGGCAACACGTTCACGGAGATTCATTCTGAAACTGCCAGCCAGACCTTCCTCTGGAATGGCGGCGAATACATGACTTGGACTTTCGCCACTCCGGTTGCGCTTTTGCCGAGCACTCTTTATGGAGTTGACGTAGGAATGACATCGTCAACCTCATCATGGCAGACCGGCATACCATACATTAATTTTTCAGGAAACACTTATGCTAGCGGCCAGTTATACAACTCTGGAACGAATGGACTGGGCACGAGCACCGTCACTTTTACATCTGGCAGTGACCGCACGTTTCACCTTGATCTTCAGCATCCCATGGATCCCAGTCCAAGCATCGGAGCCACTGTTCCTGCTGGCTCACTCACTTTATCTTGGACAAATCTGACTCCCACCACAGGTAGTGATGTTTGGGTGGACGTTTGGTTCGGGACAAATGCTGGTGCTTTGACCAAAGTGGCCGACAAGCAACAAAATCTTTCCTCGTTCGTCGTCAATCTCCCCGGGGCAAATACCTATTATTGGCGAATCGATTCTTATGTCAATGGCGCCCCTTCTGGATCTCCTGTTCAGAGCACAGTTTTTAATTTCACCGTGACCGACAGCGATGCCGATGGCTTTCCTGATGCCTACGAACTAGCAAACACCTCGCCACCATCTGCCACCACACTTAACGTTGGTGACGACCTTGATAACGATGGATTGACGAATTGGCAGGAATATCAACGCGGTACTAGCCCCACCAATCCTGATACAGATGGCGATACACTCCAAGACGGGCCTGAGCTTACGGGTGTAGGTTCTCGTTCAGCGACTGACCCCACAAAAGCTGATACCGATGGAGATGGCTTGTCCGACGGCGTTGAAAGCAATACGGGGATTTGGATAGGGCGTAATGATACTGGCACTGATCCGACAAATATTGACTCAGATCGTGACGCATTAACTGACACCGTAGAAACGAATACGGGTATTTATGTTAGCAAGGCCAACACGGGCACAAGTCCGCTACTTGCCGACACGGACAACGACGGAGTGGGAGATTGGAATGAAATTACTTCGTCTCTCACCAATCCGTTCTTGGCTTCAGATAAACCCGGAGTGCCCTATCCACTTCCAGATCCAGACAACTCCACAGGTATTACTAACAAACCAGTGAAAGTTTACATCATGTCTGGCCAGTCCAACATGGTGGGATTCGGCACTCGCGATGGCACAAGTGACAGCACTTTGCAGACGATGACACTGCGCGAAAACAAATTCCCGAATCTTATCAATTCAGGCGGCGCATGGACAACACGCCAGGATGTTCGCTACCGGGGCGTGATTTCAGATATCGCCAAGGTGGCACTTTCTCCTGCTAATTTAGGCTCCTCCTTTGGCCCGGAACTCGGATTTGGGTATATGATGGGTTGGTATCACGATGAACCAGTTCTATTACTCAAGTCCTCCATTGGCAACAGAAGCCTAGGATGGGACATTCTCCCGCATGGTAGCCTAGGTTACCAATATGGAGGAAAAGAGTATGCTGCTTATGGACAGAGCGTTCTGAGTTGGAATATTGGCTCTCCTGCACCTGCTCCATGGGCTCCAGGCTCATGGTATGCAGGCAAGGAATTTGATCGATTTTTCAAGCATGAAAGTGATTGGGTGAATCCTGATACACCAGACTTTAACGTGGTTGATGTGCTAGATAATTTCGCTACCGAGTATCCTGACTGGGCCGCACAGGGATTCGAAATTGCTGGATTTGTCTGGTGGCAAGGTGATAAAGATCGCTATGACCTAGGTCACGCCACTCGCTACAAGCACAATCTCGTCAACCTAATCAATTCGTTACGCGGCTATTACGCAACGCGTTATCCTGGCAAAATTGCCAATAACGCTCCATTTGTACTGGCGACTCTCGGGCAAACACCCTTGACTAGCACTGATGCTGCTGAAAAGCCCATTCTTGATGCCATGCTTGCTGTCGATGGAGAATCCGGTGATTTTCCTCAATTTAAAGGAAACGTAAAAACAGTCTATGCACATCCACTGAGCGAAGGAGGGGCATCAAATAGTCACTATAATTTGCGCGCTGGAACTTATATGCTCGTCGGTGATGCCCTTGGCCGTGCGATGGTTAGCTTACAATCCGCCACCGCATCTAACACATTTGCAAATTGGATTTCCGGTTTCACCTCGATTCCCTCCCATCTTTCTGGATTCAACCACGATGCCGATGGCGATGGGATAGTAAATGGATTGGAATACTTTATGGGAACCAATCCTGGCAGCGTATCTGCTGGGCTGTCTTCGGGGATCAAAAATGCCAATACTTTTACATTTACCCATCCACAAAACGCCGCTGCAACGTCCGACCTGATTACCACTTATCGCTGGTCAAAAGATCTTTTCACCTTCTACAATGGCGGTCAGACCGATGCGGATGGTACAACGGTAAATTTCAGTCCGGTAACCATTGCCGGAATGACAACCGTTACTGCGACGGTGACAGGCACACCAACAGCGAAGTTATTTGTCGATCTACACGCTACACAAAAATGAAACTCCTTCGTGCGCGTAGAATCGATCAAAATTCGATCTCGAGTAGAATTGGACAAAAGGTCGCATCATGCTACCGTAGCGCCCATGGATTTATCTGATTTCCGCAAAGAGTACACTTCAAAAGGCCTTCATCGTAATGAAGTCGATTCTCATCCGATGAAACAATTTGATTTATGGTTTCAGCAGGCCGTTTCCTGTGATCTCCATGAGCCAAATGCTATGTCATTAGCAACAGTTGACACCGACTGCCGCCCTCTTCTGCGCACCGTTTTACTGAAATATTACGATGAAAATGGTTTTGTGTTTTTTACCAATTACGAGAGTCGCAAAGCCCATCACATTGCCGCCAACTCGGCGGTAAGTCTATTGTTTCCATGGATTACACTGGAACGACAAGTGATCGTGCAAGGCCACGCGGAGAAAATCAGTGCTGCAGAATCCTTAAAGTATTTCATTTCTCGACCTCACGAATCACAACTTGGAGCGTGGGTGTCTCAACAAAGCTCGGTGATTTCTTCTCGGAAGGTATTGATGGAAAAACTCCACGAACTGAAGGAAAAATTCCAAGCAGGCAAAGTGCCGCTCCCATCATTTTGGGGGGGCTATCGTGTGATTCCGCAAAGCATCGAGTTCTGGCAAGGCGGTGCTGCGCGCTTGCATGATCGATTACTCTACACGCATGACACTGATTCAGCTTGGCAAATCAACCGCCTCAGCCCGTAATCATTCCATGAAGAACAATTTGCTATGGATTCTCATTGGACTAATCACCTTTACGCAAGCGGAGAATCGCAAGCCGAACATCATCGTGATCATCGGCGACGACGTAGGATATGGTGATTTTTCCGCTAACGGTAGCTCTGCGATCTCTACTCCCCACATGGATCGATTAGCGAAAGAAGGGATTCGTTTTACCAGTGGTTACTGCAGCGCATCCACTTGCACGCCCACACGCTACTCGCTGCATACTGGGGTTTACGCGTTTCGTGAAAAAAACACCGGAATCGCGCCACCCGACGGGCCAGCCATTATTCCTGCAAATACTGTTACCGTTGCTTCTTTATTGAAAGATGCGGGCTATCGAACCGCGGCAATCGGCAAATGGCACCTAGGACTCGGCGAAAACAGGCCAGACTGGAATGGCGAACTCAAACCTGGGCCGCTCGAGATTGGCTATGATCAGTGTTTGCTTTTACCAACGACGAATGATCGTGTGCCGCAAGTCTATGTAGAAAATCACCGTGTTCGTAATTTAGATCCGCAAGATCCTCTCTGGATTGGCAAAGAAAAACCTTCGCCCGATCATCCAACGGGGGTAACTCATCGAGACACGTTATTTATGGATTGGAGTCACGACCACAATCAGACAATCCACAACGGCGTAAGCCGTATCGGTTTTTACACAGGCGGCAAGGCAGCTCGTTTTCGTGATCAAGACCTGACAGATGAATGGGTAAAAAGCTGTCACCAATTCATCACAGAAAACAAAAATCAGCCATTTTTTCTTTATTACGCATCCCACAGCATTCACGTTCCGCGATTGCCACATGAGCGATTTCTCGGAAAAAGCGGTCATGGCCCGCGCGGTGACTCGCTCTTGGAATTCGACTGGTCTGTCGGTGAAATTATGAAGGCCGTTGAGGACAATAAGCTCTCGAATGACACACTGATAATCCTCTGCTCTGACAACGGCCCCGTGCTTGATGACGGCTACAAGGACGATGCCGTAACCAAACTCGGCAAGCATCAACCCTCCGGGCCATTTCGCGGTGGAAAATATTCCGTGTTTGAAGGAGGAACACGCACACCGTTCATCACTCGCTGGAGCGGAAAGATCAAGCCTGCCGTTTCTGACGCCCCTGTTTCCACTGTCGATTTCGCCGCATCTTTCGCCGCGCTTGCAGGTATCAGTGTTCCCCAAGGTGCTTGTCGAGATAGCGTCAATATTCTACCCAACTTACTTGGCGAAACCAATTCCCCCATCCGCGATCACATTTTACAACAAGATAATAACGGCAAAGCATTCGGACTCCGCGTGGGGGCTTGGAAACTCGTAAGAGAAAAAATGGACAAGCAGAGCCAACTCTACAACCTCAAGCAAGATCCTCAGGAGAAAAACAACCTCGCGCAAAGTAACCCAGAACAGCTCAAAATCATGAATGACCGATTAGAGCAAATTCTCGCGAAGAAAAAATAATTTAGATATTCGAACGAAATGTCCCAAGAATTTCCCGCTTCGGACGTTCCTCAGGTGTCACATGTCTCACCAAACATGCCACCTGATATGATTCAAACGCACGAACAGTTTATCAACTGGGCACTCAAGGAATATGAGCGTCCCTTGATTAGCTACGCGCAAGGATTTGTGCATGACTGGGAGCGTGCGCGTGACGTTGTGCAGGACACTTTCATTCGCCTTTGTCAGCAAGATATGGCAAAAGTGCGCGATGGTGTAAAAACGTGGCTCTATACCGTTTGCCGAAATCGCGCTCTCGACATTCTGCGCAAGGATTCGCGCCTCGTGGAAATGGAAGAAAAACACCTTGCCGTGATTCCAACTCCCGAAGCCTCTCCCGATGATAAAATCAATCACGATGAAACAATCGCCGAACTTCTCAAATGCTTGAATCGACTCAGCCCCAATCAACGAGAAGTCATCTTACTCAAATTCCAACAAGGACTCAGCTATGAAGAAATCACCCGCGTTACAGGGCTGTCCTCTGGCAATGTCGGATTCCTCATTCACCACGGATTAAAAAAACTTCGCGAAATCATGCCGAATCCCTTTCAACCTGCAAAAGAATCATACTAACCCCCACAACAATCATGAAATTACTATCAGACGATCCTCAATTCACCGCTTGGTTGCTTGGCGAGCTTCCCGCCGATGAAGCTGCGGAAATCGCGCGCCAAGTCGCTGCTGATCCCGCACTCACCTTAGCGGCTCGCCAATCGCAACAATACCACCTGCAACTTTCCGAGATTTTTTCGCAAAACGAGCCTTCTTTGCATCCATTACAACGGGAAAAAATCCTCACGGCTTCTCGTAACAAGCATTTACCTGCACCGAATTCCCTTCAACCCTCGCCGCGCACCTACACGGGATGGTGGATCAGTGCCGCTGCCGCAGCCGCGATCATTCTCGGTATTTTACTGCAAGACTCGAAACCATTGAACCAGGGGGTTGATGCTATTGCCCGTGAAATCTCACTGCTGCCGGTCGATGGCGGCTCGATTCCAATCAATCCTGTCGAGACAACTCCAGTCTCCCAAGTGGGTGGTGGCAAGAATGAAATCGTCATGCCGCCCACGACTCATTCTGGTCGTGCGTCCGATGATTTCCTGCAACGCATCGCCCGCGACGTAGCATCTTCACCTCTGCCGCTCGCGTCCGAGTTACCCGCGCAGTCGTTACGGCATTTCGTCTCTTCTTCAACGCATCCCCAAGCGATTCTTCCCCTCCAAGCTGGCGATTCATCATGGAAATGGATTTCACGATCGATCATAGAGAAAAACACCCTTCCCGTGTCGCAAATGATTCGCGTTGAAGAAATGGTCAATGCCTTTCCCATTACCCCTAGCACACTCCTCATGGCCACTGCTGCGCCGTCGCCATATTTTCCAACCCGGCAATGGATTTTCATCCATATTCACAATGCCACCCCGCAAACACAAAGCGCACAACTCACCTACTTTGCTCCAATGAACACAAGCTACCGTCTAGTCGGTTTTAGTTCATCACGTAGCCTTAATACTGGCTCGACAGCATCCATTCCTGCGCACACGCAAACGACATTGCTTTTAGAAGTCGAGCAAGCAGACTCTGCCAACCTAGGCAAAATTCATCTTGTGATGGGTGAAACAAGAGAAAATCTCCCGCTAGTAAGCGCATCCCCGGACGCTCAACATCGTCACCTAGCATGCATTGCCGGATTTGGAATGCTGCTAGGTGGCACATCGCTTGATCGTCATTCTCAGCCGATTGATTCTGCCATTCTTTTGCGTGAAATTTCAACCCTAGAAGCCCAAATCTCCTCCCCTACCCAACGATCTAGCCTTGCCATTCTCAAGAAAGGCATTGCGCTGATCAAAACGCCTTAGAATGCGAATTCACCCTGATGTTGACGGCTTTGAAAAACCTCCGCCCGACTGATTTTATTCCAGAAAGAAAAGAATCCACTCTTCGCCGCCGGGAAAAAAGCCCGATCCCATGGACGCTGAAGCCAGATGAAGGATTGGGCGTGTACTTTGGATACCGCGTATAGGGCATCAGCCAATGAACCAACATGAGGGGCCATGCCGACGAGGTCATATTGCGGATTCTGCTTGATCCATATAGAAAATTCGTCGGCATTAGCACAACGAATGATCGTTACACCGTAATATTTCTCGGCTCGCTGCTCGGCATCAGCAAGCGCTTGTTGACGCCATAATCGTTGCTGCGGCGAGCCGTTTTTTTCGTCATAACCTAAACAGATCAGCAAACTTGGTTTGAGATCTTTCAAGACACTCATCTCCACACTCAAATCCTCGGGATGAAGTAGCAAACCCAGCGGTTTATCGCCCGATGGTTTCCATTCCGTAGGCCACTGCGGCAGAGACTGCATTGTAGAATCGGCATCGTCATCAGGAATCGTTGCCACGGTATTTGTTAAATTTTCTAAGCCTCCCGTGCGACAATGCGGATGATAGCGCAAAATATTATCTGGGCGAGCCAAATAGCTTTTGCCCGCAGTGTGCAAGCCTGCTACCCATCGCCAGGAAAGCGTATTGCTGGCGGGATCGGCATCTAACAAATGACGCATGAAAAAATCCGCACCCTGCGCCCATGGCAACTTGAGATGATGCAACCAAAACGCCGCCCACCACATCCGGGCATGATTGTGCATATATCCAGTTTCGATCAACTCATGAGTAAAATCATCCATGACATCACAGCCGCTTTTGCCGATCATCACATGCTGCGCGAGATCGCTCGGAGGCTCAACTGACAACCGCACGGCATGGTTCCAGATTTTCGGATGTTGCGCCAGCCAGCCTTTCCAATAGGTACGCCAACAAACTTCTTGGAGAAATTTTTCTACGTTTGAAAAATCATGATGCAGCAAGATGCATTGCACAACCTCTTCTTCGGTGATGAGCCGATGCCGAATCGCTGCAGATAGACGGGAGACATTTGTGTGTCCATCGGTCACAAAATTTCTTGCTCCAGCATAGCGTTTTGCTCCTTTGGCAAATTCTTCTAAGCGCGATAACGCCTCGGTGCGGGTTGCCGGAAATGACGTACTATTCCTCATCCTAGTGATTTTTTTCCTGAAAATACGGTGCCGATGCCTCAATGATTACGCATTCACGACCCTCGGCCTCACACCACAAGCGATAAATCCGTATTACATTCTTGCGAATACCCGAGTGAGGAATTTTGAGAAATCCCATTTTTTTCGCCGCTTCAAAAACAAGACGCTCCTTTTGCGTCAAGCGATGTCCGAACTGCCGACTCCCAATGCGCGACTTCGTAGGTTTGCCACGACTTAGCTTTTCGACGTCGTTTTTATTGATCGATCTCATAAGTCATTACCTGCCACGATTTTCGTGAAATGCAAAAAAGTTTTTGTCGTTTCTCTTGTCAGCGCGTAACCTGAGCCGCGATGAGTTTATGGACGGATTTTTTATCGAACAATGAATGCGGATTAAAAATCTGCGGCGTGACCCTCCGCAAAGATGCGCAAATGCTGCTTGAGGAAAATGTTCCCGCTCTAGGCGTTAATTTCTGGCCACAATCCAAACGCTTCATTTCCCCTACTGACGCATCACCATGGTTAAAGGAGATACAAGGAAAAATCCTTCGCGTCGGCGTTTTTGTGAATCCTACGCACGAGGAAATTGCTGAGATTTTACAACAAGGAATCATCGACGTAGCGCAACTTCATGGGCACGAAAGCCCTGAATTTATGGAAGAAATTCGTACCAAAAACTTTCCTGTGATCAAAGCATGGGGCGTCAAGTCAACGGATGATCACTTGGGTCTTGCTGCCTATTCTCGTGCGGATGCATGGCTACTCGACACACCCGCGCCGGGCATTTTTGGGGGAACGGGCGAAGCATTCGATTGGTCGCTGGCGACGTCCGTAGCAGAACGATATCCTAACCAACCAATCTTACTCGCTGGTGGTATTACTGCAGAAAATGCCGCGGCAGCAGTGCAGATGCTCAGACCATCTGCATTGGATGTGGCCTCGGGCGCAGAAATCTCCCCTGGAAGGAAAGATCGTGCAAAAGTGCGAGACATCATCCAGGCGATGACAAAAAAAATGTAATTTTTCGGTTGCAATGTTTTAAAAAACTACCAAACTTCTCTCCCGACCCCGCTTCGGTGAATTATGAGAGTGTCTGGGGGGAGACTCTCAATCACGAAGCGGGGATCGTTTTTTTAATCGCTGCATCGTTGATCCTGCCGATGGCCTTTGATTCCCGAAAAAGCTCGCAACCATGAATAATGAAGTGAACTCATGTAATCACTCGATGCCATAGAACCAAATTACTTGATGAGAAGGCATCCGTCTCTTAGAGCGAAATTTCCGAGTAACTCGATCAATGATTTTTTTCCGCCATGTGCTTCAGTAATCGCTGATTAAATTCGTCGGCCATATTGTAGCCGAGTAAACGCAATTGCTGATTCAGCGCAGCGATCGTGATCATGCGTGCATTATCGCGCCCTGCAGCGACGGGGATTTCCACATGCGGCACGGGTTGCCCCATGACATCGTAGGTATTTGTTTGAATCCCTAGGCGATCGACTTCATTAAGATCGGAATTCGGCTTGAGCGTCACTACAAGGTCAAGGCGCTTTTGCGGGCGTATGGAAGCTAAACCGTACAAGTTGGCGACATTCACAATGCCGATTCCCCGCATTTCGACATAACCACGGGATAAATCCGGAGAAAATGCCATCAATTCGCCGCCAACATATTTCACCCGCACCATATCATCGGCCACGAGTGAAGCACCACGTTCTAGCAGACCTATCGCCGTTTCGGATTTTCCAGAACCGCTTTTGCCCATGATTAATACCCCTACTCCACGCACATCCACCATGCAACCATGCAAGGTAGTTGACGGTGAAAAATCATTCTCAAGGCGAATCGTCGCCGCATTGAGAAATTTCATCGTGACTTGCGAAGTGCCAAGGATTGGTAGTTGGTAATGTGCGGCAATTTCGAAAAGCTCAGGGGCTAGGACTCGCCCACGAGAAATCACTATGCAGGGAATATCTTCTTTGCAGATTCTGCGAAAGCGTGCCTTTTGTCGTAACTCGGGAAGTTTTTCTAAGTAAGAAAGCTCCGAGTTTCCAAATATCTGAATGCGCTTGCGAGCAAAGTAGGAAAAAAATCCCGCCAATGCTAAACCAGGTCGATTCACCGCTGGTTCACGAATTAATTTTCCGAGATCATGATCCTTGCTCAGTAACCGCAACCCAAGCGATTCGCCATGGTTCTCGAAAAACTTCTGAACTGTGATGGACGTTACCGTACGCAATTTCTGAGATCCAGACATGAAATGATCATGCACACAATCTCTGGATCTGCAAGCTGTGATCTTGCTGATGGTAAAAAAATTTAGCAAAAACGCGTCATTTTTTTCAAATGAGCAAACATCACATAGCTCCCGATCGAATGATTACAGCCTTCACACACCTAGCATATTCCGCTCGTGCCGAGTGACTTCTCGCCACTGCCCGGGTGCTAAATCATCTAATCCAAGGCTTCCTATCGCAGACCTGATCAGACGCAATGTCGGCAATCCCACAGCGGCAGTCATACGCCGCACTTGCCTATTTTTTCCTTCTGTCAAAGTGAGCGACAGCCAAGAAGTGGGCACGGAAAGTCGATGCCGAATCGGCGGAACTCTCGGTGGCAATTTAGGATCTGGCATCTCTTTCGCCACCGCTTGCGCACAGCGATGCCCGTGTATCACGATGCTACCATTTGATAAATTCTGCAAAGCGGATGGAAGAATCAGACCTTCCACCTGAACCCAATAGGTTCGAGGGTGTTGATGTCGGGGATGAAGCAGTCGATCAACGACGGCTTTTTCGTCCCCTAGCAGAAGCAATCCTTCAGAATCGCGATCCAAT
Organism: Akkermansia muciniphila; assembly: GCA_945862285.1. Classification (GTDB taxonomy): domain Bacteria; phylum Verrucomicrobiota; class Verrucomicrobiia; order Verrucomicrobiales; family Akkermansiaceae; genus UBA956. The sequence goes on along the minus strand of CAMAYN010000093.1, from coordinate 381 downwards.
CGACCAATCGGATAAACACCTTTAGGAAATCCAAAATCAGCGAGTGTATGATGCTCTGGCAGCTCGCGCGTGAACTGCGACAGCACATCATACGGCTTATGAAAAGCGAGAATCATTTTGATTCTTTAGCAGGAAAAACGAGAGAAAGGAGAATCGAAAGCGTCAAGGCCGACATCACTACACCCAAGGATATGTTGATAAATTGTTGACTAAATTCATGATTCACAAAGCGTTGCAAAAACAGTCCGAATCCCTGACTTTTATCCGCCTGAAAGTGCAGAATGCCGGATGCTACGAGCGGCAACAGCATTTTAATTCCGATGAACGACAGAATGAAGGCTAGTCCGTATTTGAGTAAATGGAAGCGATCTGCAAGATCTG
>CAMAYN010000092.1 GCA_945862285.1 Akkermansia muciniphila | reverse complement strand
AAATGGCCCCAAACCATCACCAACTGGCCCAGTGCCCTGAGCTACTTCACCATCGAATTCGCAGACCGCATCCCTAACCAATCTAAGAATCATAACAAATAACCTTTCCTTCATCACAAATGCATTTACACAAAATTACTTGCACCCCCCTTGGCGACGTGCGCAGAGGGCATTTCTGCGTAGATATGGCACTTGGCGACGTGTGCAGAGGGCCTTTCTGTGTAGAAATGGCCTGCGGAGACGTTTCCGGGGCTGGGATGATAAAAACCGCAGTTCTTGATGTGCTGCAGTGTCGTTTCATCACTACGCATGGGAAAAATGAGGGGGCATGACATTTTTTTCAGAAAATCTGTAACGCGGCGGGGAAATCCGTGCATCCCCATGTGACGCATAATTTCTGGCCTGTTGCCGGGGTAGCGTCTGCATCATCAACCAAACAACTACGATATGAAAACGACATCTCCCATTCTACGCTCCATCCTCGGTGCCGCTGCGGTACTGCTTGTCATCGCTCCCTCCATCGTGCAGGGGCAAGGTCAACTCAATCCGCCCGGGCCGGCATTCGGTTATGCCAACGAGCGTGCGCTGGATACCTCCGGAAATCCCCTGCCTTCCATGAAAACGCTGATGCACATCGATGCCGGGGAGCACATTCCCAGCCGCTCGGCTACGAATGCGAAGCTCAATGGCTCGCTGGGCTACTATGAACTCAGCCAGCCGGGGCGGTACTATCTGACGGAGAATTTGGATAAACGGATCGTCATCGGCTCGGATAACGTGACGCTGGATCTGGGCGGCTTTGAGATTCGCTACGCGGGTGGCGGCACGGGGCCAGTGGCGATTAGCGCGAGCGGTCTGCAGGGGAATTTCATCCGCACCAAAGTGATCAATGGGCGCATTCGCGGTGATTGGTCGCAGGGGGTGATTCTTGGGACCGATAGCGTGGTGGCGGGCGTGGATGTCTCTGATGCGACGAGCTACGGCATCAAGGTAGGAAAAAACAGCCAGGTGGCGAACAGCCGCGTGCGTGGCAAGTGGTCGCCCGGCAGCAGCGGTGTTCCTGGGGCGCATAGCGGCATTTATGGCGAGGACGCGACGGTGATTTCTCAATGCAGTGCCAGTGACATGAATGGCATCGGCATACAGGTGAATCAAAATGGCCGGGTGGTAGATAGCACGGTGCAGAATGTGCAGGGATGCGGCATCGTGACCAATCATCACAGCTCCGTGGGTGGCTGCGCGGTGAGATTGTGCGGCAGCACGGGATTTGACCTAGGAATGGGCAGCGCCCTACACAACAGCGCGGCATCTGATTGCGGTGATCCGGGGGTACATGTGCGCAATGGCTGCACGGTCGCGAATGTGACCAGCCGTGATAATAAGGATCATGGCTTTATTTCCGAGCCATGGACGGTGATGGATGCGCAGAATAACAAGAATGCCACAAACTTCGTGCAATGCTCCGCGCAGGGGAATGACGGCAATGGATTTCACGTGACGCATAGCTGTGCGTTCACCGATTGCACGGCAGATGACAATGGCTCGCAGCCGCTGGGTGGCGTGAGCATGGGCGATGGCTTCCACACGGGTGACAATAGCCGCCTGAGCAATTGCGTAGCCAGCAATAACAAACGCGCCGGCATCTACGGCGAGAGCGGCAATACCGTGGACGCTTGCACCGCCACGGGGAACATGCGCTATGGCATAGAGATGCTCAATGACTCGAACAGCGTGATCCGCAATACCTTGCGCGCCAATACGCTGGCTCCTATTCAACCCGCTCCTGGCACAAATGGCATCGCGCCTCTGCAAATGCCTGCTACGGCTACGAATCCTTTTGCAAACTTCGGCCTGTAATGGTGCCGTCCAATATTTTTCACACGTATGAAATCATTACTTGCAGCGCTAGCGGTTTTGCTAGGCATCATCGGTACTGCGACGGCAGATCCCTTCGGCTGGGGAGGGAATTTCTATGGACAAATCGGCGATGGCACCTCTGGCACGAGTCAGCGCACGCCATTAGCTGTGGATGTCACCGGCGTATTAGCGGGGAAAACGGTCACGGAGATATCTTCATCTGATTCGCATACTCTCTGCGTGACCTCAGACGGGCTGGTGTATGCTTGGGGGCTGAACTACATTGGGCAACTGGGTGACGGTACAACGGCAGATAGCATCGTACCCGTGGCGGTGGACATGACGGGTGTACTTTCCGGAAAGACCATTACAGCAGTAGCTGCGGGGCGAGGTTTCAGCCTAGTTCTTGCCTCTGATGGCACAATGTATAGTTGGGGCTCCGGCATCATTGGGACACTCGGTAACAATAGCATATTACCTTCATCCACGCCTGTCGCGGTCGATATGAGTGGTGCGCTACTCGGTAAATCGGTGGTGTCCATTTCAGCAGCCAAGAGTCGCTCGAATGCGGCTTGTGTCACTTCGGATGGGCAAATTTACGCATGGGGGGCGGGGATCCATCTTGGCATTGGTAGTGTATCAAGTAGTAGCTACTACGAAGCTGCGCCCATCGCAGTGGATACCAGCGGAGTATTATCAGGTAGATTCATTACCCAGATATCATTAGGCGAGGTGGCATCCTATGCTCTTGATTCTGATGGCTATGTTTATAGCTGGGGTGAAAATAATGATGGCGAGCTAGGAGCGGGTTACACCTCTGCGTGGGAGTATTTGCCAGTGGCAGTGGATCGATCTGCTGCACTCTATCGTAAAACCGTTAGTGCTATTTCTGCTGGTGATGACCATTGTTTAGCGCTGACCACAGACGGCGAGGTTTTTTCGTGGGGTAAAAACACATTCAATGCTTTGGGTGACGGCACTTCCGTGAGCTATGCTGCATCACCTACGGCAGTTTATGCTTTTGGCGAGTTATCAGGGAAAGTGATCACGCAAATCGCGGCTGGAGCTTGGAATAGCCAAGTGCTGACTTCGGACGGCGTGCTCTACGGATGGGGAAGTAATAATTGGGGTCAAGTTGGAAGCGGCAGCGGGACATTCGAGCCTCTCCCCACCGCCGTGGACATGAGCGGAGTATTGGCGGGAATGGTGGCCACCGATTTATTTTCTGGATACCATATCTTTCACATCCTCGCCTCGCCCTCGACGAGTTCCGTGCCCTTGGCATCTCGTTTCACCTATGCGGCGAACTTCGGCTGGCTGAACTGGCGGTGGAGCGGCACGGCAGTAGAAGCTCCGGCGGTGGATTCCTACATTCTTGCCGGCAAGGTTTATTCGGCTAATGTCGGCTGGATCGATCTGGGTGATGGCACACCTACAGATTCCATCCGCTACAGCCAAAGTGGTGCCGATATTGGTGTGAACCACGACGGTGCTGGTGCTTTGAGCGGCTATGCCTACGGAGCAAACATTGGTTGGGTCACCTTTGATGCCACCATCGCTCAACCGCCGCGCATCAACATCAGCACAGGGGATCTTTCTGGCTATGCCTATTCGGCCAACTGCGGCTGGATTCAACTCGGTGGCATGAAAACGAAGATTCTTGCAGGGGCGGATCGCGATGGCGCAGGCGGCAAGGGCGATGGCATCGCCGATGCCTGGGAGCTAGAGCTAGGGAAACTCGCAGGTTATGCCAATGGCAGCAGCTTGCTCGGGATTTCACCGGACTCGGACTTCGATGGCGACGGTGTGAGCGATGCCGCTGAATACCTAGCGGACACCAATCCCTTTGCGGCGGATGATGCTCTCAAGGTCACTCATTTCCGCTATCTCCCGGCAACGGGAGAGGTCAATCTGAACTGGACGGGCAGCCAACGCCGCTCCTATACCATTTATCGCAGTAGCGACATGGTGAACTGGACGAAGGCCATGCCATCGCTCTCTGGAAACAATGCGGATTTTGTGTTGGATGGGCCAGCCCAGCCGCGCATGTTTTTCCGCGTCGGTGCGGATCTGCCGTTGCGGTGATGATTTTGAAACCTTCCCTATGAGCGAAAACCCTTTCCTTGAAGAGCTAAAGCTAGTGCTCAGATTGTGAAGGAGAGCTGATCAATCTATGCTGCCACGAATTAGGTTTTGTGGGAAAACGAGGCGTGCAACGAAGCGCGAGGTAATGGATTTTTTTAGCGGTGGAGTAGAGAGCAACGGGCGGCTTGGGCCAATCCCGTTGCTCCCCCTCATCAAACTGAACGTGCGGATTTCCCGATTTACCTTCTTGCAAAATGGCATCGTCGTAGTAGAGTCAGCGTTAGGCATGAAACAGCTTTTCGTACTATCTGTATTGGCCATTTTCTCTGCATTCGCTGGGGAGATGGAGCGCTTTGCTTTTAATGATAAAAAAATGCCCAGCGGCGTTGAAGATTTGAAGGCGATTCAGAAATCGATGCAATCTGTTCTGGAGAAAGTTCGTGCGGCTACGGTGTGTGTGGAGTTGGGGCAAGGCTCGGGCAGCGGCGTGATCATTTCCGAAGATGGCCTGATTCTTACTGCCGCCCACGTTACCAGTGGCGTTGGCAAGGAGGTAACGTTTGTGCTCGGTGATGGTCGCCGGGTAAAGGGGGAATCGTTAGGTCTTTCTTCCGACTCTGATTGTGCGATGGCGAAAATTACCGACAAAGGGCCTTTTCCCTTTGTGGAGGTCGATAAGGAAGATCAATCCAAGTTAGGCGATTGGGTGTTTTCTCTCGGTCATTCCGGCGGATATAACAAGGATCGAGGAGTCGGAGTAAGAATTGGCAGAATCGTCAAATCGACCGACACCACGGTGCAGACTGACTGTTCATTGATCGGCGGTGATTCGGGCGGTCCACTGTTTGATATGCATGGAAGATTGATCGGCATCCATTCGCGCGTAGGGCCGACAATTACAGAAAACATGCATGTTCCCACCCGCGAGTTTGTGCTGCACTGGGATAAAATGCTCAAAGGGGAATTCCTCGGCGAAGGTCCTTTTGCGAAAAAACCGAAAAAAGGTACGGGCTTTCTCGGTTGCGGATCAGAAGATCGCGAGGGCAAACTGGTGGTGACGAAGATTGGTCGTGAGTCGCCCGCAGAAGCGGCAGGAATCAAAGTGGATGACATCCTGATCAAACTCGATGGAACCGACATTAAAGATAAGAAACACTTCCAGGCCATGCTTGCAGAAAAGTGCGCCGATGATAAAATCACCGTGGTTTTGCTGCGGGCAGAAAAAGAAATTTCCCTAACCATTAAACTCGCAGAACGATGAAATTTTTTCTTACTCGTAGATTTTTTTCTCATTTGTCGCTCGCTGTCATTTTGGCTAGCAGCATGTTTGGGCACCATGCCTTTGCACAGGAGCTTTTAGATACCGAATTCCGCACCAACGGACCGCTGATGCACGCGCTGGTGGCACCAACGGCCGAAGTTTTACAAAAATCCAGCGCGGTGATTTTCGAGGGAAGGAATGAAGAGGTTAGCTTTGGGACGATTATATCTGCCGATGGACTGATCCTTACGAAAGCCAGCGAAATTGCCGAAAAAAAAGAACTTTCCGCTCGCATCGATCGCCGCAGTTATCCGCTTAAAGAGATCATCGCCATAGATCCTGTTTGGGATGTGGCATTGATCAAGGTAGATGCTGCCGATCTCACTCCCGTGCCGTTTGCCGAGAGTAGTAACATCGAAATCGGAACATGGTGCGTGGCAAATGGAGCGGCAACGCGTTTTCAAAGACGACCCATGATCGGCATTATTAGTGCTACAACACGAGAAATCAAAGCCGACGGTGGCCCAGTGCTTGGCATAGCGCTCAACAAGGATGCCAAGGGTCTGCTCATTGGTGAAATTCCCGAAAAATCCAGTGCTCACAGTGCCGGATTGAAAAAAGGCGACATTGTGACTCATCTCGATAATCAACCGATGAAGAAGCGAGAAGACGTGGCAAAATTTATGGAAAATCGCAAAGTTGGTGATGAAGTGGAGGTTACTTTTTTGCGTGAGGGGAAAGAACAAAAAGCGAAAGTGACCTTAGCAGGGCGTGGCGATACGTTTGGTGCGCCGGCCACTCGCAACGATGCCATGAGTGGCGAGGTGTCGAAGAGAAGATCGGGATTTCCCCGCGTTCTTCAGCACGACATCATGGGAAACAATAAAACATGTGGTGGCCCACTCTTGGATCTTGATGGAAAATGCATAGGAATGAACATTGCCCGTGCCAATCGCTGTGAGAGTTTTGCAATTCCTGTGGAGGAACTGTTGCAAGTGATCGAGAAGCTGAAAGCAAAACAACCAGCTCCGTAATTTGGGGGTGTTTGAGTTCGCGCTCAGGATATCACTCCACTGTAATTTTCTCGCTGCAATGACATCACGGCGAGGCAATCGAACGGACGGGATTCATGGAAGCGCCACGAATTGGCAAATGGGCTACCAGCCTGCGTCTCTTTGTCCTCCGAGCCTGACCATCCGTTCCAGTTACACCCACTCCGATTGGGATCATTCCGGCAGGCGCTAAGTTACCAGCGCGCTGCGAGTTTTATTTATTCCGTGGCGTAATGTTCCCCTAGATTCATGGCGTAAGGGCGGGAGACACCGGCGATGGTGACGCCTTGTTTCGCTCCTTCGCCATCGATGAAGTGGCGATTTAGCATCGTCTCACAAATCACCCATCCTAGCGAAACGACTTCCGACTTGGCTAACATAATGGCCTTTTGGATCGCCGCCGCATCATAGACTTGATGAGCGAGGCTTCCAGATGGGTCAATTTCCACGCGATAGCGATCTACATCACGTTTTTCGAAGTCGCACATGGTTGGGTAAATTTCCGTGCCGCGGCTGGTAATCCGCACTAGCATGAAGCCGTATTTTTGCAAGATGGGCGAGATTTGGCCAGCTCTTACGCGGTAGAATGCTTGGATCAGCTTGATGCTCACTTCATCGAATGCCGCCAATTGCTCAACGGCGGAGGAAAATGATTCGGATTGGAACGAATCGGCAAATCGCCCTGTTGTCGTGCTACTCGCCGAGATGCTTTGTAAAACATCGGCCAAAGTATGCGTAGCGAATTCCGGTTTCTGACGTAGGAGGTCGGCAAAAACTCGTGCGCTGTATTGTCCGAAACTGCGAACCGACTGCAAGCTGCCTGCACGCCCGATGACGAAGAGTTTGGCAAGTTCCACACCCGTTTCATTCTCAAAAAGCGCCTGAACATCAGGATCGATGGTGGTACCCGCTTCATCAATGGCTCCTGTCTCAGTGAACTTGACGTTTAATCCTGAGTCATCGACAAATAAATCTAGGCCCATGATTTTCGAGTTCGCACGAATCGGATTGGGAGGGACATTACGTTCCACAAAGGCAGACCATTCATTGCTGCCGGCACGCATGTTCTTCGCGAAAGTGCTGTAGGAACGGAGCACGCGTTGGAATAGCGGTTGGATTTCTTCGTCCGCACGTTCGATGACGCATTCTTTTACCGATTTCTCGGGATTCGCCGCCTTCAATGCACGTAGCTCGATGACTTTTTGCGCGATTGCTGCGGTAAACTCCTTCGTTCCGGATCGCTCGCGGCCTTTTTCCACTTGATAAGCACCTTGTGCGATATCGCCGACAAAATAACCATCCGCCAGCACCTCCATGACTGCGGCTTTGATGAACTCCGCACCTAAAATATTCGCCTCGCCGCCGATGTGCAGCAACATCTCCGCCGCCGCATCGATCAATGCCACTGGATTCGCTTTATCTTGACCGGCAATGTCATCTGCGGTGCCGCCCATCGTTTCAAACATCGATACCGCACGCGGATTGTTGGGGTTGGTATTATTCGAACTTACCAAGCCTACGCCGCCCGAGACTTTCGCGGCAATGTCGGAACCAATATCGCCAAACATATTCGTGGTCACTACCACATCGAAGCGCTCCGGCACCGCGGCAATCGCGGCGAGGCCATCGTCGATGATCATAAAGTTTGCCGCGATTCCGCGTTCGCCCAGTCGCTCCTTGCTGTAGTCCTTGGCGACCTTCAAAAATGCCTCTTTAAATAGTCCGCCGGTAATTTTCAAAATGTTCGGCTTTTCCAGTGCTGTTACTTTTTTCCGTCCATCGCGCAGTGCTGCCTCGAATGCCGCGCGGCAGATTAATTCACATCCCTCTGGCGTTTGATGGCGCAGGGCCTGTGGATAGTTCCGCGACAAGCGATGCTCGATGGACGCGTAGAGATCCTCCACATTTTCTCTAACAAAAAGCATATCCACGCCAGGCATTCCTGGAGCAATGGGGTCAAGCGTTACACAACGGCGGATGTTTGCGTATTGCTCGAAGCCCTTGCGAATGGTGACATTTCGGCTTGGCTCATCGCCTTCGTCTAGGGTTCGCAAGGCACCTTTTAGCACGGCGTCTGCTTTGCTAGCGGCGCGAAGTGTTTGCTTTTCCAGCATGGTGACGATTTTTTTCACTTCTGCCAAAGTCTCAGGTTTGAGTTTGGCGAGCAGTTTTTTATAAAATTCATTGATATTCCCGGCGGCGCGAGCTTCCTCTTTCGCCTCGGCTTCTAGATTTTTTGCCACAATGTCGGAATCTTGGTCACCAAACTGAGCCCGATAGGACTCTGGGGCATGTGTCAAAAGCAGTGAGAACAAATCCTTTGCATCGGGGTAGCCGAGGCTGCCTTCCACATAGTTGATGGAGAGTCCAGTAGCGGCTAAAACTGTCTTGGTTGCTTCGATACATTCTGGCCCGATACCTTGACCCTTAATGACCAGAATGGTGGAACTGCCTGCTGTTTCGGTAATTTCGCTCATAGTTGTTCTTGGCTAGGAAATCGCGTCGGTTGTTTTTCGCCGCCGCGCGTATCCGTGCCACAGATTCCTGATTTGTCTATGAAAATTTCTCCATTTTTTGACTGAAATGGTGCGCCGAATGCCGGATTACTCCATGAGAAAACACCGTATGATGTCGATCATTTCTGCGGGTTCCATTTGGGCGCAGGCTGAGCAGCCAATTCTGCATTCGCAGCTAGAATTCCAAGGCCGACGTAATGCTGCTTGGCATTTGCTCCGGTAAGATCAGCTTGATAAGTCCAGGTCACGACTAACATAAAATCTGCTACCTGATTTTTTGGTAGAACAAATTTCACCATTTCTTCGATTCCGGAGTTTTTTGAGAGCAGTGGCAATGAAAAACCAGAATGGATTGTGTTCACCATGGTAATCGCCAAGATTTGAGGTTTAGTTTGAGGTGAAGGCCCCGAAATCTGATTTGCCTCTCCGAGGGTATAGCTAAATTCAAAGTTTTCATCGACTATTTTCACCGCTGGAACAAAATCAAAATCCTGGGCAGAACTACGGGGAATATTATCCAGCCGCAACTGGTATCCCATAAAGTTATGCAATTGTTCCTGTCCACAATATTTGGTCGGTGCCGAATTCAAGCGCAGGAAACAACTTGGCTGCAAAAATTGGGGAGGCACGGTGAATTCGATCTGCGTTTTACCATCGATCTTGATGATTTCCATTTTGCGCGCCTCGTGTTCGCCTCCCGGCCATAATAGGGTAGCACTTTCTAGACCTGCTGCAGCTGCGGGGTCGATGGAGATCACATAGCGATCTTTATCTTGCGCATCAGTTCGCGAGACATGATAGCCAAATCGCGAAGGATGGTTTGCCGTTTCGATATCCATAGCCTGCCACCATGGTTTACCCTGAGCGATAAAAGACGTAGTCAAAAGGATCAAGCTGAAGAGAAATAAACGAAATGAAGAGTTCACATGAATTTCAGACACAGATGAAATGCGTTTCTTAGGAAATAGGGGAATGTATTTTGTGATCGCTGTCGATGTAAGCCATTTGATCATTTTATCATCTTAGGCCTTAGGCGATGGAGTATCGTTGATGGCTTGAGTATGATCCTGCTGCGGTGGCGCGTCAGGGAAATCCATTTCGACAAATTCATTCGCATTTCGTGTATTGTACCACGCTAGAGCAAGGACAATGATGATGCCGAGGGTGGCGAAGCTGATTTCTAGAATGATGGGGGTGGTGATTTTTAAAACAAATTGCGTGGTGAATTGCCCAACCTTTCCTGGAATTTGCATCGCTAAAAATAGGCCGCCGAGTAGTAGCATCACGGCAACGATAATGAGTATGCCAATACGTAATTCTTTTCCTCGGGATGACATATTTTTCGAATTTGATAGTTTAATAACTTCTGCCCCAGATCGCGGGGCGCAGGGCGGGGCGACCCGTTAGCAAGCATGTGCTACCAGCAGGAATCGCTGGCAAGGTTCCATCGTCCAACGGCAAGCAACGGATGGTGATTTTGTGTTGTTTGGCAAGCTGATCTTCTTCTTCCGGCGTGCCGGCCCATGGTGTAAGCAGCCACGATGGGTTTTCCGCTGTCCAATGATGGTGGAATTCTTGCAGATCCGTGCAAACCTTGATGTTGTTATCTCGCATGACAGTGGCACGCTCCAGCAAGCTTTGATGAATGCTGGCGAGGATTTCTACGCAATCGCGCAGGAAATGCTCTTTATCGATGAAACTTTTTTCGCCGGATGCTTGGTCGCGACGCGAGAGGGCGACTTTGCGGGATTCGATGTCACGGGGCCCGATCTCAATACGAATCGGAACTCCTTTTTTCACCCAATCCCATTTTTTTACCCCGCCGCTGATGTCGCGCGTATCGACGTGGACGCGAAGAGGATCGCCATGGAAAAATTGATTGCGGAGAAGCGAGGCTAGAGCTTCACAAGAATCCATCACGGCTTGCTTGGTCTCTTCTTTCGGCGTGACAGGAATGATGACAATTTGCTGGGTAGCAACGCGCGGTGGGAGAACGAGTCCATCGTCATCGGAGTGCGCCATGATGAGCGTGCCAATCATCCGCGTGGAAACGCCCCATGATGTGGTGTGAACGTGTTGAATGCTGCCGTCGCGACCTGTGAATGTAATCTCTTGGGCTTTGGAAAAGTTTTGCGCGAGGTAGTGAGAGGTGCCAGCTTGAATGGCTTTTTTATCCTGTACCATGGCCTCAACCGTGAGGGTCATTTCAGCTCCAGGAAAGCGTTCGTTTTCTGTTTTTTCTCCAGGGATTACGGGAATCGCAAGGTGATCACGGAGAAATGCCTCGTATTCGCGATGCATCATGCGGGTCTCGGCAATGGCTTCCTCGCGGGTTTCATGAGCGGTGTGTCCTTCTTGCCAAAGAAATTCCGCCGTGCGCAAAAACATGCGCGGGCGCATCTCCCAGCGCATGACGTTGGCCCACTGATTGATGAGCAAGGGTAAATCACGGTAAGAATTCACCCAGCGGGCGAAGGCAGCACCGATGATTGTTTCCGAAGTCGGACGGATGACGTATGGCTCATCGAGCTTCCCCGTGGGAATCATCCGAGTTTTTCCCGTTTCGGGGTCTTTTTGAGCCTCCAAGCGATGATGGGTGACGACGGCACATTCGGTCGCAAATCCTTCGGCGTGCTCGGCCTCTTTTTCAAGGTAGGAGAGGGGAATTAGCAAAGGAAAGTAAGCGTTTTGGTGACCAGTAGCTTTGAACCTGCGGTCGAGTTGTTGTTGGATAAGTTCCCAAATCCCATAGCCCCATGGTTTAATCACCATGCAACCGCGAGTCTCGGAGTTTTCGGCAAGATCAGCGGCTTTAATGACTTGCTGATACCACTCGGGGAAATTTTGATTGCGGGTCGGGCTGATGGCAGTTTTCTGTTCGGACATAAGATGCGCGGATTGTGGCATAGGTCGAATAAAATTCACAGCTTTTTTCTGAATCTTGGAAAAATCTCCTTGTGGTTACGGTAATCTAGGATAGGAGAAAGGTATGGAAAATCATCGAGTTTATTGTCTCTTGCTACTTCTATTCAGCATTCATCTTAGTCGTGCCGAAGATAAGGTATCCGCCTTTGAAAAGACCATGAAGGATTCGGTCCTGCACTATCGCGATGGAAAAGTCACCGAAGCCCTTGAGGCACTCCAAAAAGCCAAGGGCATCCTGGAAACGGAACAAACGAAACAAGTAGGAAATGTGCTGCCAGATGCTCCAGCGGCATGGAAAGCCGAAGATTTAACGACGGAAGATGTTCCAGCCTATCTTGGCGGCGGAAAGGTGGTGAAAAAGCAGTATCGTGCTACCAAAGGCCAAGAAGAAATCCTCGTAGAGATCTATTTTGGTTCATCGATGATCAAGCTCATACGCGGGATGTATGCCAATGACCAAATCGCCAAATCCCAAGGGTATAGAGTCAAAACCGCGGGTGGTGAGAGAGTTTTGATTAAGGATTTGCCCAAGAATAACCTTGAAATTAGCATGCCTTTAGATGATGAAATTATGATTAAAATGACAGGTAAAGACGGTACGCAGGAAGATATGATGATCAAACTCTTGCGCGACATCGACCGAAGATCACTCAAAACGCTGGTGAAATAACCTACGACAACCGTCGGTTCCGCAAACAGGATACCCCACCAATCGCTACTAATTCGATTTGCTCTAAATCATTCATCACCTCTCCCCCAATTCATGAAAGCTCAAACGCTACTCCATCTTTTACTCTTTTCCGTCGCGATTCTGCCATTTGCCGAATCAGCTACCGTAAACCCCAAGGAAAAAAAGCCTACGCCTACACCGATTCCTACACCTCTCCCTGCCCCCAGCGCGAACTCAGAAAAAGCCATTCGTGTCACGCCAAACGTCACGCCGGAAAATGCCGCATTCCTCCAACGCGAAAGGTTAGATCCAGAATCCGTGCCGCTAGAAAAACCGGTGGAAAGCCTCAAGCCCCTAGCGGGTAAACCCACTGGTGAGGATGCCATCCGCTTACAAATTTTTCTCGACCAATCCAACTTTGGCCCAGGAGTCATCGATGGCAAGCCGGGCCTATTTACTGAACAGGCTGTCAAGGCATGGAATGAAGTTAATGGACATCCGATCGATGACTGGAATCCCGCGTTGAAAGCCGCCCGCCTTGCCATTCCTGTTGCATACTTGGAAGTCAAAGTGCCCAACCTGTTGAAAAAATGGGTAAATCCAACATTATCCCATGATCGCATCGCTCAAGCAAAGGCACAAAAAACGTTGGCTTACCGCAGCGTCGCAGAATTCATGGCGGAGCGATATCACACCGATGTGGATTTTCTCGTAGAGATCAATGGGGCGAAGAAGTTAGCCGCGCTGACGGCTGATTCGTTGATCAAAGTTCCGAACGTAAAACCCTTTCTCATCGAAGAAATACGCGGTGCGAAATTTGAAACAGATGCCGGAAAATCCGCTCGCCATGCCGTAGTGGATACCAAACGCAATCAACTGCGAATTTTTGAAGCCGCTCCTGTTGCGTTGATTGTCGAAGAAAATTCGGATGAAAAGCAAATGCCCAAGCCTCGTCCGAATCGCTCGCTCGTCGCCACATTCCCCATCACACCCGGGCAGACGAAATTTATCCACTACGGCATGTGGGCGGTGAAAAATCAGGTAGAACTTCCCACTTGGCGTTACGATAAATCCCTTCTTGAAACGGGAAAACGCACAAAGGATCAAAAAAAAGTGTATGACCTACCGCCCGGTCCGAACAGTCCGGTAGGCGTGTTGTGGTGTGGCCTCAACAAAAGCGGCATCGGCCTTCATGGAACTGCCGATCCTGAAACCATTGGCCGTGCACGCTCAGCAGGCTGCATCCGTCTCGCCAACTGGGATGTCATTCGATTACCCTCACTGATTTCACCAGGAACAACTGTTGAAATTCGCTAAGGAGATTTGTCATGTGCGGCATGTCTTTTTTTGCGTGCGCCGATTTAAAAGAAATCCTCAATTGAGAGCGGCGATACGGGTATTTAAAAGTTCTAACGCTTTTTTGCGGGCTTCTTGTGAATCCTTTAATTCTTGGCGGTGAAACCACGACATAGAATCAG
>CAMAYN010000091.1 GCA_945862285.1 Akkermansia muciniphila | reverse complement strand
AGTGATCCCTATCTTTTAAAAACACTGCACATAGCCTCTACACTAGGAGTATTCACCGCCTTGGGGGCGATTCTGCTTGGGGGAAAAGAGGTAAATCGCAAGGTTGCATCGATTTTACACGGCATATCCTTACTTTTACTCGTGTTGGTAGGATTTGCGATGCTTCGTAAACCTCCGATGGAACTCCATTATTGGAAAATCAAACTCCTCATCTGGTTGTTTTTAGGCGTAGTTCCCGTTCTTGCGCGTAAGGAAAAAATTCCTCGCGGGATTCTGCTCCTGCTCACTCTGGTTGCCGCTGGTTACGCGGCCTATCTCGGCTTGAGAAAACCTTTCTAATTGATTTCTTTTCCCTGTGCCTACGGTTCATGTCAATCTTGCCGATCGAAGCTACGATGTCATTGTAGAGCGTGGAATTTTATCCCATGCCGCGAAGGAAATCCTAGGAGCGGGACTCAAAGGAAAGTGCGCCGTTATCTCAGATCAGAATGTAGCTTCACTATATGCGCCAGCATTGCTGGAAAATCTTGGACGTCATTGTATCGACGCGACATTGCATGTGATTCCCGCCGGTGAAGCGTCAAAATCCTTGGCGGCAGCAAACGACCTGTGCCAAGAATTGGCCACCCAAGGCCATGATCGCAAATCCTTCGTCATCGCGCTAGGTGGGGGAGTCGTCGGGGATCTTGCGGGTTTCGTTGCCTCCATCTTTTATCGAGGCATTCCATTCGTGCAAATCCCCACGACAATTGTTTCCCTCGTAGATTCTTCCGTAGGTGGAAAAACGGGCGTCAATCTTGTTGCGGGAAAAAATCTCGTTGGTAGTTTTCATCAACCGCGTCTCGTCCTTGTCGATCCGGAGACGCTTTCATCTCTTGCACAGAGAGAATATCGTCAAGGTATGGCGGAAGTCATTAAGCATGCGGCGATTCGCGATGCCGAAATGCTGCATGAAATTGCTGCCATCAATCCTCAGTCGCGTTATCTTTCCGATGTGTTAATCGCACGGAATATTGCGATTAAAGCTCGCGTTGTCGAGGTGGACGAGCAGGAAACGCTCGGTGTTCGCGCTCTGCTAAACTTCGGACATACGATTGGTCACGGAATTGAGGCGAGTGTCGATTACGGACAGCTTCTTCACGGTGAAGCAATTTCCCTCGGTATGCGTGCCGCACTTTTTCTTTCAGAAAAATATGCGTCACTACCGCATGAGGCCAGTTTACTGCTCACGCAAATCCAAATGAAATTCGACTTGCCTATGGTTTTGGATCAATCGATTTCTACGGAATCCATCATGAAAAAAATTCTTCGCGATAAAAAATTCAGTGCGGGGAAAATCCAATTTATTTTACTCGCTCAGCTAGGCAATGCGATTGTTTCATCTTCAGTAAACCTCACCGATATGGAAGAAGCGATTGAATGGATTCGCCAACCATTACCAATCAACTGCGAATCGGGTTATAACGGGAAGGGGTAGGGGTGAGAGATGGTACACGAGGACGGGATCGAACCGCCGACCGACCGGGTGTAAACCGGTTGCTCTACCGCTGAGCTACTCGTGCATGATTTGCTATATCAGCTTTTTAAAGGCTTGATGAAGCGCGGGCGCAGAAATTACTTTTGAAACTGGCATTTGGCAAGAAAGAATTTCATGAAGTTCATAAAATTTTCCCAAGAACCATTCTGATCAGCATATCCTCAATCTCATTCGTTTTGATCTCGTGCTTTGATGAATCCTAGTTTTTTCAGTTGGCATTAGATCCATTGCGCTACATGCTTGATGAATGACGCACGTATTGCTTGTCGAAGATGAACCAGCTATCGCCGATACATTGATCTACGCTCTGGAGACTGACAGATTTACTGTAACGCATTGTCTTACAGGTGCTGCGGCGATCGACTACCTAAAAAATCAGCCAGTCGATTTTGTGATTCTCGATGTCGGATTACCCGATATCACGGGCTTTGAAGTTTGCAAAAAATTCCGTGAAATCAGCCAAGTGCCGGTTTTGTTTCTCACCGCCCGCGATGGGGTAATCGATCGTATTACTGGTCTTGAGATTGGCGGTGATGACTACGTAACCAAGCCCTTTTCTCCGCGTGAAGTTAGTGCCCGTGTGCGTGCGATCTTACGCCGATCTTCGATTTTACCCAGCACTGCAACGCCTCAAGAAATTCAGGGGACTTGCTCCTCCCTGCGACATGATGAAAAAACGATGTTGTTCTATTGTCATGAAAAAAAGCTCGATTTAACGGCACACGAATACAAACTCCTGCTCGTTCTATTTCAAGCGCAGGATCGCGTGTTTACAAGAGATCAACTCCTCGATAAAGCGTGGTTCGATCCTGGTGCTGTCACGGATCGCACCGTGGATGCTCATGTTAAATCACTGCGAGCAAAGATGCGGCAGGCGCGCGAAGGTGCTGAAGATATGATTCAGACGCGGCGAGGAATTGGCTACGCCTTGGTCATTGGCTAATTCAATTGGCAAATCATGAGGCTCACTCGCGTTACACTGTTACTGATCACACTCGTGATGGCACTTGGGTTTTATCAACTCACGCATCATTTGTTAGATGATGTAGAGCCACAAGTGTTGCAAGCCACTGAGGAAGTTATGGTTGATGTGGCGCAATTGTTTGCGGAAATGGCAGAGCAACAACTCTCATCTGGTAAACTCAATCCAGAAGAGCTGCGCCAATTATTTTATCAGGCCAGACAACGATCCATAGATATTATGATTTTCGATCATCGTAAGAATTCGATGGGGCTTAATTTTTATATCACCAACAACAAAGGAATCGTGATTTTTGATTCAGACGGAGGTAAGCGCGAAGGGGAAAACTACATCAATAAACGTGATGTTTTCCTGACTCTGCAAGGGCAATATGGAGCTCGAAGCACTCGGGAAGATGAGCAAAACTCCTCTTCATCCATCATGTATGTTGGCGCTCCCGTAGGCCAATCTTCTGCACCGCTTGGTGTCGTTACTGTATTCAAAAAACAACTCGATGCCTTACCCATGATTATGGAGCGCCGCAAGACGATCTTGCAATCCGTCATCAGTATCGCCACGGGAATTCTCTTGCTGATTGCCGCCGTCTTCTCATGGGTTTATCAGCCTATCGGGATTCTCACGGAATATGCACGAGCCATCGAACAAGGACAGCGCCCTCCCAAGCCGAAATTAGGAGCAGGGCGCGAGGTGAATAGTTTGTTTAATGCGCTAGAAACCATGCGTCATGCCCTAGAAGGCAAACGATATGCCGAACACTATACCCAAACTCTAACTCATGAAATGAAGAGTCCTATCGCCGCCATCCGCGGTGCAGCAGAGCTTCTGCAAGAAGAAATGCCCGCGCAACATCGAGCGCGTTTTCTCGATAATATCAGCGCAGAAACGTCTCGCGCCGAGCGCCTTATGAATCGCCTTATGGAACTTAGCACGATGGAAGGGAAATCGCATCTTGATGAAGCTAAGACAATCGATTTTTCTTCGATCGTCCAACGTGCAATTCAACACGCTCAACCGATGGCGAGCATTCGTAACGTTACCCTATCATCAGAGCTTCCTTCATCGGAACTACTCGTTACGGGAGACGCCTTCGTATTACGCTCCGCCGTCACAAATCTGCTAGAAAACGCGATTGATTTTTCTCCAGAAGGCGCGTCTGTAATCGTCACACTGTATTTGCAGCAAAGCCAGGCGATATTACAAATCGATGACCAAGGTCCGGGGATTCCTGAATACGCATTGGGAAAAATCTTTGATCGATTTTTTTCTCTGCGACATCATCAAAACGGTCGTAAAGGAACCGGACTGGGACTGAATCTTGTCAAGGAGGCCGCAGATTTGCATAAAGGCACCATCACCTTACAAAATCGTCCCGATATTGGTGCTCGAGCAGAATTTCGTATCCCGATTGCTCAATAAACTCGATCTTTGGATGATTCAATCATGGCAAAAGAATGATCACGCATCGATTCAATGCACTCTTCGATCCAGTTCTCGTTCATAGCATGAACTTCTACGCTCTTGCCAGCCGCTTGTAGTAGCAAAATCGTGAGCCTGCCCCCTAGGTGTTCACGAAACTCTTCCAATCCTGCTACCACAGCAAGCTTTCCTGTGGCATCTCGTTGGCTTAATAACTCATCATATTGAGGGAATCCAATTGTCTCCATAACACGACCAATTTTCTTCGATACGATTTCAGGTAAATAGCCCGATTTAACCGAATAGATAACATCGAGCCACAATCCGATGCTAACGGCATGGCCATGGCTCATGGAAAATGCACTCAGTTGCTCTAATTTGTGTGCGGCCCAATGGCCAAAGTCCAGTGGCCTACTGCTTCCCATCTCAAATGGATCACCCCCTGTGGTAATGTGTCGCGCGTGCAGTAATGCCGATCGTTTCACGCATTCGATCAATGCCTCCTCATTGCCCAGTGCAAGCTGGTTTGCATGATCGACCATCCATTCAAAAAAAGTACCATCCTTAACCAACGCCACCTTCAAAGCCTCGATCAACCCAATCTGGCGCGTTGTTTCATCTTGTGTGAACAAAAATTGAAAATCATTCACCACAGCATACGGCACAGCAAAAGATCCAATCCAATTTTTTTTTCCAAAGCAATTGATCCCATTTTTTACACCTACACCGCTATCGTCTTGCGACAATGTTGTTGTTGGGAAGCGCATCAAGCGCACACCGCGATGTGCTGTCGCTGCTCCATAGCCTACCGCATCAAGAAATGCGCCACCACCAATACAAAGAATATACGAATGCCGATCGATCTTTCCTCGCTCTACAGCCGACCACACATCGCGCACTAAATCCTCATCATTCTTCGCTGACTCGCCACCTTCATGGATTTCAATCGCCGCCAACGCAACATCTGCTTTCGCCAAAGTTTCGGAAATCTCATGTGCCAACTGTGGCCAGTGATCCACCACACTTTGCTCGATAAATACCAAAGCTCTTCTGCCGCCGCCTTCGCGCAATAAATCTACCACTAACTCACTCCCAGGCGAAAAAGCACCGCGAGTAAAACACACGCGGTGCGTCATCGGTATCTGCAAAGGGAGGTCAAATCGTTCGTTGAGCATGAGAAAATATGGACTAATACTACGTTTGTGCTAGCAGAATTCTATCGCCGAAGCGTGAGTTTATCAACCCACGATGAGATCTGAAAAGTACCCCCGCGCCGCATCACGATCCCGCCCAATTTGCTCGCGCAACTCCTCCAATGAAGAAAATTTCTTCTCGTCTCGCAAATGTGCCAAAAACTCGCACTCAATCCACTTTCCATATAAATCTCCAGAAAAATCAAAAATGTGCACTTCTAACACCCGCGCCGCACCGTTCACCGTAGGGCGAAAACCTAAATTCGCAACCCCCTGCCAACTACTGCCTCCTCTACCGCTACCACTTTTCACCCTGACGACCCACACGCCATCCGGCGGCAACTGCTCATCGGCTAATGCCACATTCGCGGTGGGAAATCCTAATGTCCGCCCCATTTGCTGACCCTTCACTACCCAACCTTCCACGGCATAACGACGCCCTAACATTTTCGCCGCTATGTCCAAGTGTCCTTTCGCGATCGCACTACGAATCCGTGTGCTGCTAATTCGCTCTCCCTCATACGCAACTGCCGCAGCCACTCGCAACTCAACACCGACTTCACGCGCCACCTCGGCTAACATGCGAGCATCGCCCTCGCGCCCTCGTCCGAATCGCCAATCTTGCCCCACAGAAATGCCGCGCACCTTGCCGCTGGCTAACAGCTCTGACAAAAAATCGCCAGCACTCGTCCGAGCAAACTCTTCCGTGAAATCCACCGCTAACAAAAAATCCACCCCCAAATCCGCCAACAAGCGCGCCTTATGCTCTAAGGATGCGAGCAACTTCTTCGGCGCACGCTCTGCGGCCAGCACTCGCATCGGATGCGGTTCAAAGGTCACTACCCCGGCTAATCCTCCCGCCCGATGCGCCATTGCTATCGCCTCACCGATCACTGCTGCATGGCCGCGATGCACCCCATCGAACACACCCAGCGCCAAGAAAATTGGCTTATCTAACAAACGCAACTCCGCGCATTTTTGCAATCGTAACATCAGTTTCTCTGCTCTCTTAAAATTGTTTTCACGCGAACTTCTCCACCCGCCGCGTCCCATTTTCCGCCACCACTTTCTGCAATTCATCGCGGATCATCGCCTCGCACAATTCAATCTGCCGCGCCCGCTTCACACGCGCCTCACTCGCAATTTGCTCCAAGGTATCAATATCATACAAATACACCTCCTCAATCTCCGCCACTGCGGGATCTATGTCGCGCGGTACCGCAATATCGATGAAAAATAACGGACGATATTTCCTCTTCCGCCGCACCCGCTCCACCTCGGCCTTGTGAACAATCGTATGCGGCGCCCCCGTCGAACCAATCACTACGTCAACTTGTGCTAAAACCTGCTGCCAGTCATCAAAGCGCACCGCCTGGCCATTCATCTGCCCCGCGAGTTCTAGTGCCCGATCATACGAACGATTCGCCACAAAAATACTCCGCGCTCCGCGCGATTGCAGGCTCTGCGCCGTTACCCGACTCATCTCCCCCGCACCTAAAATCATCACTTCGCTATCCTTTAAATGGCCAAAGATTTTCTCCGCCAAGTCCACCGCCACATTGCCGATCGACGTCGCACCTTCCTGGATTCCCGTCTCCGTGCGCACTTTCTTACCTATCGAAAATGACTTCTGAAACAATCGATTCAGTATCCCACCCGTTGCCCCCGCTTGCAAAGCGGCTTGATACGCGCTCTTCACTTGACCAAAAATTTCCGTCTCGCCCAGCACCATCGAGTCCAACCCACTCGCTACCCTACACAAATGCACCCCCGCCGCAAATCCCCGATGCCCATAACAATGCTCCGCCCCTCCTAAAATCGCCTCCAGCACCGGCACGACGGATAAATCCGCCGCTACGTACAATTCCGTACGATTACACGTAGAGATCACCACCGCCTCCTGCGCACCACATTTTTCCCGCAGTTCTACTGCCGACTCACCCAGCTTGGATGGCGCCACAGCAAACATTTCCCGCACCTCCACAGGCGCAGTCTTATGATTCAATCCTACACAAATCCACTCCATCACACTAAACCAAATACCACTAACGAAAGGATAAATAAACTCACCGACAATAAAGACAAACGCCGCCCCGTCACTCCACGCCACTGCAACACCGCTAACAATACGCCATAACACAACCACACCACAATCGCCGCCACAAAGTGCTGCCATGCTCCCTTATGCGGCATCATCCATCCCGCTCCCAAGCCCACGGAAAGCAAGGCCATTCCCATCCACAACAAGCGCTTCACCACCAACAATAATTCCCGCGCCGGCGGTAAATTACGAAATAATCCCGACCGCAAATGATGCTCCTTGAGCAAATGGTCCAAAAGCAAAAACATCAATCCCGCCACTGCCGCCAGCGCAAACGCTCCATACGCCAGCACCGATACCGCAGAGTGCAACTCACGCCATGCATCCACGCCATCGCCGCGCACCGGGTTCTCAACCATCAATCCTGGCATAAACAACGCCACCGCTTGGAATACAAAGACCACCGGAGCCGTGAATAAACCCAAAATTGACAAGCGGTACGAGCGTCCCACCAATAGATAAAACACCGTCAAAGCCCACGCTAAAAATGCCAGAATCTCTCCTAAATCCCGCAACGGACACGCCCCGCGAAGATCGCCCCGGAGTTTCAAAAAAAACAACTGGAATACGAACGCGAATAGCATACACGCTAAAGTCCCACGAATGGCGATGGCTGGACGAGATGAATCACCACGGGACACAGCAATCCCGCCCCATACTGCTCCCACTAGAGCAAATAAGGTGGAAATGATTAAAACCGTATAATCCATCGCGCCACATCCATAAGCTCTGAGTTGGCACCGCGCAAGCCGCAATCGCGAGATTCCGAGAACGCATGACTTGATCGAGATGCTGCGATCGGCTTCGCCCAGCTCGAAGCAGGAATCGATTAGCCAATGCTGTGACAGCTAAGGGGCGGGGTGGTTTTGGTGTTTGCCATTATCCGACGAAGGGACGGGTGGTGGGGGGGGCTTCAGGTGTTATAGGATTGGTATTTTGTTTGGTTGTTGTTGGTTGAATGGGAGAGTGAAGAAAGCATTGATTTTCAGGCTGTTGCGACGAAAATGGGGCGTTAAGAAGGGAGAATCGGGAGTCCAGAAAGCTTGGTTCGCATCGCAGTAAGGGCGGTCGGGAGGGCATCGAGCGTTTTTGGAACCGCAGCAAGCGATTTCGGTATTGTAGCGAGGAAATTCGGAATCGTAGCGAGCGAAATCGATATCGCAGTGAGCAAGTTTGGGATCGCAGAAAGGAAAATCACGTCCGCAGAAAGGAAAATTATGACCGCAGAAAGGAAAATTATGACCGCAGAAAGGAAATTTACGGAGAGCCTGCGAATCATCAATCAAAGGCAACGCACGATTAACGATGCATTTCCCCATCGCTCACCCCTTTTCCTTTATGCCCATTTGTCGTTTCGCAGGTAGTTTGTCATTATGATAAGAATCAGCCATTTTGCTCGTAGTGGAATAATCGTATGAAAAAATCGATCTTATTTCCTTTCCTGTTAGCTGCATCTACTGCGCACTCCGCTTCGTTTTTGGTGGAGGCCGAACACTTCGCCGATAAGGGTGGTTGGGGCGTGGATACGCAGTTCATAGAGTCGATGGGGTCGCCGTATTTGATTGCTCATGGTTTAGGGAAACCGGTGACGGATGCGAAAACGACGGCAAAAGCACCTGAAGCCGGGGAATATCGCGTGTGGGTGAGGACGATCAATTGGACGAAACGCTTGGATCGTCCTGCGGCGGCGGGTACCTTTCGTTTGATTGTGAATGGCAAAGCTACGGCGAATGAACTAGGCGGCGGTGATGCGGTATGGTCGTGGCAACTTGCGGGGAATGTTACCTTGCAAGCTGGCGATTTTTCTCTTGGTTTGCGGGATTTGACGGGATTTGATGGTCGGGCGGATGCGGTTCTCTTTAGCAATGAGCGTAACTTTTCTCCTCCTGCTGATGCGACTTTCGAGGAGCGCACGAAATGGAAAATTGCCGGAGTTCCGTCGGCTGAAGTCGATGCCGGGCAGTATGATCTCGTCGTAGTCGGCGGTGGTTATGGCGGATTAGGGTCGGCTATTTCCGCGGCACGCATGGGGGCAAAGGTCGCATTGATCCAGAATCGCAAAGTGCTAGGCGGCAATGGTTCTTCCGAAATCCGCGTGTGGGCCATGGGCGACTATCCTGCAAGCGAATACCCCTTGCATGAAGTTATTCAAGAATTTGAAGATAAGGCGAAAGCATCGCCCGGCCCTGCCGAGGAATTTGTGGATGATAAAAAAGCCAAAGTCGTAGCAGCGGAGAAAAATATTACACTTTTTCTCGGTCATCACGCCTATGGTCTGAAAATGGATGCAGGGAAGATTGCTGCGGTTCGCGCCGTGGATGTCGAAGCTGGAAAGCTCATTGCGGTGAAAGGGAAATTTTTTGTCGATTGCACGGGACACGGCTTCCTTGGCTTGTGGTCGGGGGCGGATACATCGATGGCTGATAAAGGGCGCATGGGGATGAGTAACATGTGGATGTGGAACAATACACCGGCAGCCGTGACCTTTGCGGAGCAGCCTTGGATGCATAAGTTTACTACCGATGATTTTCCGTACCCTACGATCCGACACGGTTCAGGACATGCTGAGTGGTTTTGGGAAAGTGGCTTTGATGCGCATCCGCTTCATGATCTGGAGCAGACGCGGGATCTCAATTTGCTCGCAGCGTATAGCGCGTGGAACGGAATCAAAAATCACGGTGCTCATGCGGCCCGTGATCCCAAGGGTCATGCGAATGCGGAGATGACATGGCTCGCCTATGTGGGCGGCACACGCGAGACCTTACAGATTTTAGGCGATGTGATCGTGACGGGTGAGGATGTTGTAAGCAAGCGGGCGTTTGATGATGGTACATTCAAGTGTACGTGGTCGATTGATCTCCATTACCCATTAAAAAAGTATGAAAACGCCATTCCAGGAAAGCCGTTTATTTCCCGTGCGGAACATGGTAAAGGCGTGGATCGCAAAGTGGGCTATGCCGTTCCGTATCGTGCCTTGTATTCGCGAAATATCCCGAATTTGTTTACGGCGGGGCGTAATATCAGTGTGGAGCGTCATGCCTTAGGGACGATTCGGGTGATGAAAACGATTGGCATGATGGGCGTTACAGTGGGACGCGCAGCGGCGTTGGCCGTAGTTCGCGATTGCGGGCCAAGAGAAATTTACACCAAGCATCTTGCGGATGTGAAGACCTTGTGGAAAATGTCGGGCAACACGAGATTTGAAAATTTAGATGCTCTTAAAGCGTCATTTAATGGCAAATCCGAAAACACCAAAGCCGGTAAATAATCGGTTGCGCCGCGTCAAGCGTTGGGCACTAGGGCTATATCGCTTGGGGATGATCTTTGCGGCGATGCTTTGCTTGCGTGCGTTACCACGAGATGAAGGGCGATTCGATCCAGAGCGGGTTTTGCCTTTGGCCAAGGAATTCATCACGGAAGCTGCGACACTCGGTGAGCCGAAGGATGGTTTGTATCCCTTACTTGATAGCGAAGGAAATTCCGTGGGTTGGGCCAGTTCGACCGCTCCTCAGGCAAGGAAGATTCAGGGATACTCGGGGGCTTCAGAATTGCTGGTGATTTTTGATACGGAGCGACGGGTAAAAGGCGTGCACTTTTTGGCGAGTGAAGACACTGAAGGTCATGTGAAGAAAGTGCGCGATGCCGAAGAGTTCTGGCAGCAGTGGACGGGGAAATCGGAGGCGGAACTTGGATCATTTGGCAAACCAGTGGTAGTTTCTGGGGCGACTCTTACCAGCGAGGCGATGGCGCGCGGCGTGGCAGCCCGATTTGGCGCACAAGGGATGGACGAATGGTTTCCTTCAGAACTCCAAATCAAGGACGTAGTGAAACAATTTCCTCTGGCGGATCGCTTGAGCAGCGGAAAAGTGCAGGGGATTTACGATGTTTGGGCAAAGGAGGAAAAAATCGGCGTAGTGCTGCGAAGTAGCCGCATGGGGGTATCGGCACGAGGATACAATGGCACCTCGGACGTGATCGTCTGCCTGAGTGTGGATGGCGAAAAAATTCTCGGCGTGGGATTTTTAGGAAGTCGGGATAACGAACCCTACATCACTGATGTGGGCAATGAGGTAAAATATGCCGATGGCTTTGCGGGAAAAACGCCGGAGCAGGTATTGGGTGAAGATGAAAACGACTCGCCATCCTTGTTCACAAGTGGAGCGAGCTACACAAATCACGCCGTGGTGGGGAGTGTGAAGGAAATGTTGCGGCGGTATCGGGCGGTGGAGTCATCGGGCGGATTCCCGTGGAAATCGGCATGCGCATGCTGCTGGATTTTGCTTGGGGTGTTCGTAGGCATGCATCCGCTGGGGAATCGGGCATGGGCGCGCAAGGGGTTTGCGATACTTTCTGTGGGAGCAGGAATTTTCTTAGGATGGATGGTGAGTCAAGATCAATTGGTCGGCTGGGGAATGAATGGCTTTCAAGTGAGTGGGATTTTGCCCTTGCTTATGCTGACGGCGGTGGCTCTTGTCGTGCCGGCGTTTACGGGGAAAAATGTGTATTGTAATCGCATTTGTCCACATGGCGCGGCGCAAGTTTTGGCAAAAAGTTTGGTAAAAAAACGCTTCTCGTTACCGCCGAGAATTCATGCCCTATTTTCGCGTTTGCCATGGCTGACCTTGTTGGTGATTTGGGGTTTAGCATTTTTTGCCAGCGGCATTCCTTTTGCGTATTTTGAGCCATTCGAGACGTGGAGTAGTGGTTTCGTAGCTTTTATTCCTGCTACGATTCTTACGGTTGGGCTGGTTGCGGCGTTTTTCTTACCGCAGGCGTATTGTCACTACGGATGTCCTACGGGCGCATTGCTGAAATTTCTCACGGCCTCTCCTACGGCATGGACACACCGCGATACCGTTGCGGGTGGCTTGGTGGTGGTTGCCATTTTACGCGTTTGGTTATGAAGCGTATCATCCTATTTCTCGTCGGGGTGTTGGGCTTGTTTTTGTTCGGTTCTTGCAAGTCAAAGAGCCATGAGAAGATTCTTTCTGGCTCGGCGATGGGAACAACCTGGAAGTTGGCATGGCGCGGTGAGACAGTGCCGGAAATGGGAAATCATATTCGACAGACCTTACGAAAATGGGAATCCGTGATGAGCCAATGGCAAGACGATTCCGATCTTTCGCGCTTCAATCGCGGTGAAGCAGCAACGCCTGAATTGCAGTCCGTGATCGACCTAGCCGAGCAAATTCGTGTTGCTAGCGGCGGGGCGTTTGACCATCGACTACTGAAAGAAGTTGGCGAATCTGGTTTTGGCCCAGGGGGGCAGGGCATTGATCTCTCAGCAATTGGCAAAGGCTTTGCCGTAGATCGGGTAGGGGAATGCTTGCGAGAAATGGGAGTAGAGGATTTTGTCTTTGAACTTGGAGGTGAAATTCTCGCGGGAAGAGGCGCTTGGCAGGTTGCGATTGAGAAACCGGATCCAGCGGTTCAGGAATCGAGGCGAGTGATTTTGTTAGATAATCGGGCATTAGCCACGAGTGGAAATTATCGACAGTTTATTCCTGATGCGAACGGGGGCATGGTAAGTCACATTATCGATCCCCAAACAAAGAAGCCCGTGATTCGCCCGCCTATGTCGGTGAGTGTGATTGCGAAGGACTGCGCTACGGCGGATGCGTGGGCGACGGCGCTATTTGTGTTAGGGCCAGAATATCCGGCACCTGTCGAAATTGAGGTAATGTGGAATGATTTGCAGGAATGAGGGATTTTTGATTGCTGGCAATTTCAGGGGTATCATTCTCAAAGTGGTGCGATGCGTTAGGTGATCTTTTTGCTTGTATTGGTGGCTCATTCTGATGGTCTTATTGGATGCAACGCAGAAAATTTATCGTCTCATCATCGGCAGCAATCGTAGGCTCCATGCTAGCGGCAGTGGGGGCAGAGGAGAAAAAACATGCCGTGAAATCAAAAGTGATTGGCTTTACGAAGTCGTTTTCTGATCTATCGCTTGCGGATACCGCTGCCTTAGTAGAGCAGGTAGGTTGGGATGGAGTGGATGTAACCATTCGGATGGGGAACACGCATATCAAACCGGAGGCCATGGCGGAGGAATTGCCGAAATTGATGGAGTTGCTTAAAGCGCGCGGCAAAGAAGTTTCCATGATCACGTCCGATATTACAAAAATTTCTCCCATAGAGGAAAAATTTCTCCGACAATTATCGGCATGTGGAGTGAAGAAATATCGATTAGGATTTTTAAAGTACAAGCCAAATGATGAACCAATGAAGGTGGTGAAAAATGTGACGCCTATGTTGCGCGACATTGCCCAATTGAACCAAGAATTGGGATTATGGGGCGGCTACCAAAATCATTCTGGGCACGATTTTTTCGGTGGGCCAATATGGGATGTTATCATGGCCATGGAAGGCACGGATCCGAAGCATTTGGGGCTGTGTTTTGATATTGCGCATGCGACAGTGGAAGGTGGTCAAAATTGGCCGATTCAGGCGAGATTAGCCCAGTCGCGCATCGGTGTGGCATACGTAAAAGACTATTGCTGGCGCGAAGAAAAAGTAGCGGACGATAGCACAAAATGGCATCGCGATGCCGTGCCGTTTGGCAAGGGGGTCGTGCGCAAGTCATATTTCGATTCACTCAAGAAAAATGCTTTCTCTGGTGAATTTTGCCAGCATCATGAATATGCCTTAGGTAGCCTTGAAGAACGCGTTTTGCATTACCAAAGAGATCTGGCTAAATTGCGCTCATGGATTGTTTAACTTTCCTCGTGCTCGAGCGACGTGGTGATTCTTTTTTTGACTCTTACGAAATATGACGTTGATTGCCCTATGGCAAAAAATGTGATTGGCGGAGATTTACA
>CAMAYN010000090.1 GCA_945862285.1 Akkermansia muciniphila | reverse complement strand
TTGGCACTGCTGATTTCTTTTCCGAGAGTGTCGATTATCCTTTTTGGCTTCAGTGTCATTGTGATGTTACTCTCTCTATTATCGAGCTTATGGGAGATTATGATTTCTGGCGGTGCTTTAAATCTTTTCCTGAATCAAATGGAGCAAACCAACTCCTCTAAATCGACTGAAAGGGAGAAGATTCCGTAAGCGTATTATGAGTAGTTTTTTATGAATAAGTCATTTTCTACATTCAGCATACACAGTATTCTACTGAGTTCACTTTTGTTTAGCTCGTGTAGCAAAAAGACAAGCAGCTCCTTCAATCTGCCATCGGATACGGCAATTGCGGCTGATGTATTAAAGACAAGCTTTACCGTGCCAGAGACGATTTCCTTTAATGAGCACGTCCAGCCGATTCTTTCGGAAACATGTTATCACTGCCATGGTCCTGACTCGGGCACCCGAGCACCCAAAAAAGATCCACTACGACTCGATCGTGCGGAATTCGCCTTTGCAAAAAGAGAAAACGGCACAATTACCATCAAGCCGGGAGCCCCTGCGGCATCAGAAATCATCAAGTTGATCAAGGAGACGGATCCTGATCTCATTATGCCTAAACCCGAATCTCATAAGACGATTTCGCCTCAACAACTAGCCATTCTCGAAAAATGGATTGAACAAGGAGCAAAATATGAGGAGCACTGGTCTTTCATCAAGCCCTTGCGCCCCGCAGTGCCAGCTACGAACAATTCCCAATGGGCGAAAAATCCTATCGATTCTTTCATTTTGGAAAAAATCGAAGCGAATGGTCTATCCCCCAATTCCGTGGAAAATCCGCGTCGCTTGTATCGCCGCCTTGCCTATGACTTAAAAGGCCTGCCACCACAACCGGAGGAAATCGATGCTTTTGAAAAAGCCTTTGCCGCAGATCAAGATAAGGCCATTTCCGATGCGGCTGATCGCATGATGGCATCGAACGAAGGAGCGGAACATTTCGCCCGCCATTGGCTCGATGCCGCTCGCTACGCTGATACGCATGGCATCCATATTGATAACTATCGCGCCATTTGGCCCTACCGCGACTGGGTGATTAGTGCTTTTAAAAATAATATGCCGTGGGATCAATTCACCATCGAGCAATTTGGCGGCGACCTTTTGCCGAATGCGACACTCGATCAAAAAGTAGCCACTGGCTTTCAACGATGCATCCCCACAACTGGCGAAGGAGGTGCAATTCCAGAAGAATACGAAGCCATTTACGCAAACGACCGTGTTAGCACGATGTCTGCGCTGTGGTTGGGCCTAACCACGCAATGTGCTGCTTGCCATGATCATAAATTTGACCCTGTGAGCACAAAAGAATTTTACCAACTCACCGCCTTCTTCCGCAACACGACCATGAGAGCACTTGATGGAAATCAAGCAGAACATGCCCCGGCGATCTTTGTTCCACCCGTTTCTGAGCGCGCCCGCTACGACGAACTCGACAAACTCATTGCCACTGAGAAAAGCAACCTCGCCACGCGTCAGAAAAACGCCCAAGCCGACTTCGACAAATGGGCTTCATCGGGAACTACGATCCAAGAAACCAAGGTCGATTCGTCAATGATTGTCCACTTGCCTCTCAACGAGTCCGCGGGTCCCATCCTTGGGAGCATCAAAGGCAAGCCTTATACAAATAACGCGAACGTGCAACGCCGCGAAGGCAAGACAGGCCAAGCGCTCCTTGCCAGTGCCCAAACACTCGACCTCGAATACGTGGCGAACTTTGAACGCAAACAATCTTTTTCCTACTCGATGATGATTTACACCGAAGGACAGCCCACAGGTCCCGTAATCGCACACATGGATGAAGCAAAGCACTACCGCGGCTGGGATTTGTGGTTAGATCAAGGCGTGCCTGCCGTTCATATCATCGATTATTGGCCTGATAGCGCGAGCAAGTTTATATCCAAACAAGCATTACAGCCCGGCAAATGGCAACACATTGCTGTCACCTTTGATGGCAGCAAGCCCGCGATTAACACAGTTGCGATCTATATCGATGGCAAGAAAGTAGCCACCAGTTCCGGCGCGAATCGTGTTGGTAA
Organism: Akkermansia muciniphila; assembly: GCA_945862285.1. Taxonomy (GTDB): domain Bacteria; phylum Verrucomicrobiota; class Verrucomicrobiia; order Verrucomicrobiales; family Akkermansiaceae; genus UBA956. The sequence goes on along the minus strand of CAMAYN010000090.1, from coordinate 12,134 downwards.
AAACATACAAGTCCACGTGCCCCTCACTATTGGTAAACGCACCAACGGAGCACCGATCCAAGGCACAACCGCGATACAAGATCTCCGCATTTATGATCACATTATCAAAGAAGATGAGATTGCCGTGTTAGCAACCGGTAGATCCATTCAAGATCTGCTCGCCCTTCCCGTTGCGGAACGCAAGCCAGAAGATACGAAAGTTCTGCAAAAATACTACCTCGATTTCCAAGACGCACCAAGCAACGCTATGCGTGCCGCAATCGTTAAGTACGAACAAGAATCCGCAGAAATTAAATCTCGTGGCTCCGCGTGCCTGATCATGCAGGAAAAAAATGAAAAGCCCTTCGCCCATATCCTCGCCCGTGGCAGCTACGCAGATAAGAGCAAAGATCCCGTCTATGTTGGTGTTCCCGCTGTTCTACCTCCTATGACGAAGGACATGCCAGAAAATAGACTCGGGCTCGGTCAATGGCTCGTTTCAGGCGAGCATCCACTCACCGCACGCGTCACCGTCAATCGACTATGGGGTTATCTATTTGCCAACGGCATCGTCGAGACTGTCGAAGACTTCGGCATCATGGGCGGACGTCCCTCCCATCCGAAACTACTCGATTGGCTAGCCAGTGAGTTTGTTTCATCTAAATGGAATTACCGTCACATTGCTAAGCTCATAGTCACCTCGGCCACGTATCGCCAGTCCGCCAATATCAGTGCGGAGGCAATCGCTAAAGACCCGACGAACAAATGGCTCGCCCGTGCTCCTCGCATCCGCCTAGAGGCGGAAGCGCTGCGCGATACCCTATTGCTACAGTCTGATCTTTTATCGAAAAAAATTGGTGGCCCATCCGTGAAACCTTACCAACCTGAAGGCATATGGGAGGCCGTTGCCATGCACCAATCCAACACTCGCTTCTACAAGCAAGATTCGGGAGACGCACTCTACCGCCGCAGTATGTACACTTTCTGGAAACGCACTGCACCACCGCCATCCATGGAAATACTGAACGCTCCGAGTCGCGAAGTATTCTGTGTACGCCGCGAGCGCACCAATACACCACTGCAAGCCTTTGTTACCCTTAACGATCCACAATTTGTCGAAGCATCACGCCAACTCGCGGCGAAGACCCTTGCTGCGGCTCCAGACGAAACAAAACGCATCCAATTCATAGCGGCACGCTTGCTCGGGCGATCGCTGTCCGCCGACCAACTCAGCATTGTGCAAGAAACGCTGAAAGGATCATTAGAATACTACCAAGCCCACGCTGCCGATGCAACGGCACTCATCTCCATCGGCGAAACGAAACCTAACGCCAACCTCCCCGCTGCTGAACTCGCAGCGTGGACGATTGCTGCCAACCAAGTCTTCAACTTTGACGAGAGCCTAACAAAATAAATTGTACATTAACTATTCTTACTGCAACGAGTTATGAACATCATCGACCAAATCAACTCCTCTCTCACGCGCCGCCATTTCTTCCGTGCTAACGCGACTGGTCTCGGCTACGCGGCACTCGCCTCCTTGCTCGGGCGTGAAGCTTTTGCCTCCAGTGGTGCCATCCCGCCCGCGATCGCCCAAATTGCACCGAAAGCTAAACGCTGCATCTACCTTTCGATGATCGGTGCGCCGTCACAGTTCGAGACATTCGACTACAAGCCCACCATCAAGTATGACGAAGATCTTAAGGATTACCTTATCAAGTCCGGTCAACGCCTCACGGGTATGACGTCCGGCCAATCGCGATTCCCAGCCGCTCCCTCGATTTACAAATTCAAACAATACGGCAAAGATGGCACATGGATCAGCGAGCTGCTCCCATGGACGGCAAAAATGGCCGATGACATCACCGTCATCCGTTCTATGAACACGGATGCCATCAACCACGAGCCTGCTAACCAACTGATGTACACTGGCAACATGGTCGGCGGCAAGGCTTCGATCGGTTCCTGGCTCTCATACGGTCTTGGCACCATGAATCAAGACCTGCCCACATTTGTCGTGCTTCACGCCCAACACTCGAACCCGGGGTCAAACGTCCAAGCCATTTCCTCACGGCTTTGGGGTAGCGCCTTTCTTCCCGGCAAACACGCGGGAGTTTCCTTGCGTAGTGGTATTGATCCCGTGCTTTTCCTCAAGGACTCTGCGGGCATCCCGCGCGAGCTGCGCCGTCAAATGCTCGACGGCATTGCCGCAGCCAACCATCGCTCCTATCAAGCCGTGGGTGACCCAGAAATCCAAACTCGCATTCAACAATACGAAATGGCATTTCGCATGCAAACGAGTGTGCCAGAACTCGCCGATCTATCGAAAGAATCCGAAGCCACATATAATCTTTACGGTAGCGATGCGAAAAAGCCCGGCACCTTTGCCGCCTCTGCGCTGATGGCCCGCCGCCTCGTCGAGCGAGGCGTGCGCTTCGTGCAAATTTTCCATCGTGGCTGGGATCAACACGGCAATCTCCCTGGCGACATCAAAGCGCAATGCAGTGATATTGATCAAGGAAGCTACGGTCTCATCCAAGACCTCAAACAACGCGGCATGCTCGAGGACACTCTTGTCATTTGGGGTGGCGAATTCGGGCGCACGGTCTATTCACAAGGCGGACTCAGCCAGACCAACTACGGTCGTGACCACCATCCCCGAGCCTTCTCCATCTGGATGGCCGGCGGCGGTGTCAAAGGAGGTTATAACTACGGCGAAACCGACGAAAAATCATTTAATATTGTCGATAAACCTGTCCATGTCCGCGATCTGCATGCCACGATTTTACAACTCATGGGCATCGAGCACGAAAGACTTACTTTCAAGTATCAAGGCCTCGACAATCGACTTACGGGCGTCATGCCGGTGAATATCCCCAAAGACATTTTGCTCTAAAATTGATGCTTGCCGAATTTCGAGATGATGGTCATTGTCTAGCACATGATTCGAGTATTCGTATTGCTGTTTTGTAGCGTTTTTAGCTGTAGTATTTTTGCCCAAGATCGCCCCAACGTTTTGTGGATCACGAGCGAAGATAATGCTGCTCATTGGCTGGGCTGTTATGGCAACAAGGAGGCAAAAACACCCAACATCGATGCTCTTGCGACTCAGTCGATTTTTTACGATCGGTGCTACAGTCATGCAGCCGTCTGTGCTGTGTCGCGTTTTACGATTCTAACGGGTGTTCATTCTCCCTCTGCTGGCACACAACACATGCGCAGCAGGCATGCGATACCGTCGCATTTTACACCGTATGTTTCCTTGCTGCGTAAGGCTGGATACTACTGTACTAATGCCAATAAAACAGATTATAATTTCAAAGGAAATGATGCATCGCTGTGGGATGATTGCTCCGCGAAGGCGCATTACAAAAATCGCTCCGAGGGACAACCCTTTTTCGCAATTTTTAATCTACAACAAACGCACGAAAGCCAAATTTTTTCCCAAACTCAGACAAAAAAATCACCAACACGGCTAAAACCTGCACAACTCTCCCTACCTGGATTCCTTCCTGACCTCCCAGAAATCCGCGCCGATGTATCAGCCTATCATGACCGCATGACAATCATGGATGAGAACGTAGGGAGCATTCTCGCTGATTTACGTGCGTCAGGACTCGCAGAAAACACCGTGGTGTTTTATTACTCTGATCACGGCGGCGCCACTCCTAGGGGCAAACGTTATTTGCAGGATAGCGGAGTGCGCGTTCCGCTGTTAATTCATCTACCAGATAAGTGGAAGCCTTTAGGGTCAAGCATCGGAAAAAAAATTTCTGATCCCGTAGGATTTGTGGATCTCGCCCCTACTTTGTTGTCCATTTGTGGTGTGGATATTCCAGCACATATGCAAGGAAGCTCATTGCTAAGTCCACAAAAAAGTGATCGATGGGTATTTCTCTACGCGGACCGGTTCGATGAAATTTATGGCATGCGCCGAGGCATTACGAATGGGAAATGGAAATACATACGCTGTTTCACCTCAGATCGCCCCGCCGCACCATACAGTTTCTATCAGTTCGGACAAGCAGGATGGCGTGCTTGGCGCATGGACGCAGAGACTCGACCTCAAGATCCACGCAATCAGATGTGGCAAAGTCCAACATCTGTCGAAATGCTTTACGAAATCGGCACAGACCCAGATGAAATCAAGAACCTTGCTAAAGATCCAAGCCAAGCGGAACGATTGAAAGAAATGCGGCAACGTTTGCAGCAGACAATGATCGACTACCGCGACACCGGAATCGTCCATGAAGCACTTTTCGATAAGTTCGATGAGAAAAACATTCATGCGGCCGTGAATGAAAAAGATTTTCCCTATCAAGAATGTATAGAAATGGCCTTTGCGGGAGATCTGCCCGGGGAGAATGCAGAAAAAATTTGCCGTGCTGGCTTGATGGCAAAACATCCCATCGTACGCTACTGGGCGGGGATGAGCTTATTGCAAATCGTCAAGCCAGACTATGCAAAAGAGGCAGAGATTTTGCTGAAACAAGAGCACTCATGTTTGCGTTGCTTGGGCATGCGACTGATGTGGCGCTGCGGTCAATCGGAATCTGCGATTCGAGCATTAGTCAGGGAAAGTTCCTCAGCGGATTTGTCCTACACAGAACTACTTGATTTATTAAATCTAGCCTATGACCTACGTCGTGACAAAACACTAAGCGACGATACATGGAAGACCATCAATGCTTCGCTTAAAGGAAAAGAAGAATACACCAAACGGATCATTGAAGAAATTCGCTAGCAATACGTATGAAATATCCTGTCATCTCTTTCATTTACTCGTTGCTCCTCATGTTGACTGCGAGTTCTGCGGAGAAATACCCTATTGCCCCACAAACCGGTCCATCATGTGGATTCTATGCAAATGTTCCGGCATTGACATATGCGAGCGGTGTGAACATTGCCCATTCCACGTCTTTCATTCGCTCCATCTATCAATTGCATCGAGGTGATCGGAGGATCGAGAGTTCTTTTTCAAAAGAAAAATTTTACGAATTATTTGCGATTCCCTACTCGGCCCATGAAATCAAGCACGAAGACATTTCGCGTGACGTACTGCGAAAAAATTTAATCAACCGGATCGAGCAATGCTTCAACGCTGGGTTATCAAAAGGATATGCTTATTCGCTACGGGTTACTGGCGTCTTCGGCGGTCCGCACAATGCGCTGCTCTTAGAAAAAATTTCAGACCAATATGTGGTTCACGATCCCTATCCCGGAATGATTAAGCATCTCACAAAAGAGCAACTGGCAGATTGGATGCTTGTCCCTACATCAGCGACGAAAGATCAAGATCAGCCACGTTATATATCACAATACTTAGAAGTTGCCCTGCCGCACCGTCATCAATCGCCATGGATCACTTTGGATCAGCTCCCTACATCGTTGCAAATTGTCATTTCGCCCGAAGAGCGAGTATTGATTCAAAAAGCATTGGCCCAAGCGCTGAAAAAGCCAAAAGGCCAAGGTATTGATGCATTGATAGAGCAATACCCTTTGATTGATTTCGCGGCGATTTCTGACAACAAGGATGGCAAAAAATTTTCCAACGCGATCAATAACACACTGAAGGAATCCGAACTCACGGGCGTAATCAATCTAGCAAAATTTACGTTAGCTCAGTGGCATCTGCACCAGCAAAGTCGAATTCCAGCAATGGTTCTCGATGGCCGTCCGCATGCATTTCTTGGCTACCAACCAAGCAAGACTGACGCTGAGAATCAAGCGATGTTAATGTGTGATAACGGCTCTAAGACGGTAGCTATCACAATAGAGCAAGCATTGCACTTATTTAAGAAAAGCGGCTGTAACTATGGTTCGATCTGCCTGCCTAACAGAAAAAAATGACGCCACGATCAATGACTTCGTCAAATCTTATGAGTTAGCACGCCGTTCGTTCTTTTTGGAATCACGCGCATTTCTGTGGAGCAACGAATCGACTTGGTTCTTTTCCATTCGAGATTTTCCTCTTGCTAACCCGCGTCTTCATGAGAGGTTTAGGCCATGAAAATACACGTGCTTTTGCTCTTTTCCTTCGTAGGATCCTTTCACGCCCAGGGGCAATGGCGTGACTTGTTTAATGGTAAAGATTTGCAAAACTGGCAAATCACCATTGCTGGGCAAGAACCGGGAAAAGATCCTGATCAATTGGTGCAGGTAAGAGACGGCAATATTCACATGTATGCCGACACCGATGAAAATGCGAACGTACCTTTTGGGGTAATCGTTCATGAAGAAGAATTTTCCCACTATCATTTATCTTTAGAGTATCGCTGGACAGGCAAAAAATTTGCTCCACGTAAGGAAGCAATTCGCGATGCGGGACTTCTTTACCATAGCACGGAGACGAACATGGTATGGCCTGAATCAGTAGAATATCAAATTCAAGAAGGTGATACGGGAGATATCGTTTTTATACGCACAGGTGGCTTCACGTGGATGCATCCCAATCCCGAAAAGGCACCTGAAGGGCAAGGAAAGCCGGGACTGCTACCCGAGCATGGCGGCTACCTCATGACGCGTCTCACTAAGACGTGGGACTATATCGGACGATTCCCCGTGCTAGATCGTAACGAGGGATGGAATCAAGTGGAGGTTATTGTTCGTGGTGCGGATTACGCCGAACACATGGTGAATGGAAAAACGAAGGCGAGGTTGTTCGATCTCCAAAATCAGGATGGCTCACCACGTAGTAAAGGAAAAATCTCACTCCAGCTCGAAGGGGCAGAAATTGAGTATCGAAACATCCGTATTCGGCCATTACCAGAGTCTTTGCGTGTCAGTCATCGCCATATTGCGATGAGTGCCGTGAAAGGAATCAAAAGCTCAATCGCCACGCTCCGCGTTGCTTTTCCCGCAAAATCTGGGGGCGAATTTTCCATCATCGGTGCAGATGCGGCAGCATTTCGTATGGTTTCGAGTAGTAAAAATGCCAATGGAGAGACGGAGTTTCAAATCGAATTCAGCCCGAATCGAGGATCAGGAAGATATAGCGCAGGAATCCAACTAGGCAACCCCGCAACCGATCATGCTTTCGTCATCCTACAAGGTTTGAGCCTTGCCGCGTTGGAGGGAAAAAATGAACCGACACTTGAGGAAATCACTCGTGCCCTTGGTATTCCTATCAATGTAGGCGGCAGCGAGCTAAGCCTCGATACGAAAACTCCCACCATCGGAGAAAGCGTTAAGGCACCGTATTTCCAAGCGGCGAGTTCCAACAAAATTCGCATTACGCCTCTCGCACGATTTTCTCCGCCTGGTTTTACACCGATTGGTATTTCGCATCGGGGAGAGGCATCGCTCATCGAGGTCGCTCGACTGGCCGATAGCAGCAAGAGTGGCGACGCACACCAAAGGCTTTTTGCTTCTTTTGAGAATAGCGAAAGCGTAGAAATTGAAGCCCCAGACAAACCATTTACGATTTACATGAAGGGGCATGCATACACATCTTTCACTGATTCCGCTCGCGATGGAGGATCAGAAATCCCCAACACCGCAAGAGTTTATCCAGTGCGACATTTTCAGGGACAAAAAAGAGAAAATTCGTTTCTCGTAGCCTTTGAAGAAGCCGCGAATGGCGATTACCAAGATGCCGTTTTGTTGATAGAAAATGTGAAGATTGCCGAGTGATCACGTTCGCATAGGCCATCAACTGCTGCTGATGTACGAGAGAGGTTCTTGGAAATGTGTATTTTAAGGATTGTCCATTTTTCCCTATACCGATGACTGATAGCCTGCGCTTCACTTGTGACGTTTTCCCATAGACGAATCGCTCGTCCTCCGCTATGAACACCGCGCCATGGCAAAGAAACCAGTAGTTTTAATCATTCGCGACGGTTGGGGCGTCAATCCGGGAGGAAAAGAAACCGCCGAACGTGACGGCAATGCCACCCTGCTCGCTCGCACTCCATTTCACGAGAAATTGTATGCCAATTATCCCGAAGCACGGCTTTCCGCCAGTGGTATGGACGTGGGCTTACCCGATGGTCAAATGGGCAATAGCGAAGTCGGACACCTGAATCTCGGCGCGGGACGCATTGTTTATCAAGACCTCACACGTATTAATAAATCCATCGCCGATGGCGAAATGGAACAAATCGCCGTTCTCCAAGAGGCATTTGCGAAAGCAAAAAATTCACGCCTGCACCTCATCGGCCTGGTCAGCGATGGCGGCGTTCACTCGCATCAAGATCACTTAGTTGCCATGGCGCACATGGCAGCGCGCGCGGGCGTGACCGACACCCTCATCCATGCCATTACTGACGGGCGCGATACCTCACCCACCAGTGGCGCGGGCTACCTTGCGGCAGTGGAGAAACAACTCGACGGCAGTCATGCCCACATCGCCACGGTGATCGGGCGCTATTATGCGATGGATCGGGATAAACGCTGGGAGCGCAATAAAATCGCCTGGGACGCGATTGTTTTTGGCCGTGGCCAGCAGATGTCTGGCTCACCTTCCGTTGCGATTCAAGATGCCTACGCCAGCGAACCACGCGGCGATGAATTTCTCCTACCGATGATCTTTTCTCATGGCGACGAACAGCGCGTGCGCGATGGCGATGTTTTCCTCTGGTTTAATTATCGCAGCGACCGCACACGCCAACTGACGGATGCTTTTCTGAAGCCTGACTTCGATGGCTTCGAGCGGGAGATCACACCGCAAGTTCATTACGTGACGATGACCAGTTACGGGGCGAATTGTCCGATTATTTTTGGCCAGCAATCGCTAAAAATGATCCTCGGCGAGGCGGTATCGAATGCGGGCCTTACCCAACTGCGCTGTGCCGAAACAGAAAAATATCCCCACGTCACATTCTTCTTCAATGGTGGCGTGGAGCCGCCATATCCCGGGGAAGATCGCTACCTCGCCATCAGCCCGAAGGAAGTGGCAACGTATGATTTTAAACCGCAAATGAGCGCGCCGGATGTCGCCTTTGAAGTGTATCGCCGCATGGAAAATTACGATCTCTGCATCGTCAACTTCGCGAATCCTGACATGGTGGGTCACACGGGCGTTGTCGAGGCGGGCATTCATGCTTGTGAGTCTATCGACCTCGGCGTGCGTTTGCTTGTCGAGCGATGCCTCGAACTTGGCGGCAAGCTGCTGATCACCGCCGATCATGGAAATTGCGAACTGATGCGTAATCCCGATGGCTCACCACACACCGCTCACACTACCAATCTTGTTCATGTGCTTTACGTAGCAAATGACGCTGCGGAATTTACGATCAAGGACGGCATCCTCGCGGATGTCGCTCCGACTTTGTTAGATATGTTAGGCGTGGCACAACCTGCGGAAATGTCTGGATCGAGCTTGCTCGTGCGAAAATAAGACCATGCTCCACATCGTCCTCGTCGCCCCAGAAATCCCGCACAATGCCGGTGCCGCCGGGCGTTTAGCGCTCGCCACGGGTGCCCGACTGCACCTCATCAAGCCATTGGGTTTTTCGTTAGAAGATAAATACGTTCGTCGCACGGGGCTGGACTATTGGCGCGATGTGGACGTCCATGTTTGGGAAAATTTCGAGGAATTTCATGCAGCAACGGATGCCGGGGCGCGCTTTTGGTATCTGAGCACAAAGGCGAAGCGCGGCTTGTGGAATGCGCAATTTGCCGATGGCGATTACCTCGTCTTCGGCTGTGAAGGACGCGGCTTGCCGGAGTCCATGGTCTTCGGCGCGGGTATGCAAGCACTGCGGATTCCGATGAAGCAGGAAAGCACTCGTAGTTTGAATTTATCAACAGCAGTCGCCATCGTGCTCTACGAAGCGGTGCGACAAATCGGCATTTGAACGAAGGTGAAATGGCGAGCGATACTTTTTGATTTCGATGGCATACTGGTGGACACCGAATGGGCGATCTACTCGGCGTGGCGGGATTGTTTTGCCGCGCATGGACAAGAATTGCCGCTGGAAATTTACACACGCTGCATCGGCAGTGATTTTCAAACATGGTCGCCAAAAACGTATTTGGAAGAGTTGACGGGGAAAGATTTTGACTGGGAAAAAATGGACAGCGAGCGTCAACAAGTGATCGTCGCTGAACTGGCAGACGAGGGTCCCATGGTTGGCGCACTAGATTTGTTAGAAGCTTTACAAAGCACAGAAATCCCCCTCGCGGTGGTAAGCAGTTCCTCGCATCATTGGGTGGATGGATGGCTGGAGCGATTAGGGATGAAAAAATATTTTACCGAAGTGGTATGTCGCGGCGATGCCCCGCGCATCAAACCCGCGCCAGATTTATGGATTGAGGCATTGCGGCGATTGCAATGCGATGGCAAAGCATGTTTAGCGATCGAGGATTCGCGCAACGGGCTACTTTCCGCCAAGGAAGCGGGCCTGCAAGTGTGGATCGCGCCGAATCGTGTCACTTCCTGTTTGGCCTTTGCGGAGGCAGACCGCTGCTTTGTCGATTTTGCGGAAATGGCTAATAACCTGATGGATGCCGCACGATGAAGCCCTGCACACCGCGTCGCTGCGGCTTCCAACGTGGACCACTGCCGCTATTGCTACCATCGCCACCAGTATCGAGTCTCAAGCCTGCAATGGTCATGAACACATGGCCATCTCTCACATAAACGGTAATCCAATCCCCATACCCGCGGTTACCATATTTAAAATAATTGCGCGACGGTATGCAGCCCTTCATCAAGCCCGCCTCTCGTAGCACATAGGAAACAGTCCCGCTACAATCGTAGCCACTATCTTGAAAACGGGCGTGTCCCCCACCCCATTTGTAGGGTTTTCCCTGAAGCCGATTGCCCGCCGCAATAGCGCGAATCACCGCCTTTGGTGCGCGCTTTGGCGCGTAAGCCAAACCATCTTTGAGCATAGCAGTTTTTCCATGTTCAAACCGAAAAACAACAGGCTCTTTCGCCTTCACTTGAAAACACGATGTCTGCGACAACGCCAGCGGCAGCACGAGAAAAAGGAGCGTGAAATACTTCATCGGCGCGAATGTAAGCACTTATTTGTTAGAAAGCCAAGCCATCACTTTTTTTAATGCTGCACCGCGATGACTTAACGTATTTTTCACCTCGCTACCGAGATCCGCGAAGCTTTGATCGTAGCCATGCGGCGCGAATAATGGATCATAGCCAAAGCCGTGCCCTCCACTAGCCGTAGTGAGAATTCGGCCCGTGCAGCGACCTTCAAAATGAGCCAAAACCTCCCCCTGCTGTGCCAATACCATCGTGCAAGAAAAGTAGCCGCCGCGCTGAGCTACGCCCTGCATTTCTGCTAGCAAGCGCGCGTTATTTTTTGCATGATTCCCTTCTTCGCCGCCATAACTCGATGACCAAACACCGGGAGCGCCATCGAGAAAATCCACACACAGCCCAGAATCATCGGCCAGCACGATGCCTTCATGCACAAGGCTAATCGCCACAGCTTTCAGCGTCGCGTTGGCCAGAAAAGTTTCGCCCGTTTCTTCCACAATCGGCCAATCCGTAAAGTCGTTCGCATCCTTGACTTGCCACTCCTCGCCGAGCATTTGGCGAATTTCTGCCGTCTTGTGGGCGTTGCGGGTAGCGATGATGATTGTCTTTGGCATGCGCATAGGCTAGCCGCGTTGCTTCACTTCCACCAAGATGTTTTTTTAGACAAAGCGAAGAAACTTTTTCGCTTAAATATCACGATGAAAAAAACGTTACACCACTTCTTTCTGCTCGCCACTACATGCATCATGGTTGGAACATCATTCGCTAGTCTCGAAGGATGGGAAACCGATCTAGCGAAAGCCAAAGAATTGGCGAAAAAAGAGAAGAAAAGTGTCTTGGTAGAATTCACTGGCTCTGACTGGTGCCCGCCTTGCATCCACATGCGCAAGGAGGTTTTCTCGAAACAAGAATTCGTAAATCAAGTGAAAAAGAATTATGTTTTGGTCGAACTCGATTTCCCTAAAAAAGACGCGGAACTCGCGAAGAAAAATCGACCCTTAGCCGAAGAATATAAAATCGATGGCTATCCTACCATCATCCTGCTCGACAGTGAGGGTAAAGAATTTAGCCGCTTCACAGCATCGGAGTATCCCGACATTGATTCATTCGTCAAAGCACTGAATGATCGCTTAGAAAAGAAGGATTTAGATTAAAGAAAGCCGCGCTAAATCTGCTGGCGATTCGAGATTGAAATGGTGAATCTCCCTGACGG
>CAMAYN010000089.1 GCA_945862285.1 Akkermansia muciniphila | reverse complement strand
CAGAGGTCGTATTTTTGGCAGAATTCTAGGACGGTAACGAGTTCGAAGGGATTGCCGAGGGCGTGAGCCATCATTACCGCTTTGGTTTTCCCTGGGGTGTAAGCGGCTTCGAGTTGTGAGCAGTTAGCGTTGCCTGTTTTCACCATGGCATCGATGAATACTGGCACAGCGCCACATTGAATGATAGGTGCTACGGTCGTGGGGAAACCCGCAGCAACAGTGATCACCTCATCGCCGGGTGTGATGCGCTTATGAGGAGGGAGTTTGTGGGTGGTGAGGGTAGAAAAAGCTACGAGGTTGGCGCTGGAGCCAGAATTCACAAGGAGCGAGTGTTTTACTCCAAGAAAGGCGGCAAGTTCGCTTTCCATCGCTTCACCTTCTGGGCCGAGTGTGAGCCAGAAATCAAGTGTGGATGACACAGCAGCTTCGACTTCATCGGGCGTGAAAACGCGAGCGGCGTAGGGGATGGTTTGGCCTTCGACATGGATGGCGCGCGCGGGGTCTTCTGCGGGGAGATTGCCGCTGTGAGTAAGGCGAGAATACTCGCGGGTGAGGCGAAGAATTTCGGCTTTGAGTTCTACTGGTGTCATGAGAAGAAAAATCGGATTATGATTCGTAGCGAAGGGATGATTGACCGTTTGGCTTACGCCTGATTCGCCCAAGGCAAGCCCAATTGTTGCGCCGCTTGTTGGTATGCGAGAATTTGTTTGATGGTAATTTCTGAAGGAACATTTCCGCGTTGCTCTTCGAGATACCACTCTGCGGTGTGATGGATCGTTGTAGAGAAATTCCACACGGGTTGCCACCCAAGCAGATGAAAGGCCTTATCGGTAGCGAGATTTAACTTAGAGGCTTCATGCAGTGCATGAGGATCAGAAGCATCTCTCCATTCGCCTCCTGTATGCTTGAGTAATTCTTGGACAAGTTCAGCAACTGTGCGATTGCTGGTTAATGCAGGGCCAAAATTGAATGCGCTACAAAAATGGTCTATCGGCGGGTTGGATGTATCGTTCAACGTGCCGAGCAGCGCTCCAATCCAGAGGTAGCCGCTCAAAGGTTCTAGCACATGTTGCCACGGGCGGGTAGCAATTTTATTTCTTACGGGAATGATTTGTTGCTCTCGCAACGCACGAATGCAGTCTGGAACGATACGGTCTTTCGCCCAATCTCCACCGCCAATCACATTTCCTGCGCGCACCGATGCCACGCGAATGTCTGCTGCGGCGGAATTATGCTGACGATGGGCGAAGTAGCTATTGCGGAAGGAGCTGATCACTAGCTCAGCAGCACCTTTACTAGCGCTGTAAGGATCGTGGCCACCCATTGCATCCTCCTCACGGTAGGCATGAAGCCATTCGCGATTTTCGTAACATTTATCCGTGGTGATGCAAACGATGGCGCAGTCTTTATTTCGCAAGCGTGCCGCATCAAGGAGGTGTGCTGTACCCATCACATTCGTCGCGAATGTTTCTATGGGTATGTCATAGGAAAGACGGACAAGCGGTTGCGCCGCCAAATGAAAAATCACATCAGGGTTCGCCGCATCGATGGCGGCGGATAGCGCGGCACGATCAGCGAGATCAGCGCGAGTATCGGAGGCGCACTGCCCTGATAAACCGAGTTGATCAAACAGCACTTCATGCGGTTGCGGATCGAGGGCGTAACCATAAACTTCCGCTCCCAGCATCAGCAGCCACTGGGTCAGCCACGAACCCTTGAATCCTGTATGGCCTGTGACAAAGACTTTTTTGTTTTTGTAGAAGGATAAATACATCAGTAAATCATCTATTTCCGCGGCGGAAACATTTGGCTATCTCTCACCACGTCTTCCACTTAGCACGGCCGCTCGTCCACAATTCCTCTAGCTCATGCTTGTCACGCAGAGTGTCCATGGGGCGCCAAAATCCATGATGTTTAAAAATACCAAGTTGGTTTGCTGCGGCAAGGTTTTCGAGCGGAGCACGCTCCCAAATTGTAGCATCGCCATCAATATAATCGAAGATCGAGGGTTCGAGCACAAAAAATCCACCGTTGATCCACGAGCCATCGCCAACTGGTTTTTCCTGGAACGATTGAATCTTATCATCCTCAATCAACAGCGCACCAAAGCGCCCTGGAGGCTGAACTCCGGTGAGCGTTGCAGCTAATCCGGATGCTTGATGATGGGCTACTGCGGCGGAAATATTGATGTCACCCACTCCGTCACCGTAGGTGCAGCAAAATGTCTCGTTGCCGATGTATTTTTGGATTCGTTTGATTCGGCCACCCGTCATGGTATCGTCTCCCGTATCAATCACTGTCACGCGCCATGGTTCGGCATTCTTATGGTGCACTTCTACCGTATTACTCGACATATCAAAGGTAATATCCGACATGTGGAGGAAGTAATTGGCGAAATACTCTTTGATGACATAGCCTTTATAGCCAGCGCAGATCACAAAGTCATTGATGCCATGAGAGCTATAGATTTTAAGAATGTGCCACAAAATAGGACGTCCACCAATTTCGACCATCGGTTTCGGCTTAATATTTGTCTCTTCGGAAAGGCGTGTGCCGAGTCCACCTGCAAGAATGACTGCTTTCATATTTGCTTTAACTCAATCGTATTCAAAAAATTTGCAAGCTACCGCCATTGGTCAAATTTCACAAAAATCGGAAAAATTACCATTCAAATGACTGTGTCTTTGGAGGAACAACATTTGTGTTGCCGTGGAAAACTATCGGATGACAAACTTTATGGGAAGTTTTTTTTCTTACTTTTTGAAAGCAATGATAGTTCAAAACCTTCATTCATGCCGCTACGCTACTGCGACAACTAGTGCAATTGCAAAGCTGACAAAACGGACTCTTGAAAAATGAGCCAAGCTTTTTCTGGATCATACACAGAGCGAATGGTTCCTTGAACCACTTGGGCGTGATCTGGTTTAAAGCGTTTCATCGCCGCTAAAGACCGTTGCTCATGCCATTCTTTTTCATTGCCCATCATGAAAGAGAATTCTGAACTTTTCCCAGCTACCCAAGTCGCCTTGAAGGCGTGTATGGGAATCCCCATAGGATCTCTGAATAAAGTATGAGCAAAAACAAGTTGCTCGTCAGCAAGGGAATAGTTCTTGTTTGGATAAACTCTTATGAACTTCATACCAATAGATCCAAGGCATTCGTCGGGACGATGTCGAAACGCCTCAATGGCATTCGCTGATGATGAATCCCAATAGAAAAGTGCTGCATGGATGACCATGTCATCATTCTTCGTAATCTTGCAAATCGAGCCCGATGTGCAATGTAGGTTTCCTTGATATTCTTTAACTAGTTCAGGATGCCACGATATTTTGGACTTATTTTCTGATTGAAAATCGGAGGCCATACCACCAAGTCGCTCGGCCTTCCAACTCAAAAGTGGGCTTGCCTCATGTCCGACGGGAGGATTCATCCACCACCAAGCTACCAACTCGGTAACGGCTAGCGCCAACAACATGCAAATCAGTCGTATTTTCATGGTAGATCAGTTGAATACCCTCATTTTTTAAAGTTTGGCGAATCAATAAAGTATGGGAATCTTTGTTACTACGCGTGAAAACCTCCGCGACTCCACGTGCGAAGGTCTTTACCGTAATCGCCTATCACCTATGAACGCTTACGCGATTTCGATTTCTTTTGAAGAACTTCATCCTCATCGTCATCTTCTGATCCATACGAACCGTAGGAACCATACGAACCGTAGCCATATTGGTAGGCCTTACCGAATCGGCTGATACGGTAGCTGCCGTAGGAGTAGTTCTGATTGATGCGTTTGCGTGTTTCAGCGTGACCGTTCATGATCAATCCAGATGGGCGAGTGCCATAAGATTCTAGTAAATCAAGGGAACGATAGACAGCTCCTTTTGGTACCCAGTTACTACGAACGACGAGGCAAAGATTGTCAGCAACAGGAGCAATCAAGCGTGTATCAGGGACAGCCAATAGTGGTGCAGAGTCAATAACAATGGAGTCATATTTATCACGGACCTCAGCAAGTAATTCACGAATGCGCTCTGGATCTAACAACTCGCCCGGATTGGGCGCACGTTTACCAGAGAAAATCACATGCAAATTTTCCGCACCTACATCGGTAGTGATACAATCCTCTAAGGGAGAAGTGCCAGCACACCAATCAGAGGCGCCTGGTGCATCCATTGGTTTTTCTGACATTCCAAATACCTGATGCAAGCGGGGTTTTCTTAAGTCAAAATCGATGAGCAAGGTCTTTCTGCCTTGCGCTGCCGAAGCAAGAGCTAGGTTGGTGGATACAGTTGATTTACCTTCGCCAGGCAGAGAACTTGTAATCAGGGTAATTTTCCTACTATTTTCATCACCAAGTAATGTCACGGAAGCACGGAGAATGCGAAAGGATTCACAGTAGTTGGTTTTCTTCAATGCGGGGCGGAAAAGTAAGCGCGGCTCCCATTTTTGCTGATGCTCATTTTCTTGCACGGTTTTACCTTTTTTCTTTGCGTAGGCCATGACCGCAGTGATGTGATTCAATGGGATAGCAGGGATGGCAGCCAGCACCTGCACCTCCGTCTCAGATTCTAGTTCCGCCACTGTATGGAAGGTATTATCGAGCTTTGTGAAAATGAAGGCCAGCAGTAAGCCCAAGGCAAAGCCGATACCAGCACTAATGGCAAGCACCTTACTTTTTGCAGGTTCAGTGGGTAATTGCGGCGTCGTCGCGGGCTGATTCATACGAATTTGCGTTGATTGCACATTTACTTCTTGCATCCGACTCGTAGAAAGGGTGGTGCGGATTAAGTCCTGTAATGTCTTCGTCTCCGCATCCAGTCCTGAAATGCGAGACATAAGGGCTTGGCGGACGGCATTGAGATACTCTTCTGGTTCATTTTTATGCGTCTCAAGTTTGGTCGCCTCATCTTTCCAATAGCCCGAATCGAGGGGATTTGCCATGGCATTTTTTAATTCGGAAATAAATCTCCGCTGCGCTACTTCTAAATTGGCGCGCGCTTCAATCATGTCAGGGTATTTCGCTTTGTAACGATGAGATAAGGTCGTGTAGTCGATCTCGGCTTTTTCTAGATCTTTTTGAATGATCATCGCTTGTGCGTAGTTCGCTAGTGCTCCATGAGCCTCCTGCAATGCTTTTTGGTTAGCTAGCGTCTGTTCATCTAAGTTGGACTTTGCGTTTTGCTTGTTTTCTTGATCATTCTCTTCTGCTTCCGCTACATATTCCGCTACAATAGCATTGGCAATGGTCGCGGCGCATTTGGCATTGGTATGTTTAAAGCTGATCTGTAGTAATCGAGTGTTTTTGACTACATCTGCACTCATGTATGTTCCTATAATGTTTGCTCTTTGTTCGGGCGTAAGGCTGTTCGCATCATCACTTACACCAGTTTCCTCGATCTTCCCACCCGTCCATTTCGTCCACCAAGAAGGCCGCCAATCTACTTTAGGGATCGAAAATTCCTTGAGTGCAATGACATCGTTACGTGCGGCAATACGCTCCAAAAGGGCAGGGCGGAAGATGCGGTTGACGATAGTATTTAGCCCCTCCACGGTGCCTGTCTCAATAACTCCGCCTCCAGTTGACATGCCAGCAATGGTTCTTTCTGGCAGGGTGACAAGAATTTGCGCTTCCGCAGTGTAAAATTTCGGAGCTTTGTCAAAATAATAAAATCCCGCCAATAAGCCCACGATGGCAAATAACTTGATCCAATACCACCGCGATAAGATTCCAACTAATAGTCGATTATGCTCGACATTTCCGCGGTTGGATTGTGGTGGGTAGCCGTAGCCGTATTCTGCATCATCAGCGCGCTCATCGAGCTGATCGGGTAGTTGTTTTCTTTGATTCATGAATTAATTAATTCTATCTTAAAATCCTCTTTGTTCCGCTTGAATGTTGTCGCCAGGTAGTAGGTTAACTGTGGCGGCACCTTTCTTCAGGATGGCATTATAGTCGTAAGTAGTTGTCTTACCGTTACGAGTTAGCAATATTTTACCATTTGCCATATCCGTTAAGCCTCCAGAAGCGGCAATAATCGCAACAAGATCCGCATTGCCATCGAGAGGATAAGGAACCAAGCCTCTTCTGCCTACATGACCTCCAACAGTGATGTATTTATTTGCCAGTGGGTTTTGTCCAACAATGATGCGATCGCCGGCCTGAAGCTTAATGGTTGCGGCTCTGCCACTCGAAACATCCGCCGCTGTGTAAACGGCGCGCTCTCCACTCGCGCGAGTGAGAGCGATGTTCTTTGGATCGGCGTTGGGGCTTAATCCACCGACAGTAGCTAAGGCCGTTGACAGATCCAGTCCGCTAGGAGGAATGGCGATCTGACCGGTCTTATTTACAGCACCAAGAATCGATACAATTTTTTCTGCTTCTCTTAAAAGCATTACCGTGACTTTCGGATCAACTATGTAGTCTGCTTGGTAAAGCTGCTTGATCTTTTCTGCTGCCTGTTCTAGATTCAGTTTCGATAGATTAACTTGACCTAAAAGAGGTAGTGTTGCGTCTCCGCTGTTATTGATCGTCGTGCCAGGTACGGACACTTTGGGTTCATCGAATACCTCTACTTTGATGATATCATTCGGCTTTAGCAGGGTCTGCGACTCTTGGGCGAAAAGAGGTGTGCAGCAGGAGAACGTACATAAAAATGCACCTATCGCGTTTTGAATTCGTTTTTTATAGTTCAATGTTTTCATCATATTTCTTGTTATTACACTTTTGAGATTGTCAGTTCATGATTAAAATAGATAAGTTAGGCTGAACCCTAGTTGCTTGGAATCCCATGTTTGAAACGCCCCACTTTGATCGGCATAACGAAAATAAACGGAACCATGAACTACGTCTTTATACAATACGCGAGATATCGAACCATCGATACTCATGAATTCATTTCCAAAGGAAGTGGTTCCCGTAGTATTCTCGACGGCTGATTGTTCGTAAGCCACACCTAGGTTGAGTGATGTGCGAGTAAGATTTCTACGCACACCCAGTCGAATTCCATCGAGAATTTGGAAGCTGGAGTTATTTGCCAAAAGTGGCTGGTTGCTACGGCGATAATCTAGACTAAGCCCCCATAATGCCGATGGATTGTACGACATGCCCAGAGTGGCATCGACACCGATTTGTTTCTCATCATCATTTAAAGTCGCAAACTCAATCGACATGTCAGATCGCAACGTGAACAAACGAGAGATCCGATAATTGGCCAAAACCGTAGGTCCGTAAGATGAACGAGTGAGTCCTAGATTTGTCTCTTGTTCCGTTAGTCGAATGCCAGCACCGATTTCGAGAAGCGGGCTATACGTCCAAACGCCAGAAATTTTCCCTGCAAAATTGTCACGTTTATCGGCAACAGCGCCAGAAAGTTCAGCAAGGTTATACGAGAGCCCAGCATCTAAAGAGGTCCTTGGGCTGAGTTTATAGCGTATGCCTTGGTTCATATTTACGTTAATTTGCTGAACGATTAGACTTTGCCCCACATCACGGTTGGCACCAGTAGCATTTTGATAGCCGTAAGAAAAACGTGCTGATGTTCTTGCTCCTCGATACCCGACTGAGCCACTTATGGTAGCGAAGTCGGAGTCAAGGACTTCATAATCCGTAAATTTATTGTAGCCATAGACGACATTTGCTTCAATATTCCATCTCCCTACTACAACAGGGCGATACGCTGCCACTAGCGCCGCAGTGGTCACAAAATCTCCGTCGTGAGCAATCGTCTCTGGAATGCGCCCAGGATTGCTATCATAATAGGCCTTAAGGTAAGTTTGAAAGCTCAAGCCTCTCGCTGAATAAGCATCAACAGGAACAGTAGGCGAAATAACGCCCGCCATCTCTGACAGCGAGGCATCACCTGTACCGAACATAGGCGTAGGCGCGAGTGTGGGTAAAAATGTATTCTGGGATTGGCCAAAAAAAGAATCTTCTGCAAATGCATTGATGATTTGTTCTTGCTCTGACTCCGGAAGCGTCTCCTCGGTGACCTCTGTTCCATCTTGTGCTGCGGCCTCGGTACTTTCTTCTGTTGCAAATGGATCTATCAGTGACGGATCTGCTTCGATTAAAGGTATCACTGTGCCTGCTGCCGGCGGCGGTTGGTTAAAGTCGAGAGGACTCTCCTCTCCTGGCACAGGTTTGACTCCATCAAACGGAGTAACTAAAGGAATGATTCCATCTGGGGCAGGTTTTTGACCTTGAGGATTTTGATCATTCGGCATAAGTAAGCCACCACCATCCAGTGGATTTTGCTCTTTTACTCCATTATTTTGTTTCTCTGCATCCGCTGGCTTATTATTTTTAGCCTTTTCTACCTTTTCCTCCACTTCGCCTTCCGTCGCTTGGTTTATGCTATTTTGCTCTATTACTTGAGCTGACCCATTGCATGCAGCAACGAGTGATAATAACCCAATGATCAATCGTTGATTGAACGATAAGCTGCTGTTACGTTTATTCATATGACTCATGGCTCTCCTGACGTGGAAATTAAACTGTCATCAATGTAACGTTACTGATGCGTTTATTTTGCGCGATTTGATATTATGAAAATCATCTTTCTGTCAATCATATTTTCAAAATATCGAAAACTGCATGCTCTGCCTGCTTGTTCTTAATGAGCGGTTATGCGCAAATCACGAATGGATGACTTCAATCACTTCTGCTTAACGACGTTAGAAAATATTTTTAGATTTGGTGACAAGATGTTTTCGAATGATTCGAGATTGTCGTTTAGTAAATAAAAAACGGCACAAGTCAATGTGCCGTTTTCAAATTTTCTTCTCGAATAATAATTAGCGCTTACGGCGAATGAAGCCGAGAGCGGAAAGACCGAGGAGAAGAACGCTCGATGGCTCAGGAATCACGTTGATGTTATCGATAGAAACACTTGAAGTAGAACTAGGATCGTCAAAGTTATAGAGAGTAGCAGAAAATCCAGTTACAACATCAGCACCTGGGTCTGTGATAGTAAGTGGAGCAACAATGAGAGGCACACCTACGCTCTTTAAGTTTAGCTTGGTAACACTACCATCCCACCATGTAGAAATTTCAAAATCAGTTTCTACTCCAGTTTGAATGGCGAAACCAGTGATTGGAGCAGCGAGGTAACTGGAGGAGAAGCTTCCATCCATGAAACCAATAGTAGCACTTGGAGTGAATTCGAATGCACCAAGTTGAAAACCACCAGTGGTGCTGAAAATGACGTTGAAAGCAATGGGAGCAAGCGTGTCTTCAGTGAATTGCACATCAAAGCTAGCCGTCATTGGAGCATTTGGGAAAGCCGGGATGCCTTTCATAGGAACAGAGATACCTGTTTTTGAAATTGTCGAATCAACAGCAGAGGCACTGCCACCAATGGTAGCTGCCGCAGGGGATGAGTCGAATGTTGTAGCACTCACTGCTTCAACACCAGTAGCAACCCAACCACCTTGGGCATTCAGTGAGCCTAAGGTGTAAGTGTTGAAATTCTCATGCAAAGCAAGAAAGCTTGCATTGGAGACACCAATTGCCGCGCCGGCAATAAACAAATATTTTACAGAATTTTTCATGTTTCAGTGTGTTATCTAGTTTTGTAATTTGTGGGTTAGCGCGGAATGATTACGATCCGTGGTGCTTTGGGAGCAGGTGGAGTAACACGAATCACACCAATGGTTGGATCTTTACTCGCAGCGGAAGTTTTCGCTGAAACTTCTGTTTGAAGGAAGCTCAGCACCAGTAGGGTGAGGGTAATAATTGATTTGTTTTTCATTGCTTATTAATTTGTTAAAGCCGAGTGGCCGAGGGCAAAATAGTGAAAATGCTTGGTTGTGTCAACAGGAAAATATCTTTTTTTTAAAAAAAATCTCAGTCGCGTTGCGAGCGATCGAAAATCTACCAGATTTGTCGAGAAACATCATAAAACTACTGGCGAACCGAATCGTCGCATCACTCTTTTCAATAAGCTGACGTCATTACTATTTTGCGCCTAATTGCCAATCAGGGTGTTTCGCCACAAATTCATCGATGATTTTTCGCGATCCCTTTGTGTTCCAAATGCCAAAAAGTGCCTTGCGGTCTTCATCTCGCGACACTGTTTCTAAATACTCAGGCATATGGCGGTCTAGTTCGATCGCTGCTACGCGTTTGATCCATAGCATGCGCAGGTATTGATCGTCGCCTGCAAGATCAAGTAATTTTTTTGCATAATCCGTCTCAGTAGGAAACTTCCATGAATGGTCGAGAAAAAATGTAAACGCCAGCTTAGTGTTATTACGGTGCGCAAAATGAGAATCTGCTCTTGCCGCGCGTTCTATAGCCATTTTCGCTAATGGTATGATTTCCTTCACGTCGCCCCACAGGATCGCTTGATCGTAGCAAGCGTGATAACTTCGAGGATTCAGCAGCAAGTGAAGTGAAAAATGCTTTTTAAACAGATCATTTTGTGTGATCGCAGCACAATACCCAATATCATGGCGGAGATAGGCATCAAGCGGGGAAATTTTAGAAGCTTCAATATAATGTGCAATCGCTGCTTCCATCGCTTGTTCCGCTGCGGGAGATCGTTGATCTATGCCATTGGCGTCTGCCGCTGCTCTTGCTTTGAGATAGAGATCTTCAAGTCTCTGGCCTTCGATGTAGAGTTTTAAGATCTTAGCGGTAGGAAGAAATGCTTTGCTCGAAGCTTGATTTACCATGCAACAAGCGCCGAGTATTAGTATGGCAAATCCCATGCTTCTCCAGAATGCACGATCCAATAAAGTGCCTTTACGCCAACCAGATTTTTCTACGGAGCTGACACCCTGCATCGATAACGTCAAAAACAGAATGCCTGCTAAGGCAATTCCTGCTTTGTGCCCTGGCATATCGATCATTCCATGCAAGAGTAACAGCACCGCTGCGACTAGGCTGCCATTCCGCAAGAACCTTCCTTTGCCGATTTTCCGACTTCGAAATGAATAGATCACTGCGAAAAAAATACCTATGATTAGGCAGATTACGCTAGGCAAGCCTACTTGAGTGATCATTTGCAGCCAATCACTCTCGGGGTGTATAAAATATTTCTCCCCTCCAAAGTTACAAAAATCCATGTGTTGCGGGAAAACGAACTCAAAATTTAGCGGCCCTACTCCCGTCCATGGCTCAGATCGTATCATGCTGAGCGTGTCCTTGTAGATAAGATAGCGGGGATCATTGCTCAATGTCTTTTCTGGAGGAAGGTCAGAGTCAGAATTACTTGCATCACTCCAAGCTTCAACTGTTTCTGTTAATCGTGACTTTGCCGCGGAATCAACGATCAAATATGTCCCAGCGATAGCGATTACTAGTAAAATAAGCATCTTGCCGGCATTACTGCGCAAAAATCCCACTCCAGTAACAACGAACCAGAGAATGAGTCCTAAAGCGGTGAGTAAAATACCAGCACGACTGATTGATACGGCAAAAATCGCCCATAGAGTAAGCAAAATGCATGGCGTATGGAGTGCTACAAGCACCATATGACGATGCCTAATTGCTTGAGCTAAGGCACCGATGCCCACAAAAACAGTCATCGCTAACAAAGTTGCCGTATGATTGCGATTGAGGAAAAATCCAAAAACCTCACCTTCCTTGTGCGTAACCATGGCAATGATGACCCAAATAGCCATAAAAACGCAAAAAATTAGGAGAAGCCATTGTTGAAATCGAGACTGTATAAAATGCCCCATGATATACAATGCCGTAAGCGCCATAATGATAAACCCAGCAGCGCCTTCTGCGGCCAACAGTGGCTGAACAAACGACGTAGAGCCCGTTTCACCACCAGCGGCTTCCACCTCTAATCGCCACGGGCTTACAGAAAAGCATTCTCGTGGCAAAAACCCTACTAAGCTGAGACCTATAAATCCGGCGACACAAAAAATCCATGCCTTCGGCACACGAAACACAGGTGGTAGAAACATCATAAGCAACCCTGTTCCTGTCCATAAAACACCCATCGATAGCTGCTTCGGCAACAGTTCAAATGAAATACTAATCATGGTCAGCACCAAAAACACGCTGAAAGCAATCGCGGAGCGGCGCATTAGTTGAGGGGAATGATCTATGGAGGATGGCTGCATAGGAGTAGTAGGTTATTGGGTTGGGCATTATAGGCAAAGATTTCCCGTAAGGAAAGATAAATGATGCCGATGTCGCACTTTTTATTCATCAAGGGATTGTAAAAAAGCAATTTTTTCCCATTGACCAAGCGGCGATGTTTTCGCATAGAATGCGTGCGTCATGAAAAACCTGATACTTGCTACTGGAGCGGCTTTTGCCGCACTCGCTTTGTCTTCTTGCTGCTGCCTCTTCGCAGGCGGTGGAAATAGCTACAAAACACAAGAACGCGTTCGTTGCTGCGGCTATGATGTGGTTACGAAAGAAGTTCCTGTCGCCGCCAAAGGGGCTAAGGGCGGTATGCTTACCGAGACCGTCACCACCCGCGTACCACGTTATAAGATGGTTACGAAATCCCACCGCGTTAAGTGCTTGAGAACCTATTACATCGGTTCCGGCCCATGCGACACCACAAGCGAAAAAATTACCAAAATGGCCACAAGCCAAGGATCAACCGGCAGTCCTCACATTGGCCTTGTGCCGACTATGAAGCCCCTGGCTCCTTGATGATTGAGGCGAGATGAAGATGGAGCATTCGTTCCAGCGTCTGCTCATTCATCTTCACCTGACAAAAAAATCACTCTGACGTGCTGGAGCGTTTCCAGCACGTTTCTTGCATACAGAAATCGCGTTTGGTCGCGGGGCAAACCATTCATAAAAACCACAGCATTTCTGCCGCTTTCGCGAACTTTCTGAAAAAAAACTGGAAATTCCTTCTTCTCCACCCTAGTTTCCCACGTCCTAAACTATTTCTATCACTCTATCATGGCTGTAAATATTGAAATGCCCAAGCTTTCCGACACAATGACGGAAGGCACACTCCTCAAATGGCACAAAAAAGTTGGCGATCACGTCGAGATTGGCGATATTCTCGCAGAAGTCGAAACGGACAAAGCCACCATGGAGATGGAATCCTTTGATGAAGGTGTGCTGACCGCTATTCTGGTAGAAGCGGGAGGAAAAGCAAACATCGGCGCCACTCTCGCTGTTCTTGATGGCAATGAAATCGCCGCCGAGGCTGCTCCTGCCCCTGTTACAGCAACAAGCACGCCCGCTGCTCCTGCTAGCTCGGCGCCAGCACCCGTAGTTGCACCAGTGGCCGCAGTCGTATCCGCATCGGGCGAACGCATCAAATCTTCACCATTGGCGCGAAAAGTTGCCGCTGCTAAGAATGTGGATCTCAGTACCGTTGTGGGCACGGGCCCCGGAGGCCGCATCGTCCGCAAGGATGTGGAAGCAGCATCCAGCAGCAAAACCGCCGCCGCATCAAGTCCGCTTGCCGCCGCCGCAGCTGCCTTGGCAACGAGTTCAAAAGCTCGGGCTACTGAAGCCGCACCTTCGCCTACTGCTGCCGCTCCTGCACCAGTGGCAATTTTACCCGTAGCGAAAGCCGAAGATCAAATCATCGAACTTTCTTCGCTGCGAAAAATCATTGCCTCACGCCTGCTTACCTCGAAGCAAACAATTCCGCATTTCTACCTTCACGTAGAAGCTGATGCTGGTCCATTGATGAGTCTGCGTGAGCAAATCAACACCCAAGCAGCTTCCACCACTGGTAACAAATACAGCGTGAACGACTTCATCATGAAGGCTCTCATCAACGCTTGCCAGGCTGTTCCTGCCATCAATTCCTCCTTCGCCGGCGATAAAATCGTGCGCTTCGCTTCTGTGGGACTCTCTGTTGCCATCGCGATCGAAGACGGCCTCGTCACTCCCGTAGTGAAAAATGCAGAGACGAAATCACTGCTTCAAATTTCCCGTGAAGTAAAAGACTTTGCCGTGCGCGCTAAAGATCGCAAACTCCGCCCCGATGAATTTGACGGCGGCACTATCACCATCTCTAACCTCGGTGCATGGGGTATTGAATCCTTTGATGCCATCGTCAATCCACCGCAAGCGGCCATTTTGTCGGTTGGTGCCGTGATTCAAAAGCCTGTTGTGAAAAATGGACAAATCGTCATCGGTCAACGCGTGAATTTAGGACTTTCTTGTGATCACCGCGTCGTTGATGGTGCCGTGGCCGCCGCCTTCCTCAGCGAGGTGAAAAAACTCCTAGAAAGCCCCGCGCTGATGCTCGTGTAATGGAGAAACCCAGTGGCATTGCCACTCGCATTCTCAGCGCAAACCCAAAACCCATGCGTATGAAATCTTTG
>CAMAYN010000088.1 GCA_945862285.1 Akkermansia muciniphila | reverse complement strand
TGCCCCGTGCTGATTGTGTTTCCAAGCGCATCGAAGCGAATCCACTCCGCATTCAGACCATCAGCAGATGTGGCAATGACTCCATCGGTAAATGGACCAGCTCCGTTCAGTGGCACAGGAATGATGCAGCGTATAGGAAAAGGAAAGGCTTCATTGCCAAAGTAAGTGTAAGTGGATGTGGGTTTGATCGGACTACTTAAGATCAGTTGCCGGCACAGACTGCTCCCGCTTTGAAAAGCTACGATCATGCGTCCGCCACTTGTGTTTTTGACATCGGTGACAAATCCTAAATTGCCTGCTAATGCAACCAAGTGATTGTCAGCTATCGTGCCACCCGTTTCCTGCGCCAGAGCGAAACCGATGTTTCCTGGGGAATGCTGGTAGGCGTGAACCGCTACTTTATCACCACTAATCGGATCAGTCATGGCTTCGAGACGCAGTGTTTGCCGGTTGTGTTGCAGCGCAGCACGTTGGCTCGCCAAAAAATCAAGATCCGTCATTTGCTCTAAGCGACTGGTGGATGGAGAATCATTTGCCACAGAACCGACGAGAATATCCGATGGTGTATTTCCTTCTCCAACGGCCTGCGTACCTATACCGGTAAGATTGATGACAGGAGAGGTGGTATTCGTGCCGATGGTGAGTTTGACCATAGAAACGCGATTATCCGTGAACGATGTAGCAAATAATTGATTTCCACTCAACAAACTGCCGATGGTTGCTACGTCTGATACGTTAGAGATTCCCGTTGGCGCCAGTTGCCAATTTACCTTGCCGTCACTAGCAATCAATGCAATGCGAGCCAAGCCAGATGCTTTTTCCACCAGAGCGATCATGCCTGGTGACGACTCAGCGGGCACCTGCCACTCAGCACCGAGATCCGCAGACGGCGCGCTCCACGCATTATGCATGCAGTTGATTGCGACCAGAAATGTAGCGATGATTTTCTTCATGATAAATGCTTAGTGAAAGTTGGTTAGTGTTGCACGGGTGAAAGAGGAATGACGCGGCGGATTTCACGATCCTTGTCAAAGCAGACAATCACATGTCGATACTTCGCACCACTGATGACGGGAAGCGGGTCTTTCAATAAGATCATGCCGGTGGCCCCCTCTAAATAGGGAGGACGTGGCGCACCACCGACATCGGGATTCCCTAAAAGTGGTGTAGTCAAATCATTCCATGACCCACTAAGCGGGATCGGTAATAAAACCGGTGGGCTATTTACCAGAGGTTGGAAATTGAAATAGGGGTCGCGTACTTCGTATTGCGTGCTGCGTTTTTTCCAAGACATGCGATCAATCATCGGCGTGCATTGTACGAGGTTTGCCCTAGCATTAGGAAATGCAGTGCTGGTAACTTGATGGCGATAGAGGATAAACGGCATCAATGGTTCTAGTGAACTTGCACGACTCATGTCACTACGAATACGGAAGAGCCATGACTCGGGAGAATCGGAAGTATAAGCTTGGATGTTATCGCGATCTTGCTTGAGAGGTTCGATCTGAAAATTTGTTAGCCCGATCAAAATTCCTGTGGCAGCGTTTGGGTAACTGGAAGGCATGACCATAGGCCAGAACGGCCCTTCACCTCGAACGTAGCTTTCAATTTCGCGGCGATAATCAGAGGTAGATGGAACGCGGCGAGCCGGCCATGGAATGATGGGCTGCGGAGTGCTTGGCTCGATAAGATGCGCGATGGCAACCACATTGCTCAGGCTGCCGCTCATGCGTGCGGCGAAATCACCCGGCCCGCAAGCGCGAACGGCGAAATACAATTTCTTTTCTGCGGGAGCAGTGACATTTACAGTAAAGGAAGGGCCTGAGCCAATTCCGCCTTGGATGCGGTTGGTTTGGTATAGCTGAAAGCCCAGTTCAGGATAGTCTGTGGCAATGCCGACGAGCGGTTGCTCTTGCAGTTTTTCCGATAGTTCACCAATTGTGAATGTTTCACCTGTTTCATCTGCGGCAAAAATTTCAAATCGCTCCACTCCCACGGGATCGCAAAACCAATCGAGACGTAAAGTGGCCGTAGTGCCATCATCGGAAACTCGTGTTACAGGCGTGAGCATGGGAGTCGGTAACAATGGAGAAACAAGAGTGATGCACCCCATGGGAGTCAAGGGACTGGGGTTGGCGTTTTGGTCAAAAATTTGTCCATAGTAACAAACTACAGCTCCAGGCGCTGATGGCAGAGTATCATCCGTCCATGATACCAAAGCGGGGAGGTTCTGGCCTTCGCCCTTCTCCACCAAAGTCAGTTCGCCATCGCGTCCTACCCGACGATAGACACGCCACTCATGAATGTTTTCCGCCACGGGTATGGTGAGTAAGCCATAGATGAAATTCACTTGGCCACTGGGCGAGGCTACATAGTGATAGGGTCTTGAAAAGTCGGTGTGCGATTTGCATTCAAGTATGCCATTCGCTTCGAATTCGTATTGAGCAATATTATGAGGTGAGCCATCGTAGATATGCTGTGCCCAAACTGATTGCTCGCCACTGGTCGCAGTACATTTCACTCGAACGCGCAAAGCTCCTTGTTTTCCTGTTGGTTCAGGAAATGGCAAAATATCGGTAATGGTATCTCCATTTTGATACATCACTTCGCGCTCATGCACGACGAGCCAACTTTGATCATTGCGCTTAAACGCCACCTCCATCGTCGCAGATCGGACATGCGGAGACGCGCGGTTGACCTTGATGATCACTCCTCGATAGTCTGCCGACAACTGAAAGTCTTCAGGTTTCTTTGAAGATCTGGATTTAAATATGGTATTGGGTAAAATTTGGCAAATTTGCACAACGCCGCTTGGTCGTCCAGGGGCTTTAAAGTCACGAAGAAAACCCGCCATCGGGCTGCTGTGACCGCTGAGTATTTCTCCTGAACAAGCAGTTTTTCCAACGGCACGAATGGTGTACCATACGGACTTGTCCAAATGGGTTGCAATCGTCGGCGCCCCAGAACCATTATCATTAAAGTCCACAAAGGCTTCTCCCGGCGTATGCGCGATATAGCCAATGCGGTTGAGTGCAGGGTTGCCTGGATTCACTTGGTATTCATCAGGTCGGCTCCATCGATAAACATGATAGCCCAAGGGGGCTGCTTCATGAGGAAGTTCCGCGCCATTACGTTCGCGAAGTTGGCGGATTTTCACTTGCAGAAATTGTGGGAATTCCTGAGCTTCCCGTTGCGCTTGATTCGTCGGGCGTCGATAGATTCCCGTTACAGTTTGAATGGACGGCGGCGAAGGTGGTTGCCGATCACACATAGTGACCAAGGATCCCACGGATAAATCACCGTTTCGTCCTAGTATATCGCGGGCTGCCGCATAATAATAAAACGCTTCACCGTCGGTAAATGGACGGCGCACACTTTTCCCATCGCCACCACGATAGCGCACACCATCGTTCGAGGCATAGATTGTTTTACGGTCAGCTAAATTGGCGGATTCTGCGCTCGTCAATAATGTTTCTGGCAGAATTGGTAGTTCGTTCATTTGTGCGACTGCAGGATCGAGATCCGTGGGCGACATCCCTTGCAGTGCTTGGCGTATGATTGTGGCATCTGGTGGCGTTGTGTGCCATCCTAGGGATTCTGCATGCGTTTTTTTTACACGAAAGACATCAAATCCGAAAGTGTGCGCCATTTGATCCCGCAAGGGCATTTCTACTCCCCACCGCAGACGAACATTGAGATGGTCTTTCGGGTTTACAGGATACTGCGATTGGGGATTGACCTCATGAAGAACCTGCACGGGAATCTCTGGTGCCTTTAATTTTAAGGGGAAATCTGGATTTAGAGTCACTCGCCCAACAACGCGCAAGTCATTTCCTGAACCATCGATCTCACGCACTTCGAACGTACGAGCCCCTGATGCTTCGATCGGAAGCATGTAGGCATGGCCGAGTGCCTGCATCACTCCTGGATGAGAACGCCCTAACATAAACAGACGAGCTAAAGTCTGGGTGTCTTTAACGGCCGATTGAATCAGATAGAACAACTGATCTGCGGAGTCTAAGGTGTTTGCAGTAGTCGCTGGTGCTTCCCCCGTTTGGAAAATGGCTTCCTTGTAGATGCCATCGATGCGCTCTGCCATCTGTGTTCCACTCGCATCCACCTTGAGCCCGAGTTCGAGCATGGCACGAATGGTATTCGCACTAGTTTGCAAAGACTGAATGCCGTTTTTTACAAATGGAGATGGTGATGTAGATCCTCCCGACTTCGAGTAAATCGCCATGCGGCGGCCTAATGTTTTCGAGGGATCACCTGGTTGCCAGAGAAGGTAAGCGTAATGTTGATCGCCACTTTTCGCGATCGTGCCCATGGTCGTGAGTAAATCCGTAGTGGCTTGCCCCATTGCCAAGGAGAAAAATGATAGAAAGAAGAGAGAGAGAAAATATTTCATAATGAGATGAATCGAATTTTGTTAGGGAGATGGCGTTATTAATCGAGTTTGAAGTTTCCATCTTGGTAAGTGACTTTCACGCTTTCCTTAAACTTCACACAAAAAGGACATGGCCCGGCTTTCCCTCTTAATGTACCTGTTCCAGAGAAGCGCAGGCTTGATCCACTCATGACACCCACCATTTTCACCTCTCCACGAATCGATACCACACACAATGCCTCGCCACTTACGCCGAGGAGCATTTTTCCTCCAAACGTAGGCGTGTTATTTGGGCCACTGATAAAGAAAAATGCTCCCGCGCCAACTCCTGCGGAGATTTGGAATAAACAACTCGCAGGTATCCCTAGCACGACTTCTGAAATTGGAATCCATACTTCACCATAGACATAGGCTCCAATGAATGGCGCGGGACCGAGAACGCCCGCCACATCAGGATCCACCATTTCTAAAGGTTCTATGGAACAACTTTTTCCAAAAAAGATGCCTCCCGTCGCCTCGTAGTTGGAGATAACCACTGTGGCTGTTGCGGCTAGATAGCAATCGTCAATTCCTACGGCTACGGCAGCACCGAATTTGATGATTTTCAGAGACTCGAAATTGATTTCACCTTCTGTCATTACTAACGATCCACCAATTCCTTTCGGGTAAATCGCGGATTCATCATCTTCTGGATCGATGCGGAGTGCCATTGTGAACCAAACAGTTAGATCGGCTTTTACGCCAGGGTTTACCCAGTCGAGTGGCGCATCAATCGCTCCAATCTTGACCTCAACCGTGCTGGTGCCCGGGGCTACACAGGCAGCTCCTTCAGTGGTACTATCGTAACAATTGTATTCAAAAAATCCTTTTAACGCCATCTCATCTGGCACTTTTAGGCTGACTTCTGCATCGATGCGCAGACGACGCAGGGTGTCACCTTCGATGTGAGCATATCCGTCTAACGAGCCAGCACCAACGTATTGATTAACGTCACCAGCGAGTCCGTTAATGGCATCATCAATGGGTCCCAGAAATTCATCGATCACTTCTTTGCAAAGATTGGTAACTTGGCTGAACATGGAATCGATCGCGGAGTTCATGGCGATTTCCAAATCAGAAATGTAACCACGCAAGGTCGCTTGAATTTGTTGCACGAATAACGATTGTAACAACTGATCGCGAATTTCTGATTTAATGTAGGCGACAAATTCTTCTTTGCTAAATTCATCTAACAAAATCCGCGCGGTGCTTAATGGCTGATTGTTGATTCGTGCCGCCGATGCGATTTGATCGAAAAAGCTGAACGTCTTAGTGCGTACATTGCCAATGATGTCGTTAATTTCACTCGTGGCGCCTGCGAGAATCGCTTGGAACTCCGCAATCATATCGCCAGTTCCACTTAGCTCAGTCCTGACTTCTGTGAGAAACGAACGCGCTTCTTCAAGCACTTCCACGATGCGGTCTAAAGCAGGATCTGCCTCATCTAACAAACCGCCAAGCTTTGCGTTAATCTCGGCAGATAGGCCTTGCGCTAGTCCGCCGAATAACTCACTGCCTAATCCCTGCGGCGCTAGCTCTCTGAGGAGTTTTTCTAACAGGCGCTCTACAATGTCGCGTTCACCATTGCTATCACGAGCCAAGATGCCCAGTCTCGTATTGCTGTTAAAATTGAGATTCGCGGCAATAGCGACGAGTTGACCAGCCTCGTTACGGCGTTGGCTAATTTCACCAACCACGGAATCAATCGCCAAAATCCCATCCTCTAATGCGCGGTCAACGCGTGTAATCACACTCGCCGCACTGCCTACAGTATTCGCTAGTTCGTTGATCCGATTTTGCAGAGTAGCGACTCCAGCGCCTGCGGTATTGAATTTGCTGTCTAATAATGTTCTTAGTTGTCCCGTGTTTGTATCTACGAAGTCATTGTAATTTACTGTTGCTAGACCCGCTGATGCAATGAGCGTAGCAAAATCATCGTAGAGAGGCTCGATTACATCCCTTTCGATTCCTTTCAAGGCATCATCTAACAAAAGTTCAATATTATCGGTCACGAGATTTCCTAGTTCATCCACTCCCCGATACAGAGTCGATGTGATTTCTTCACTCGCACCATCGACAATCGCTTTTACCGCGCCAACTTGTTCTTCTGCCGCATCAAAGACAGCACTCGCGAGGTTGATTTGTGGGATTCCATCATATTGCACGCCAAAAGTGATTTCAGCATTTTCCGCACTCAAATATTCCACCTGATGCTGCACATTGACGACGAAGAGATCAACTTCGCGATCACCGCCCCAAGTCTCGAAAAATCGTCCCGAAACGTCCCATTTCATTGGGTAGTTTAAATCCACAAGACCAAAGATCGACTGCACGGCGCGCGGCACATAAGCATTTTCCGTAGTCGGACTTTGGTAATTGCCCACGCTGATGCCAGTGGAGAGAGGGGGGAAGGCTCGATGCCCTGCGTCGAAATTTCGATTAGAGAAAAAAGTATTTCCTCCGTCTGTCCACCCGCCTGTAAGGTAGATGTTAGCTACAGAAGATGTTCTAGCACTGGTCATGATGTGCAACTTCAGATCTTCAAAAAACGGCACGTTGCAGGTAGCACCAAAGCCGACATAACCATCATCGGGGCGTCCAGTGGCAAAGTAAGAATTAAAATACAGTTTGCTTACGGGCACGAGATGATATCGTTCGTCCCCAGGCCCGTTCATGTAGATGCTTGCGGGAAGTCCTAAGCGGCCATCCGTGCCTTCAAAGTTTTCGCTCATTGCTGCAATGTCGCCGGATGGCAAAAATCCTAACACACCCGAAAGTGGCGTGGGTACGTTTGCCGCGCCAGTGGTAAGCCCTATGGTAAGACAACGTGGTTCATTACAGGAAGCTTCCGATTTCTCGGCGAATTGCATCGTGTGCGGAGTGAATTTCCCTCTCCAGTAGCGCAGATCTTTTTCACCGACATCGGATGGATCAATCGTGGCACTCTCCAGTGCTCCCGTGCATCCGAGTCGAAGCTCTTGGAATTTCTGAGAAAAATCAGATGGGTATGGCACATTGACGGCTCCATTGATCCAAGAATCCTCATTTTCATCTGATAGGAAAGTCAGTTGGAATCGCGAAAATTGGAAGGCGTAGTTGTAGAGGATTGCGTTAGGATCAAACGATTCCGCTTCTGCCACTTGCCGCCCACTGATGCCACTCTGCCGCACGTAATACTTCGAGACATTTTCTTGGAGTGTGTAAAGGGACATAGCAGGCATGTCGGCTATGGCACTGCCACCCGTGTCAGGGCTGCCAGATGCTTGGACGAAATTCATACCAGCATAACTTCCCACACCATTCACATAAGGAGTCTTCTCAGGGTAAACCAGACCACCACCCGCAAGATACCCTGCCAAGCTAATGCATGATGCACCACGCGCCGATTTCGTTGATGCCGCCCCGCCTAGGGGATTTACTTCATCATACATTTGATTGCCAGGAGCAAAAAAAGTGAAGTCGATAAATAAATCCGTGCGATGCGTAGGATCGCCAGCTCCCCCCATGGAGTCGCCTTTGAAGCCCCATTCCAGAACGGCAGGAGAAATTTCCCCCGCACCGTGCAGCCCACCATCGGGAGAAAAGGTCAGTTGATTCGAAACCAAAGTACTTGATTGCAGTGATCGAGTTACGCCGCCTACGGGACCGCAGGTTGCATTCGTGCATGCCGCATCGTATCGAACAACGAGAGCATTCACG
This sequence comes from Akkermansia muciniphila, assembly GCA_945862285.1. Lineage (GTDB taxonomy): Bacteria > Verrucomicrobiota > Verrucomicrobiia > Verrucomicrobiales > Akkermansiaceae > UBA956. The sequence continues at coordinate 6,358 of CAMAYN010000088.1, read as the reverse complement.
TCTTGCAAATGACCCGACACGTTTCCGTTCGTGATTTTGTACGTTCCGAAGCTAAGCCATTCGATTTTTGTCTCATGCGGCATGTGGGTGTAATACTCACCTGCTCTCGTTTGCATTTCCGCGCGGGTCGTGCGCACGGTGCCATCTAATGCAGCCTTAAATTCTAACTGTTGCGGCGTAGCCGTTTCCACATAACGCAAATATCCTTCGTTGTTCAAGCGGCGCGACATTGAGGCCTCTTCGTGTTGTCCCAGACCTTGTTGCGTTTCCAACTGGGTCATCGCACCGCTGTGAACCCATTCGTTCGTATCTGACTGGAATGCAATCACACCAGTGCTGGTGAATTCGCAGCTATTGACTCGATATAGCAGCGACCGCGATTCATCAAAGACCCATGCCTGCCCAGCAATGGCTGTCGATAAGGTGCCAGTATGCCGAAAGGATTGATTTAAGGTGCGCGCACCGGCAAAGGAAAAAACGGATTCGTAGCGCATCGCCTGCACAGCTCGGTCTGGATTAAATCCTAGTCCTTGCGGTAACTGCACTTCCACTCCCGATGCCACAGGCCCCACACTTTGTAAGGTGACGGATGGATATTTGACTGCTACGCCGCCATAGCTAGCGGTCACCTGACCCGCGCCGCCACTCACAATCAATGGCTGCGCACCTGCCGTGACTACGCAATTTCCATTACTCAGTAGCTGCACAGATAAAGTATCAATGCTATTATTTCCGAAGCGAAAACTCGCAAACCCAGGAATGGTTCCCGCGTTGTTCCCTACAGTAATGGTTGTGGCAATTTGCCCCGCGCTCACAAGGCCAGGGCTTGGCGTGTTTGCTAGCCATTCGAAGTTGGTATTCAGCGAACCAAATGCCAAATTTCCATTAAAATGCAGTAAACGCGTCAGTGCAGTATTTCCACTCGTCCCGTCGTTACGATAACTCGCCGCAGGAATTTCAATATGCTCAACCAGCACCCGCACACGATACGTGCGCCCCGCAGAATCAAGCTGTGCCACTGGTTCAAATGAGCAAGGCAAGTTGCCGCTATATGTCCTAGGCCGATCAGGCAAGCCGCTGCCCGTTAGCATATTCGCCATGCTAAGAAGCGATGAGGAAACACCGCCATCTTTCAGCGGAATCACGGTGTTTAAATCATCCGTCAGCGTTACCGTGAGTCGCATGCCAATGCTCGCTGTAGCACCACCAAGATCATAACGCGCAAAGAAATACGGCACATTGACGCGAAAGGTATTGTCGAAACCCACATCAGGTATCACCGCATGACTTCGCGTCCAGCTAGGAGTGGCAGTAGGATAGCCTCTCACATTAAAGGCGGCATCGCCAGACGTCGTATTGGTAAAATGAACCACCGTGAAACTGCTGGAAGAGTCTGGGCCATCGCTCGTAGGCCACAGAAAAGTGAAAAAGCCACCACTGAACGCAATCTGCCTTCGCTGCACCGTCGCCTTAACGTAATAGCTGCCGCCAGCTCCCAAATCAACCCCAGGATCAACGGCAACGGCAAAAGTATGTGAGGCATTGGGAAACAAACTACTCACTGAGATTTCCTGTTCGGCACTCAGCACCGATGTAGCGCCCCCCTGCAATGTGACAACATTATCATTGCTGTCGAAAAGCTGCACGCTCACGCGAAATGTTTCCGTGTTAGAAAAATCGGCAGAGTTTTTCGAGAAATTCACAGGCACACTGACCGCAAATGCATCCCGCTCATAGCCTGCGGAAAGATTACTCGCATCCGAATCGATGATGTAGAGCGGGCTCGCGAGCGTGCCGCCAGGAGTAGTAACGCTCTGAATGTTCGAGGTAATCGTCTGACCAAGAGCCGTAGCTGCCCACAGTGAGCAGAAAATCGTTCGAATGCAATATTGTAGCAGAGGCATGCTGAAAATTCGCAAAATGAATCGTTGCCATCAATCATAAAATCGTGATCGCCCATAAAAGTTTGCAATCGCATTGGCGTAGATGAGCAAGAAATCACATCGATGCCCCATCCTCAAAGTGCTCCGTCACCGTGGCGGCGGATTCCATCCGCCAAGCCCAACCGTGGCGGAGGCGTCCTCGCCTCCCTGCCAAAAAAATCCAAAAACCCAACAAGTCCAACGCAACCCACCCCACCACCGTCACCGCAACCGTGGCGGAGGCGTCCTCGCCTCCCTGCCAAAAAAAATCCAAAAACCCAACAAGTCCAACACAACCCACACCACCACCATCCCACCTAAACCACCGGCCTTGTCACCGTCACCGCCTTACTGCCTGCCTCATTCCCCGTATTCAGCACCACATACACCTTAAACGATGCCGCCGTACCCGGTTCATCCAGCCCGTATGATGTGCGAAAACTCCGCGCCGCCCCCTTGGAAATCTTCCCTAAAACCACCTCATCATCCCCATCATACACCTCGCCGGACACCCCACGAACCTCGTAAAAATCCAGTTCCGCCTCATCAGACTCGGTAAACGTCACCACCGCCTCCGTCGTTGCCGCATCAAAGCTCGCCGTCGCCACCACCGGCTCAGGAGTGCGACCCGCAGGCGGATACAACAACGGAATCGTCACCACCAACGGGCTCCCCGGCGGAAACAAGCCCTCAACCGCCGGACGATACGCCGAAAGAATCTTCTTCGCCTCATTTTGCAAGGCATTGCGCTTCTCCCGGGCAATCTTCAAATCCATTTCCGCTTGGCTAAGTACGCTATAAAGCGCAATGAGATTCGCCACCTCAGTCTTAAAATTGTCAGCCGTATAATCGCCCGATAGCACAAATTCTGACGCATCATCGTTCACCCGATTCCATAAATTTGCCAAATCGCGCATCGGCTTGAGGAAGATCTCCTGCGCCGAAGTCTGCACCGGCAAATCCGGCACTGCCTTAAGAAACGGCGAATCCGTAGGTAAAACCCCCCGCAAACGCCGCCCGAGTTCCTGCGAGCGAGCTAAAAGGCTCCGCTTCGCATTCTCCACCCGCGCGCGTCCGATTTCCTTACCATTGAGTTGAGTTTCCACGAGTTGTGATGCCTCAGCAAGCCCATCGCGAATGCTCAAAAGATTCGCCCGAGTATCGCCATCCCGCGTGAGTAAATTCGGAGCCGCCAAAGGATCCGCATTCACCGCCGCCCAATGAGCCAGAAAGCCATCCATAGTAGAAAGATAAGAAGTAGGACCAGTAATCATAATTGTATTTCTTTAAAAGTGAGTAAAAATTGTTCCAATCATAGTCAGAACAGGTGTAATTATGCGCTGAATTGATGCAAGGTCAAATATTTTTACAAAAAAGTTCAATAATGGATCATTACCGAGTGTCAATGGAGCAATTCTGTGTAAAAATGAAATAGAATTTGGTAGTAACAATTGCATTATTGGTATTAAAAATAACATATAAAACCAAAATGGGTGGTTGTACAAATATTTTCCTATGAAGCATTGCACCCCAAGTGCAGCCATGGATTCTTCTATCCCAACGATTCCATCCAATCCCAAAGGGATTGCGCATCAAAGCCCAGGGTTGGGGCGGAACGCGCTTACCCTGGGTTGCCATCCCCCAAAACATCGATCAACCCCAACGCGGGTTGTGGGAATGGGGTGCAATCGGCATAGATCGTACACATCACGAGACATGATCCCGTCATACGCACCAATGTTGGGGTGCACGGGGTAATTATACCGCATAAAAGCAATGGGAATCGCTTGGCTCATCCCTGGGCTAGGTTCTCTGTCCCCGTTGGGGACGTGGTGAGTCTTTGGTGTTATCGAACTTACTCGCCTTGTTTCACGTCGGGGACGGCGCGCAGGCTTTCGATGATTTTTTCTACGATTGTATGTCGTCGTTATATCAAGGTATTTTAAGCCCTGACTCTTTTAGCAAAATTTGCCATGCTTCTTTGGCTTGCGGATTTTTTAGAATGGCTCGGATTTTTCCTGATGAATCACGTCCACTTTTGTGCTCGGCAATCGCTGAGCTTAACTCGATTTCAAGAAAAGAAATATCGATCTTTTCGTGTTGATAGAGCAATATTCTGCCCCGATCATCTAGCACAGCGAGCCGCGCAAGCATTTTGGGCGTGAAGGCGACATCATTTTTGGTTAGTGAATCACGGTATGCTTTTTCGTGTTGATCATTTTTTTTATACCATCCTTCCCGAATTACGATTTGCGGGTCAGCGTGTAATTTTTGATAGCAATCGTCATAAGAGATCGATGGGGTGGATGCTTTATAATACTGAGCATTTCGTCTGGAATCCCATAGAGCAAATTTATAGCCGACAAAACCTACAAGAATGCTAATCAAATAAGGAAGTATGTATGGAGCCAAGCTACTTGATAATGCGCCATCACTCTTAAACTTATGATAGAATACCACGAAACTAATTGGGCCAGTAATTAGGCCAAATAGCAGATAGATTAATGGTTCGAGACTCCAATCGGAGGCGGGCAATCCCGAAATTTTCGCCCCCCAAAGAGCTAATATGGCTCCTAAGATGGCATGCTGAATGACATGAAATAGCAGCACGGAAACTTCTTTGAATTTGGAAGACAGGGATTCGACCTGGTGCGACATCTTGGCGGAACTTTTCGGTTTAGGAATTTACTTCTTGAGTAGGTTGATCGCCTTGTTTCACGTCGGGGAGAATGTCCACGGGGAGTTGGGTGGGGGAGGGGGCTTCTACGGGGACGACTTTGATTTCTACGGCGACGGGGACGGCGCGCAGGCTTTCGATGATTTTTTGGAGCTGGCTGACGGTGGCTTCACTCAGAGATTGCGGGCGGGCGTAGGTTTCGCCGGCTTTGGTGATGCCTTCGCGGATGGAGTCGAGGCCGTCGGTGAATTGACTCATTTGCGCTACGACTCTCGCGACGGGGTCGTTTTCGCCTGCGCCGCCGAGGAGTTTTTTCTTGCCGAAGTCTTTTTTGATTTGGGTCCAGCGGGCTTGCTCTTCGGGGGTGATGGTGCCGAGCATTTCGCGCAATTTCAGCATGTTCGCTTCAGCGGCGGTGGTGAGGTTTTGCGATTCGCCGCGGTAGTGATCCATGAGGACTTGCTCGATTTCTGCGGGGGTCATGAGGGGGAGGATTTTTTCGGCAATGCGGTTCATGTTTCGGTACGAACCTTGGAGGCGGAAGGAGGGCTCGGTGCGGTAGCTGTCTTCTTGAGCGGCACTGCGGATGTATTCTTCGTTGACGCGGCTGATGACTTCACGGACTCGCAGGAGATGCTTGGTGACGGCGATCATGTCTTCGATTTCCGCCGGGGTGTGGTTGCCTTCGTAGTCGGCACCATCGCGGCTGCCGGTGGCGGCGATGCGCATGAGGATGTGGATGTCTTTGGGCGAGCGGGAGGCGAGCTTGGCGAGGGTGGAGTTTGAGGTGAGGGAGTTCTCGATGTAGCTAGCTTTGAACGCTTCGGCATGGCCACCGAGGATGTCGCCGAGGTTGTAGGTGTCGGCGCGGTTGGCGAGCATGTCGGGGATTTGGAATTTGCCGCCGTGCTCGGTATAGGGGTTGCCGGCCATGACGACGCAGACTTTTCGGCCACGGAGATCGTAGGTTTTGGCTTTGCCGCGGAAGACTCCTTCGATCTTGCGCTGGCCGTCGCAGAGGCTGATGAATTTTTGTAAAAACTCGGGGTCGGTGTGTTGGATGTCGTCGATGACGATCATGACGTTGTCGCCCATTTCGAGGGCGAGGTTGAGGCGTTCGATTTCTTCGCGGGCGGCGGCGTTGGGGGCTTCGGCGGGGTCGAGGGAGAGGACGCGGGTGCCAAGGGCGGGGCCGTTGATTTTGATGTAGGTGAGGCCGAGGCGGTCGGCGATGTATTCGACGAGGGTGGTCTTGCCGTAGCCGGGTGGGGAGATGAGGAGGAGTAGGCCCATGCGGTCGGTGCGGGTTTGCTCGCCGACGGAGCCGAGTTGTTTGGCGAGGTTATCGCCGATGATGGGGAGATAGACTTCGTCGATGAGGCGATTGCGGACGAAGGAACTCATGACGCGTGGCTTGAAGCTATCGAGGCGCAGGGTGTGGCGCTTGTCGGCGACGAGGCGGTGCTTGAAGCGGGAGTATTCTTGGAAGCGTGGGACATCTTCGCGGCGGAATTTTTCTAGGCGGCGGCTGATGGCGTGGTATTCGCCTTGGTAGGTGGAGTCGGCGATGATGGGATGGCTGCCGAGCATTTTCTCGACGCGAATGGCGGTGGAGACATCGACGACGGAGCGGCTGTCGTGCGGGTTGGCGAGTTTGTGCGCGGCGGCTTCGGCGAGCCAGGCGAATGGCGGCGTGGAGTTGATCGCGGAGCTGGTGGGGAGGGTGACGGCGGCGGTGAACCAATCGATGAGGATTTGG
>CAMAYN010000087.1 GCA_945862285.1 Akkermansia muciniphila | reverse complement strand
GTCACCAAATACTTAGGCCCCACCATGTAATCGTGACCATGGAAATGGTAAGGGTGTTCGTTTTTAATGTTAAAAATGAGGGCGAGGGGCGTAGCTACGAGCAGGACGAGCATAGGGCCGGGAATGGCTTGGTAAATTTTGTTTTTGATGAAAAGCCGCGAGAATAGCAACACTACGGCAATGATGCCGATCAGGGCAATTTCTGGATTCATCGTGGCGATGCTGTGAGGTACTTCCGCAAGGAGTTCGATTGGTTCTTTGGCATGGGCGGAGACTCCGAGCGCGACGTGGATTTGCTTGGAGATGATAATCACGCCGATGGCAGCGAGCATACCATGGACAGCGGCAACGGGGAAGAATTCGCCCAGCGTACCTAGCTTGGCTTTACCGAAAATGATTTGGATGACACCAGCGACGACACCAACAGCGAGTGCTTTTTCGTAACCAAGATCAGTAACACAGCCGAGTATGATGGCGATCATGCCCGCAGCAGGGCCTTTGATCGTAAGCTCAGAGTTGCTGAGAAATGGCGTCAACATCCCACCGATGATGGCGGTGAAGATCCCCGCGATAGGCGGGACGCCGGATGCCACTGATATTCCTAAGCACAAAGGAAGTGCAATGAGGAATACGAGGAAGCCGGAAAGCATGTCATTGCGGATGTGGCTTTTCGCGCCTGCGATGTTACCAACGGGAGTTGGTGTGTTCGGTGTGGTAGTGATATTGTGAGACGTGGCCATAATGGATGCATTGGTTACAAATGCAGTGACATGATCTCACGAATTTCGGCTTAATCCTATCCCCTCGGGAGGGGATATTTTACACTTAGAATAGGGTAGATGGCAGAGGTGCAGGATTTTCGCATTCTGCTAATGGCACGGTCACGGTAATTGTGGCCCCATGTGGTTGTGTTTTCGTTACATTCAGCGTGCCGCCGCATTCGCGGGCTCTGGCTCTCATCCCTACAAGACCTAGGCTAGCTTGATGTTCTGGTCGATTCGGGGAAATACCTACACCGTTATCTTCGATGACGAAGGTAAGTTGTTTTTTTGTTTCCTTTAAGCTGATGCGCACTGCGGTGGCTTGGGAATGTCGCGCAATGTTCGTTAAGGCCTCTTGTGCGATACGGAAAAAATGCGTCTCAACCTCTGAAGCGGGGCGTTGTTGCAGGTCAGACGTCACGGTGACTTCGATGCGTGAACGTTGACTAAATCGCTCAGCAATCCAACGCAAGCCGGCATCGAGACCGAAGTCATCGAGGATCACGGGTCTCAGCAATTGGGATAATTCTCTCACGTTGGCGATGGCTTCATCCACCAACTCTAGGCAGTCAGCGCGATGTTCTTGATCCAGTTGTGCGGGGTTGATGAGATTTGACCGCACAGCGGCGAGTGATTGCCCAAGTTCATCATGGAGTTCGTGAGAGAAACGACGCGCGGTTTCTTCCTGCGTTTGTAGCATGTGCCATGAGACGCGGTTTAGTTCATCGCGCTGCCATTCGATGCGTTGAATGTTTTTTCGCACAATCATTACAGTGACGCCGGAAAATAAGATCGCGAGGAGAAAACAGACGATGAGCATAGCCATGGATTCACTGCCGAGGTCACTGAGTTGAAGATCCATTTTTTCATCTGCAGAGATCCATTGTTGGGTGTTGCGTTGAATGAGTCCGTGGATGAATTTCACAAATTGATCATGCTCGCTAAAGAGTTGATCCATGAGCAATGGTGAAATATTTTCCTGCTCCTGCAAGGCACTGTTTGCTAATTGTGTGAAGCGTTGGGATGCGTGGGCGAGCTGCTGCCATTCTTCGGCATGAGGAGTTTGCTGTGCTTCGCGCGCGAGTTCTTGGATTGCTTGGTTAGCGGAAAATAAATCGGTAGCATGTTGCTTTCTTTGCTCCCCATCAGATGTTGCTTCGATGCGATGAAGTGCATAAGCCAAAATGTCTTCCTGTGCTTGCACTTCTTGAAGCAAGCGAGCGTGAGCGAGATGGTCTTTTACCAATTGTGAAGCGTCGGCCCGCAAGGCGCTATCGCGCACCGCGACAAATGCCGCTATGCCTAAGACAAGGAACACGAGGCCAAAGCCAATCACCAACATGCGAATGACCATATTACGATTCGTGCTGGCTTGTGCTTCCATGTTGTTAGAGAGTGTGGATTTGTTAGCGGGATTTCAACTAATCGATCAGGCCATTGCGTAGCGCAAATCGCACCAATTCACCAATACTGTGGAGGTTGAGTTTTTCCATGATTCTGCCGCGATGTGCCTCCACTGTGTAAACACTGAGATTCAACCCCATGGCGATTTCTTTATTCGTTTTACTTTCCGCAATCCATTGCAACACCTCTCGCTCGCGGCTGGTGAGGAGATCAATCGGGTTAGTGACGTGCTTACGATAGTCGTCTAAAACCGCATCGCTGACATCGGGGCTCAGATAACCTTTCCCGACCGCCACGCTGCGCACGGCGTTGAGAAATTCCTTGGGACTGCTGTCCTTGAGCAAATATCCCTTCGCACCAGCGCGCAAAATTTCCCGCACATAGACAGAATCCTTGTGCATGGAAAGGGCGAGAACGCGGGTCTTCGGTGAAGCGGCGAGCAATCGGCGCGTTGCCTCGATACCATTGAGTTCCGGCATGGTAACGTCCATTACACAGACATCAGGTTTGAGTTTTTCGCCCATATCAACCGCCTCACGACCATTGGCAACTTCTCCAATTACTTCCATATCCCATTCCGCATCAAGGATCATACGAAATCCATGCCGCACAACCGCATGGTCATCAGCGAGCATGACGCATATTTTTTTCACTTCCATAAGCGCTACCGTAACAACGCCCGCACATAGCAGCAAGCATCTTATGTAGAATGAGTGCCGAGCAACTTTATCAAATATTGAGGTTTGCAAGAGGATGACAGGGATATAGAAATCTGCCTTGTTCATGACCGTAATGGCTACTATGATGATAGCATGAAAGCTCGCTACTTCAACCCCTTTACCGACTTCGGCTTCAAGAAGATCTTCGGCGAGGAAGCCAGCAAGCATCTGCTCAAAGACTTCCTCAACGCACTACTTCCGGCCAGCTCGCAAATCGCCGAACTCAGTTTCAATAATGCCGGGCAGCCAAGCGAATTCAAATACAGTTACCTGTTCGACATCTATTGCCAAAATGTAAATGGCGAGAGATTCGTCCTCGAGCTGCAAAAAGCTGAGCAAAAATTCTTCAAAGACCGCACCCATTTTTACTCCTCATTTCCCATCTTGGAACAGGCCGAACGAGGCGACTGGACCTTCAAACTTCAAGCCGTTTTTTGCGTCGGCATCCTCGACTTCACCTTCGACGACTACGTCACCGAGCCTGAAAAATCGCAAGTCCTCCACCAGATCAAACTCAAAGATCAGAATAACAAAATCTTCTACGACAAGCTCACCTACATTTACCTAGAAATGCCCAACTTCCGCAAAACGGAAGGTCAACTCGAAACGCAACTCGATAAATGGCTCTACTTCATCAAAAACCTCGAGGATTTTTCTGAAATCCCCCATATTTTTGGTGATGAAGTCATTTTTCAAAGTGCCTTCGAGAAAGCCGAGCTCGCCCGCCTCATGCCAGAGGATCAAAGTCGCTACCAACACAGCCTAAAAATCTACCGCGACATCAAAAACGTCATCGATACCGCCTATGATGAAGGAAAAATCGAGGGAATCATCGAAGGCGAGGCGAAAGGAAAAGCGGAAGGACTAGAGGAAGGGAAGGCGGCAGGAAAGGCGGAAATCGCCCGAGCCATGAAGTCCAGAGGGCTCGACCCAGAATTCATTGCCGATGTTACAGGACTGAGCATTTCACAAATCAACGACCTCTCCTAACAGTAATCTGCCAAGCAAAGTATTTTCAGAATATTCTTGTTTACGCAGGGCGGGTGGATACTCTGCACGATGTTTCATTTTGAAAGGGAGATGTTGTGAGTAAAGCGCTGCGGTTTCAGCGGATTGCGTTTTTGGGAAATTATCCACCGCGGTTGTGCGGGATTGCGACTTTTACGCAAGATTTATGCGAGGCTATCGCCCGCGAAGCGCCAGAGGCGGATTGTTTTGTGAGTTCGGTCAATGATCGCGCTGAAGGCTATGTGTATTCGCCGCGGGTGCGCTATGAGCTTGCGGAAAAGGATTTGGATTCGTACCGGCGGGCGGCGGATTACCTGAATTTCCATCGTGCGGATATGCTGTGCGTGCAGCATGAGTATGGGATTTACGGGGGCATCAGTGGTAGTCATTTGATGGCGCTGCTGAAGGAGATTCGCATGCCGGTGGTGACGACTTTGCATACGGTGTTGGTGGATCCGAGCGGGATGCAGAAGCAGGTGTTGCAGGAGCTGGCGATGCGGAGTGATCGGCTGGTGGTGATGGCGCAGAAGGGCGCGAGCATTTTGCAGGAGGTGTATCAGGTGGCGGCGAATAAGATCGATGTGATCCCGCATGGGATTCCGAATTTGCCGTTTTGTGATTCGTCTGTTTTCAAAGAGCAGTTTGGCGTAGCAGAGCGGACGGTGTTGCTGACCTTCGGGCTGCTGGGGCCGGGCAAGGGGATTGAGTATGCGATTCAGGCGTTGCCGGAGATCGTGAAGCATCATCCGAATGTAGTGTATCTGGTGCTTGGGGCGACGCATCCGCATCTATTGGCACGGGAGGGAGAGCGATATCGCTTGAGCTTAGAACGTCTGGCCGAGGAGTTGGGAATGAAGGATCATGTGATTTTTTACAATCGCTTTGTGGCGCAAGCGGATTTGAATGAGTTCATCGGGGCGACGGATGTGTATCTTACGCCGTATTTGCATGAGGCGCAGATTACCTCGGGGACGCTGGCGTATGTTTTTGGTGCGGGGAAGGCAGTGGTTTCTACACGGTATTGGCATGCGCAGGAGTTGCTGGCTGAGGGGCGTGGCGTATTGGTGGGGTTCCGTGATGCGCAGGCAATTGCGGATGGTGTGCTGCATTTGTTGGAGGAAAAGGAGCGGATGGAGAAAATCCGCAGCGATGCCTATCAAATCGGGCAGGAAATGCGCTGGCCGGCGGTGGCGCGGCGGTATTTGGAAACGTTCGAGCGAGCGAGTGTTGACCGGAGTGCGAGTCCGCACCAGGCGTTTTCGCAATGGGCGTTGGGGAGCAGGCCGTACACTTTGCCGCCTTTGCAGTTGAAGCATATCCGCCACATGAGCGATGGGACGGGGATCTTCCAGCATGCGATCTTTACGGTGCCGAATTTCCATGAGGGCTACTGTGTGGATGATAATGCGCGGGCGTTTATTTTGTGCAATTTGCTGGATGAGTTGGGCGGGCAGATGACGGCGGAGAGCTATGATGTGTTGACGACGACGTATCTGGCCTTTCTGGCGGCGTCGCTGAACTACCAGATCGGGCGGTTTCGCAATTTCATGAATTTCAGCCGTGAGTGGCTGGAGGATTCCGGCAGTGAGGATAGCCATGCGCGTGCGCTGTGGGCGGTGGGCACGGGGGCCGGGCGTTCGCGAAATGAAGGCAGGAAACGGCTAGCGGCGCAGTTGTTTGAGCGGGGCTTGCCGGTGGTGGAGTCATTTACCTCGCCGCGGTCGTGGAGTTTTGCGCTGCTGGGGATTCATGAGTATCTGCGCTATCAGCCCGGGGACGTGGGCGTGATGCGGATGCGCGAGGTGCTGGTGGATAAGCTGCTGCATCTCTGGCAGGTATGTTCCAGCGAGAATTGGCCGTGGTTTGAACCGATCGTGACCTACGACAATGCACGGATTTCCCAGGCGCTGATTTTAAGCGGGACGTGGATGTCCCGCCCGGATGTGTGCGAGATCGGCTTCGCGTCGCTGCGCTGGCTGACCTCGATTCAAAAGACGCAGTCGGGCTGCTTCCGCCCCATCGGCAACAATGGATTTTATCATAGCGAAGGCGCCAGAGCGGACTTCGATCAACAACCAGTTGAGGCGCAAGCGATGGTCTCGGCCTGCCTGGAGGCGTATTATATCACGCATGACTCATTGTGGAAAAACGAGGCAAAACGCGCCTTCGAGTGGTTCCTTGGACGAAATGATCTGGGCGTCACTTTATACGATTTCACCAGCGGTGGATGCAGCGATGGCTTGCACGAAACCCATGTAAGCGAAAACCAGGGCGCTGAATCCACGCTTGCCTTCCATCTGTCCCTCGCCGAAATGACGCAAGCGGAAAACATTATTTACCACACCCCATGAATCCATTTCTCCTTTGCCGCCATCCCGTGACGCTGTTGCCGGAAAGCGCACGCGTCATCATCCGCCCCTTCATTTCCTCAGATCCGGCGCGAGTCACAACTATCATTGGTCGCATCCTCGCGTTGCCGGAGGAGGAAGTGGTAGCGCAACTGCTTCAAGTGCATGAGGAATTTGACGCCCGGCACCATGACATCGACCCCTTGCTGCTCGCTCATTTCGAGAAAATCCAGCATCTGATCTTCACCCATAGGGTTCTTACACAAGATCGCAAATTGCTGTTAGGTGCAGTTTTTTCTGGGGAATACGCCCTAGAGTCTGCCGCAATCTTCAATCCCTCCATGGTGCCGCATCCGGATCAAACGAGCGCGACCGCTGGCGGTTTGCGCTTCATCATGAGCCTGCGCGCCACGGGAGAAGGGCATATTTCCTCCATCGAGTTCCGCGCCGGCACGATCAATGCCGATGGTGAAATCACGATGGACGCAGTCTCCCGCTTTGTCACCGCACCGCAGGTGGAAAAGAATCCCACCTACGACAAACGCCTTTTTTTCACCAAGCTCTCCGAGATCGGCTTTGACGACGATCACGTGACCGCCGTACTATCGTCATTAGGCAGTCGCTTTTCGCACAGCGAGTTGAAACAAAGTGTCTCCCATGTACGGAACGCCCAACATTCGGCATCGCGCGATATGAAGCGGACTCTGGAGTGCATCCAGTGGTTGGCGGACTCGAATTATGAACTCCGTTTCTGTGATACATTGGCCATCAGCGAGCGCATTATCTTTCCTGTCTCGCCAAACGAATCCAACGGCATCGAAGACGCGCGCTTCGTCCGCTTCATCGACGACGATGGCACGCCCTGCTACTACGCCACCTACACGGCGTACAATGGCAGGATGATCTTGCCCCAATTCATCGAAACACGGGATTTCCTACATTTCCGCATCAGCACCCTGAATGGCAGCGGCGTGGTGAACAAAGGCATGGCTCTGTTTCCCCGGCGCATTGACGGGAAATATGTCATGCTTTCCCGCCAAGATGATGAAAACATTTCCATCATGTTCTCGGACAGCCTGAATCACTGGGCGGATCCCAAGATCATCCTACGCCCGGCGCAATCATGGGAAACGGTGAAACTCGGCAACTGTGGCTCACCGATCGAAACCGCGGACGGCTGGTTGGTCATTACGCACGGTGTCGGACCGATGCGGAAATACTGCATCTCCGCCGCCTTGTTGGATCTCGATGACCCCACCATCGTGATCGGGCGCCTGGCCGAGCCACTGATTTCGCCGGAAGGCAGCGAGCGCGAGGGCTACGTGCCGAACGTCGTGTATAGTTGCGGCTCGCTGGTGCATCGTGGGCAATTAATCTTGCCGTATGCGTTGAGCGATCGCGCATCGGCAATCGCCAGTATCTCCCTAGAAAGATTACTGAATGCCCTGCGTCCGTGCGTGCAGGGATAGGGAAGATTTTTTTTGGTGATTCGGGAAAAAGGAGAGTTGGATCAAGCATTTTCCCTTCGCCCAATAGGTAAAAGAATCCTTCGTGCGAAATATCTTAGCGAGCCACTAACCCGAACTCAGGGGGGAATATCCCCTGCGGAGGGGATAGAATTTTTCTGAAATTGTAATAGAATCAGGGCATTGCGAATGAATGCTTTGCACGAACAGAAAAATCACGAGGGCGAAACCTCACAGCGGCATGCACTGCATCATGCGCTAGAACATGCGAAGCACGCGCTTCATTCTCAAGGGCCGATTGGGGTTTTTGTGCATCACAATACCTTGCATGCGTTCCAGCATTTGCCCTTCGAAGAGGCGGTGATTCAGGCGGCGAAGTTGTTTGATGCAGAACCGTATTTGGCCGAGCAGGTGTATCAAGATCATCGACGCGATGGACGGATTTTGGATCGTGACATTGATGCTATTCTGGATCGCGAATTAGATGTCGTGGTGATCGATGGTGTGCTGACGCGGCGTGAATTGCGGCGTGCTCTATTGATTCCTGGTGTGCGTCGGGTGAATCATGGGAATCTGCAATGGCAGATTGAGGAGGGAAATTTCTTGCGTGAATTTCGCAAAGATCTTCCCGCTACATCCGTGCGCGCACTCGCCTCGGATCATCCGCTACGATTGTGGAATGTTTGCACGAGCCGGTATAAATCAACGCCTCCGGTGAAGTTCATTCCTGCGCCCCGTCCTGCGGCGGCTTTGATGATTTCTCATGTAATCCATTTGGATGAAATCATTAACCCGATCATGATTCGCTTGGTGAGTTCCTATCTCGATCAGGGTCTGGCGTATTGGCCCATGCCGATGCGGGAAAAGGGATTTTTTGCGGCGACACGTGTGCTATTCACATCGACGCGGCTGATAGAAATCCCGCAACATTTGAAGGGATTGCAAAGACAGTTTGATGCTCTTGACTTAGAGAATCTTGACACAGAAGGATTGATTTTTTCCTTACTGGAAGAATTTGGCATAGAGGAAGAGCAGTGGGAAAATTTTATCGCGGCAGAGTTGTTGGCATTGCCGGGATGGAGCGGAATGGTGAAATGCTTGGAAGATGATCCGCTGCTCGCGCCGCATGAACGGCCTGGATTTCGTTTGTTAGAATTTCTGGCAGTTCGGCTGGTAATCACGAAAGTAGCGTTGAAAAACATTGCAGGTAACACTATCGATTGGAAAAAGCAGGACGTTTCGGCGGAGAAATATCACGACTCTCTCACGCATCAAGCACGCTTATTCGATGCATGCCAACTACTAGGCTATCATAGTGAAATGCTTAGCGGATTCTCGGATGCGGACTTCGATGCCTTATGCCGCGAATTAGAATTCTGTCATGAATGGGAGCGGCGGCGTTTGTTGCACTGTGCTTATGAATTGCGCCACGAGCGGCAAATACTTATTCCTTTAGCACGTCATCATGCGATGCCTAAGCTGCAACGCGCTGGCGACCGCTTAGACGCGCAGGTGGTTTTTTGCATCGATGAAAGAGAGGAGTCGATTCGCCGCGCGATTGAGGAGTTTTCACCACACGTTGAGACTTATGGAGCTGCGGGATTTTTCGGCTGTGCGGTCGATTATGCGGGATTAGATGATGCACATGGTGTGTCCCTTTGTCCAGTGGTGGTAAAACCCGCACATCAAGTGGCAGAAGTTGCCTTTGAAGAAGACGAAGTTTATGATAATCGACGGCAATGGAAGCGCCGAATGTGGGCAAAAATCGTGCGCGCCAGCAGTGTGGGCAGTCGCACCTTGGTGCGCGGCACAGTCAGCACAGCATGCCTTGGCTTTTTGAGTTTGTTTCCCATGGCACTGCGCATTTTAGCTCCACGCCAATATTCGCGCTTGATGGCAAAGCTGAATCAATTTTTTCTGCCACAGCCAAGGACGGAGTTACAATTCATGCGCGATGACGAAGAATCCCGCGAGGCAACGACTGGATTGCTAGCGGGTTTTACCATTGCAGAAATGGCAGACCGGGTCGTAAATATGCTACATCCAATGGGCATGACCAAGGCGCATGCACGATTGATTTTCATCGTCGGTCACGGTAGCAGCAGTCTCAATAATCCGTTTGTGTCCGCGTATTGCTGCGGTGCTTGCGGTGGGCGCTCTGGGGCACCAAATGCGCGGCTATTTGCACTCATGGCGAACAATCCAAAAGTGCGTGAATTGTTGCCCGCACGTGGAATTTTTCTGCCTGAGGATACCTATTTTCTCGGTGGATATCACGATACTTGCAGTGATGCAATTCAGTATTTCGATACCGATCTTATGCCAAAAGATCATCATGCGGATTGGGAAAAATTGCGCAGGACGATGGACGAAGCGAGAGCGCGATCCGCGCACGAACGCACGCGACGATTTCATTCGTTTAACAACTCGCGCTCCATTCATGCGGCCTTGCGCCATGTGCAAGAGCGATCCGAGCATATCGCCGAACCGCGCCCCGAATACGGCCATTGTACCAATGCGGTGGCATTCGTCGGCAGACGAGAAACGACGAAAGGTTTGTTCATGGATCGGCGCGCATTTCTTGTAAGTTATGATGCGGGGAATGACTCGGAAGATCGCTATCTCACCAACGTACTCGGCGCGGTAATCCCTGTGTGCGGTGGCATCAATCTGGAATATTATTTTAGCACTGTGGATAACGAGCGCTACGGCTGTGGCACGAAATTGCCGCATAACATCAGTGGTCTCGTAGGCGTGATGAATGGCTACCAAGGTGACTTACGCACGGGTCTGCCGCTGCAAACGGTGGAGATTCACGAACCTGTAAGGATTTTATTTATCGTAGAAACGACGAGAGATCGTTTGCTCGGCGTAGTGCATAAGAATCCACTCCTAACAGAATTCTTAGAAAATCGCTGGATTCGCCTCGCCGTCATGGATCCCACAAGCGGAGCCATTTCCGTCTATCGTGGCAATCATCTATGGGAAGACCTCGAAGGCGATGAAGAACCGTTACCGGTGGCGACCAGTTCGATTGAATACTATCGAGGAAAAACCCAACACCTGCCGCTGGCTCGGATCAATTCACCACAATCGAAACCTGCTTAAACATTTTCCCATCGTCAAATGCATCCATCACATCTTTTATTCACGATTCTTGGCCTACCACTTGGAACGTTTCTACTGCTGAGTTTTTTATGGCTACTCGGCGTTGTCCCTAGCGAACGCGTGATCGGGCGCACGACTAAGATCATCTATGGCCTGATGTTTTTAGCTCTGATTGGTTTAGGGAAAATGCTTATCGATCATCCGCTGCATTCGATTCGAATCGAGATCGGCGAATGGTTTCGCGTAGAGCATTACGAGTATCCATTGGCGTTTATACTGGATGTGACATCGCTACCGTTTGTGGCGTTAACGATTATTCTCACGGGGATTGTCGGCAGTTTTAGTATTACTTATTTGCATCGTGATGCGGGATTCTTGCGCTTCTTTTTGCTGCTGTTTCTTTTCACTTTTGGTGCCTTGCTAGTCTTTACTGCAAGTTCACTAGATCTTTTAATTGCGGGCTGGGAATTGGTGGGGATCACTTCCATTTTATTGATCGGATTTTTCCAATATCGCCCCGAGCCGGTACACAATGCGCTACGAGTTTTTGCCACCTACCGCGTGGCGGATTTGTTTATTCTGGTGTCTGTTTTTTTAGCACATCATTGGTTTGGCTCTGCGGATTGGTCACGTTTGGAAATGCTGAGCGGCAACAGTGCGATGATGCAGCATGTGCCATATTCCGTACCAACATTGGCGATCCTACTCGTATTCGCCGCGAGTGGCAAAGCTGCACAAGGACCTTTCTGTAGTTGGTTAGCGCGGGCGATGGAAGGCCCTACGCCATCGAGTGCGATATTTTATGGTGCCATTTCTGTTCACGCAGGGCCGTATTTGCTACTACGGATCGAACCGCTGATTCGGCAATCTCCGATGGCGATCGCGCTGCTGATTTTCATCGGTAGCACTACAGCTTTCGTCAGCACCATGCTGCAACGCGGCAGCACTGATGCGAAAACGTCTCTCGCTTACGCAGCACAAACGCAACTCGGCATCATCTTTGTGGAAATTGCTTTTGGATGGCATACCCTTGCGCTCGTCCACATCGTCGGGCATGCCACCGTGCGTGCCATGCAATTTTTACGCTCGCCTTCGATGTTAAGCGACTACCACGGCGTACGCTCCGGCGCTGGCGGAGTTCTTGCGGCCACGGGTGCGCATTACGAACAAATGATTCCAGAAAAATGGCAGCGGACGCTGTATTGCTTCGCGTTGTTTCGTGGATTTCATGATGCCTTGTGGGAACGGCTGTTGATCCTGCCTTTGCGAAAAATCAGCAAGATCCTCTCCTTGTTAGAAACACCTGTAAACAGAAATTCTCAACCCGAGCCTCGTTCGCCGGACACCCCCATCAACGCGACAAAAGCTACCACATCATCATTCTAACGATTCCCTTGTATGACCCATTACTTGGACCTTCCTTACCTCAGCCTAGGACACGCGGCATTGCTCATCGGCATACTGGTTTCTTTACCAAGCTTCCATAGAAAATCACCACGGCGCACTGCTTTGCTTTGCCTCCTTGCCGCAGTGATCTGCTTTGCGCTGGCACTATGGCGCGTGATGCAGAATGCTAGTGCTGAATTACTCGATCCCTGGCTGCCCTGCTTGGAGGCGGACGCGCTTGATGGCGTACCGCTTTTACTCTATCCAGTCATTGCTGCATTGGGGATTTGCGTGGCTCCACGACGGGATGTGAAGGGTTATGCATTGAGCGGCATACTGTTGTTAGTCTTCGGCACTGAAATGGTCTATGCCTCGGCAAATATAATCGCCCTGAATGTCGGCTGGTGGATCACCTGCCTACCATTTGTCTGCGGGGCTTTTGGGCAAACACTCGATCGCAAACTCACCAGCTTGGCACTGATTACCAGTGCGGCATTGCTGACAGCAGCATCGATGTTTTTCCACTCAGCGAGCATACACGATATGTCATCCATACCACTTGTGAGTCTCGTCTTATTATTACTTGCCGTAGTCGTGCGCAAAGGGCTGTTCCCTCTGCATCAATGGAGCTTGCGTCTATTTGAACACGGGCCACTGATTCCCGCTGCGCTATTGTTCAATGCCCATCTCGGGGCCTTGCTCGTGGCGCGTTCTGAGTCGAATCATTTGCCACCTATGGCGCATCAAGTGCTCGACTGGCTCTGCCTCCTCGCCTTGCTCACGGCCTTGGTCACAAGCCTACGCGGATTGGTTGTCAAAAAACCGCGCCGCATGCTGGCATTTGTCTGCATCAGCCAAGCCAGCTTTATCTTAGCCGGACTATCCGCCTCAAACACCGCCGGAGTGATGGGCGGCATGCTGCACTGGATGGTGGTATCATTTGCCTCCACCGGTCTGATTGCCATTTTGCGGATTCTGGAAGTGCGAGTCGTCGATGTGGCCGATCCTAACGAATCGTTAGGCCTCGCCGTGCGAGCACCTCGATTAGCCACATTTTTCCTGATTTGTGGATTAGCCCTCGTCGGGCTTCCTGGAACCATGGGCTACTGTGCCGAGGACTTACTCTTTCACGGTGCCCAGGAACGCCACCCAGTGATGGGCGTCGCGCTGCTGCTGGCAACCGCTCTGAATGCCATTAATTTACTCCGACTCTACAGTGTTTTGTTTTTAGGTGTATTGCCGAAAAACGTCATCGAAATCCCCGATGCTCTCCCCCGCGAACGCTGGCCCCTCGCGTTGATTGTTTGCTTCTTGATCACCGGAGGAATCTTCCCTTCCCTCCCGGTAGCGCTGCGAAAAGCAGCGACGGAGCATTTCCTCTTTGAGGCAAAACATCATGAGTAAGGATGTCATCTCAGCGTAGGACTTTGAAACGTGCCGCTTGTGGATGTTGAGAAACAGGCGTGTGATCATCCAGACCTTCGAGGAGTAACTCGCGATTTTCTCGTTTCCAATCTTGCGCCATTTCGTGGATTTTCTTGAAGACCGTGTGATCGATGAAATGACATTGGGAAAAATCAATGACGAGGGTTTTCTTGTCGCTGAGTTCGGCGATCCGTTTCCGAAGCGGAAGCCAGTTACTAAAGACGACAGATTTTGAAATCATCATGCGGGGCTTTTCCTCCGAAAAATCCAGTTCGGTATGCGGACAGAATAGATTCCGGATCGATGTTCCAGCGAGGCAATGAAGAATCATTTTCAAGATAATGCCCGCAGCAATGCCGATCAGCAAGTCGGAGGCCAATGTGACAATCAAGGTGATAAGGAAAACGATGATCTGCGCTTTGCCTAGGTTCCACATGTTGATGAATTCTTTTGGCGACGCTAGATTATAGCCAGTGAATAGCAGCATTCCTGCGAGCGCGGCGAGGGGGATGTTGTTGAGCAACCATGGCACCGATGCGACTAAAATCAGTAAAAATGTGCCGTGCCAGAAATTTGCCCAACGCGTGTGCGCGCCATTGTTGCGGTTGGCACTGGAACGAACGATTTCACTAATCATCGGAATGCCGCCGATGCAGGAAACGGCTGTATTCGCCATACCAACAGCGAAAAGATCACGATTCAAATCCGTGCGGCGCTGCCATGGATCAAGCAGATCGACCGCTTTGGCGCTCAGCAACGATTCTATGGTGCCGACGAGAGAGAACATCACAATCCATTTGATACTGGTCACGTTCATAATGGCGGAAAAATCGGGATGCTTGATGCCATCGAGCAAGCTCAACGGCAG
>CAMAYN010000086.1 GCA_945862285.1 Akkermansia muciniphila | reverse complement strand
CAACCCGCGATGGGGTTGTTTGTTTTATGGGGTGGATGCTGTCCCAGGGCGGGAGCGATGCGCTCCAACCCTGGGCTTTGATGCGTAATCCCTTTGGGATAGAAGAATGGATTTTTTCGCCAATTTATTTCCACAGAAGGAAAGGAAGGTAACAAAGTCTTTGCCCCTTCGTTTTCTCTGTTACCTTCTGTGGAAGTATAGTCCCAAGCGACATCCTCATCAGTTCATCTCACGGGGTTCGCTTTGTTTAAACATTCTGGTTGGATCATGGGTGATTTGCGATCATTCTGAACCGCGATGAACGAACGACGCATGAAGCCTTGGTTGCTGCCACTTATCGCTGCTTTGATCGTGGTCATCTATGCAATGGGGAAAAATGGCCTAGAAAATCCGTTTTTATCATTTTTTATTATGTTCCCTCAGCCTTCGTTTTAGGCGCGCTGCTCACTGAGCGATTCGATATTGTTCAGTCGAACAAAGTGTCATGGTTCCTTGATGGAATTGTCGGTTTTCTCTGTGTGAGTCGGCCATTGTTCGCTTGGCCTGCGGCATCGGGGCATGCGGTGCTTTTTGTTTACGCGCTTTTGCGATGCTCAAATACATCTACAAAAATTCTATCGCTTCTCCTGGGCGTTGTTACATTCTATGCTAAAATCTGGCTTTGGCATGGTGATCCTAGCTTATGGTCGGGGCTGGGGCTGGGTGGAATTTTAGGATTGTTGTATCGATATCATGTTCCTGTCTTGCGCCGTTGATGGCGTACGATTAGCATGCGGCATGACTCAGCGACTGCGGATCACAGCGAATTTTGCCATTTCTGCTGATGGAAAAATCACCAATGAGGTGCATCGACCCTCGGGATGGACCAGCGAGGAAGATCATCAGCGCTTGCAGGAATTACGTCGAGGAGCAGATGCACTTTTAGTAGGTCGGCGCACATTGATGGCAGATCGTATGACCATGCGGGTTGTCAACCAGGATTGGCAACCGCTGCGCTGTGTGATTACCCGAGGCGGGACACTCACCGGTGATGAATCATTGTTTCAGACGGAAGGTGGTGATATCCATCTTTTATCAGAAGAAATTCCAGCGTTACTGCATCGGCAAGATGTTCACTGGCATCGTGGTTCTTTAGGGGATTTTTTGACAAGATTGCATGCAGATTTTGGTGTCAATCACCTTCATTGTGAAGGGGGAGGAAACCTCATGCAAGAAATCATTCGCCTGCAGCCACCGGATGTCATTCATCTCACTTGGGCGGCACATACTTTATTTGGAGGAGAGAAATCACCGACCATCACAGGCGTGCCGGCATCGGCAATTTCTCTGGAGAAAGGGGAAACGGCTTGGGGACTTTCAGCGAGCCTTAGGTATCAATTACGCGAGGCAAACCCATCAAAATGTGGAAGGGAAATGTTTTTGAGTTACGCCTTGGCAGAACAAAATCTGCCACGAGATCAATGAGCTGCTTTACCGTGATCGGATGACTTGTCTTTATGACCGTCCCCATGACCTGCGCCGTGCGAGCCGTTGTCGTCCCCATGAGTCGTGTGCTCGTCATAGAGTTTTACTGTATCTCGGGTGTGTTCGATTTCGTGTCGCTCACAAGATACAATGACCAAAGACAGTGCTGACAACAAGATGGCAGTAAATTTCATGTGCCGTTTTATACAACGCGGAGCATCGGTTGACAACTACGGAGAGCAAAAAATTCGATTTTTGTGTTTCAAGACGTTTTCTGTATGCGCAGCGAGCGATTTCATGGAGGTCAAAGGAGTTGTTACCACATTTTTCCTGAGGGAAGATGCGCTTATGGCTCCGGTTGCTGGAGCTTGTAGCTGGCATCGTAAAATCGGTGATGCCGAATACGCCAGTCACTTGGTTCGCGAAAAATGGGATGAAGTGTGATGGTGATTGATGGAGTAACGATGACGACAGGTCACGGCGTCTAGGGATTGCTTCAGTCGCTGCGTGCCTTTAGCGGCGGTTTTTTTAGAATATAAAGCAAGCATGGATTAAGGATAAACTGGTCAATGCCGATGAAATCGTTTAGACTTCGCCCATGAAATCACATCGCTGGCACGACAATCCTCTCGGTTTGGAAGCATTGGCGGCACAAGCGGCCGACTACGCATGGCACATGATGAAAACCACGGGGGCCATGCCGCCAACGGTCATCGCTGTTACCGACGAAGGACTCATTTTTTGCATGCCTGACGGCTTGACGAACGATGCAGCAAAGGATCGCTTTGCCGAAGTCGCACGCCTGCTTGCCGTTGCCCATTGTGCGCGGGCGATCGTGATGATCGTGGAAGCATGGGCCGCCATGCCCGATGCCAACGGTCACCTCGACACCAACACCCCACCATCCCAATCGCCGAACCGGCGAGAAATTGTCGCGCTGATGCTAGAAGATCACAACAGTAGCGCCACGCGCATGTTATTCATTCAGCGTGATGCGGCGGGTGCATTTACCAAGTTCGACGACTCCCAGTCCTTGCAATTTGGAGAGTCGAGAGGACGTTTTTCCGGTCTGATGCCGCGCCACAAACCGAGCGTGCGCGAGGCTGCCAAAGCAAAAGCCACGTTAGCAGCCCTGAAAATGAACATCTTTAACCGCGGCATAGATCCAAATCTAAACTAAGTATGATTTGTTTGGAATGCTTACATCGTCGTGTTGCGAAAAGAGCAAATTCACCAGTATAAGATCGAATTCTCCGACGTATTTTTTGAGGAGTCAAATGGAGTCGTGCTCGCAAAGTGTCTCGATCTCAGAATTCAGAGAGATTCATTCAAAATGGCTGAGCCAATGGATGGATTCGATTGCCGATGGAATGTTCGCGGGCAGTCCGACCATCCGGTTCGCTGTTACTGACCCTGCCTCAAAGAGTTTGCCCTTTGGTAAGAAGCTGGTTTTTCACTGAAGTAACTCGGGCGAGGGCATCTTCGCCGAGGAATGTGGCATGCCCCATTTTCCGACGTTGGACAGCACGTTTTTTTCCATACAAATGTAGGCAACATGCTCCATCAGCAAGCAATTCTTGCCAATCTGGTTGCTGATTTTCCGCAGGCCACATGTCGCCCAGAAGATTGAGCATAACGCATGGCGAAAGGAGTTTAGTTGATCCAAGCGGTAATCCGCAGACGGCGCGTAGTTGTTGCTCAAACTGGGAGGTATAGCAGGCATCGATGGTGTGATGCCCGGAGTTGTGCGGGCGTGGTGCCATTTCATTGACGATGATGCCGTTGACAGGATCGAGGAAAAATTCGACTCCCATAATCCCCACATAATCAAAAGCCACGGCAATACGGGTGGCAATTTCTTTCATGCAGTCCAAGAGGTCGTCAGAGATTTGCGCGGGAGCAATCGTTAGGTCGAGGATGTGATGTCGATGAAGATTTTCTACAGGGTCAAAGCAGCGAACATCGCCATTCGCAGAGCGAGCAATCATGATAGAAAGCTCTCTTTCAAAACAAATGAAACCTTCCAGAATCGCCCGTGGAGCAGAAAATTCATGCCAAATTCGGATGGGGTCTTCGCTGCCATCGAGCTTGCGTTGCCCTTTGCCATCATAGCCGAAAGCGGACGTTTTCAGCACCCCTGGGCCATGAAGTTCTTGCATCGCCGCGGCGAGTTCCTCCGCCGAGCTAATGATCCAAAACGGCGCGCAGGGAATTCCTTGCGAGCGCAGAAAAGATTTTTCGGCTTCACGATTCGCACAAATACGGATGGCTCGCGCATTGGGCCGCAATGGCAGCGACTGCTCCACAGCATCAAGGGCTGCGGCGGGAATATTTTCAAACTCCACCGTTGCGACATCGGCAAGGGAAATAAATCGCTCGAGCGCTGCGAGGGAATCGAACGGCTCATCAAGAAATTCATCACAAATGGCAGCAGCGGGAGCCTCTTGTCCTCCCGTCCACACAAGGGTGCGATAGCCCATGCGTTGCGCAACCATACATAGCATGCGCGCCAGTTGTCCACCGCCAAGAATTCCGATCGTGGAACCTGAGGCAAAGGAGGGCGGGGCAGTGCTGGCGTGTTTTTTAGATGACATGAGGTGGATGATCGATCAATCGAGTTCGGGCAGTTTCGCATCGAGGACCGTAGCAGTCTGGTTATTGCGGAAATCGAGGAGTTTTTTTTGCAAATTCGTATCACTGACAGCCAGTTGCGCGACGGCAAATAGTGCCGCATTGACCGCGCCCGCTTTACCAATAGCAAATGTCGCGGTTGGAATGCCGGCGGGCATTTGAACAATCGATAGCAGGGAATCTACTCCCTTGAGTGTCTTCGATTCCACAGGGACACCAAGAACCGGTAATGGCGTTAGAGCGGCACACATACCAGGGAGGTGAGCTGCACCGCCTGCGCCGGCGATGATCGCTTTTAAACCTCGATCGGCGGCACTACGAGAATAGGAAAATAGTTTTTCCGGAGTGCGATGCGCACTGACAACTTCCGCTTCCCAAGGGATGCCGAAATCTTCTAACGTACGTGCAGCATGCTCCATGGTAGGCCAATCTGAGGTGCTGCCCATGATGATTCCAATAATGGCGTTGTTTGACATAGTCGGGAGAATCGGTTGAATTGAGGGGCGGCAGAATACAGTTCTGCGATGGTCTAGCAAGAATAAACCGTAAAATGCTGCATCGGCATTCTCTTTGATTGAGACGTTCTTGCTCAAGGACGACACTCTCTGCAATTAGATTGCCTTTGCCCTTGCCATTTTATCGCGAAGTACGCAGTTTGTGGCACATGCATCCAGAAGTAGAAAAATTGGTAGAAGCCGGAAGAATTAATGCCGCCGTAGGGAAACGTTTATCCGAAGTTGCTCCTGGCAGCTTCCTTCTTAGCAAATCATGGGGTGCAGGCAAGGTCGTAAGTTGGAGTCTGCGGGACAAAATGGTCGTCGTAGATTTCGCCGAGAAAACCGGCCAAGAAATGGATCTCCAATTCGTTTTACAAAAAACCGAGCCGCTCCAGCCCGATGATTTTCGTGCGCGGAAATTAGAACAAATGGAAGAACTTCGTAGCCTTGCCAGCTCAGACCCAATCGAACTCGCCGCACACGTACTTTCCAGTCATGGAAATTCTATGACGCTCGATGCTTTTGAGAAAGAACTCAACGGTCCAGTTATCCCCGCCGCAGACTTCAAAAAATGGTGGGATAACGCGAAAAAAATCATCACCGCCAGCAAACGCATCGTCATTCCTGTTCGTCGCACGGAATTAATCACTCTGCGCTCTGGCTCGCAAACACCAGCCCAAGTTTTATTGACCGACTTTGAATCAACTCGTGATCTCAAGCTGAAAGCGAAATTCCTCGAAGCGATTGCCAAAGAAATTCAACACTTTGCCTCGAATCCCGATGACTTACTCGCACTCTACGCTAGCATTGAAGTCAATTGCCGTGCTGCCATGAAGCTGAATCTCGGGAACGCCATAGAACTCCTACTCATACGTGACCAAATCGCTGCCGCATCACAAATCGCGATTCCTGCCGAATTAATGAAATTACCCGACGTGATCCGTAGTGAATACAATCGCGTCTCTGGAGAAATCGCTGGTCTGAGTGCCGCCCGTCAGCGCGAGGTTTACGATGCCTTCCCCACCGCTTTCGGCGACGTTTGGGTAGAAAAACTCATGGGCATTGTCGAGAAAGCTGGTGCGAGAGGTATGGGCGAGATTGCGAAAATTTTTGACTCTCGCGATGAACTCGGCGCATTAGAAGATTATCTCCGCCGTGCCATCACCCGTCGTTCACTCGGCCACGAAGCGCTCATGTGGATCTGCCGCGAACGTAAAGAAATGGCGGCAAACGTTTTCACTGCCGATGTCGGAGCCGCCATTTTGAACCAGCTCGAATCCGACTTCATTGCCGACGGGGCTCGAAAAACGCAACGCCTCCAAGCAATGCTCGGTGAAGATAAAGAACTCCTTGGCGACATGGTCAGCCTCATGGACAATAATGAAGCGCGAAACTTCGGACGCCGCCTCATGGAGTGCCCGTGCTTTAATGAATTGGACAAAAAATCTCTCATGGCACGCATTATAAAAGCTCGACCAGAAACGGAAACTCTTGTCAGTGGCGAAGAAAAAGCCAAAGATGACGAACTTCTGGTCTCCTGGGCCAGCCTAGAAGCCCGCCGCGCCGAACTTGACGAACTCGTTTCAAAACGCATTCCACAAAACCGCGAAGACGTAAAAATCGCCCGTTCCTACGGCGACCTCCGCGAGAATTTTGAATACAAGTCCGCCAAGGACATGGAAAAATATCTCGGCAGTCGTCGCCGCGAACTCGAAAAAGAAATCGCTCGTGCCCGCGGTACTGACTTTAAAGGCGTCGATACCTCATCCATCAATATTGGCACAATCGTTACTCTTACAAATGCCAAAGGCGAGACCTATACAACCAGCGTTCTTGGTGCTTGGGATAGTGCCCCAGATAAAAATTGGGTCTCCTACCTTTCCGAAGCGGGTGCTGGATTGCTCTATAAAAAAATTGGCGAAACCGTAGAACTTCGCGACCAACAAACCGAGCAAAAAGTTCAGTGGACAGTCACGGCGATAACGGCGTTCGTCCCATGATTGATTTTCATAATGAAATCGTCAACTTCCGTGATTTTGGCAAAGAAACGGTCGTTCTTTCCCACGAGTTCGAAGACCAGACGATCCCAGTCTATGTCAACGAATACTGGACCTCACGCCAGCGCCAAGGGCATTCGCTGCATGAAGTAAGCTACCGCGCCTGCTTTAAGCCGCAACTTCCTCTGTTTTTCATTCAACGCTTCACCCGACCTGGTGATGTTGTTTACGATCCATTCATGGGGCGAGGAACGACCCTGCTAGAAGCGACCTTGCACCAACGTGTTGCCCTCGGCTGCGATATCAATCCGCTCTCTGCTATCTTATGTGGTCCACGCCTTCGTCCACCGCATCCGGATGATATTTTCCAACGTCTTACTGAAATTGATCTCACAAAAAAATCCGAAATATGGGACGATTTGTTGGTCTTCTACCATCCCGATACTCTCCAGCAAATTTGTGCATTGCGTGACTATTTTCTAGAAAAACAGCAAGCCGGAACTCTTGATGAAGCCGATGCTTGGCTGCGCATGGTCGCCACCAACCGCCTTAGTGGCCACTCACCTGGCTTTTTCTCCGTCTATTCCTTGCCGCCGAATCAAGCTGTTTCCATCGCCTCCCAACAACGCATCAACAGCAAACGCAACCAAGTGCCGCCGCAGCGCGATGTGAAAAAAATCATCGCGCGGAAAAGCAACCAGCTCCTTGGGGATCTTGGTGAAATCGATCGCATGCAGCATCGCCGCACGGGCGAACTGGGTAAAATCATTACCGGCAACTGTTCCTCTGTGCCCACCGTGGCCGATGGCACTGTATCGCTGGCGATTACTTCGCCGCCGTTTCTCGACATTGTCCAATATGATCAAGACAACTGGCTGCGCTGCTGGTTTAACGGCATCGATAGCAAAAAGGTAGAAATTTGGCAATGGCGCAAGCCTGCCGATTGGCAAAACGCCATGGCAGGAGTTTTTCGCGAAATGTATCGGATTCTCAAACCCGGCGGCATCGTCGCCTTTGAGGTGGGAGAAATCCGCAAAGGGAAAATCGTCATGGAAGACCTCGTCATTCCTATAGCGAGTGCCGCAGGTTTTCACATCGAGTGCGTGATGATCAATTCCCAAGTATTTACCAAAACTTCCAATTGCTGGGGTGTAGATAACCTGAGTAAAGGTACTAACACCAATCGCATCATCGTGATGCGGAAGTAGGGATTCGTTGACGATTCGATCAATCAACAAATCAAAAAATCAAAGTGTAATCCGATTCACTTTTTCGCTTGGCATACCATGTGCTTACATGTAATTCTTCGACGTACAAAAAACCAATTATAATGAATCATCGAAAGCCCAAAAATAGCCTAGGGTCTAAGAGATTTCCAAGAGCCTTCACACTGATCATCACGATTTCCATGATGGTTTTGCTGACATTGATCGCGATTGGATTTCTGAGTTTATCCACAGTGACCTTGCGAGCCAGTGCCCAAGGAAAAGCAAGCGCCGAAGCCCGTTCCAATGCACGCATGGCGATGGTGATGGCACTAGGAGAACTCCAGAAAGAAATGGGACCGGATAGGCGAATAAGTACCGAAGCCGCCATCTTTGATAAAAATCCTGATACCCCTGCGATTGATGGTGTAAATCAACCACGGTGGCTCGCTTCTTATCATTCATGGGGAAATTGGTTGAACACAAGTCATACTCTCGACAACGGGAGCACGATTCCGTCCATTAGAGATACGTATCGAGTCAAGCGTTCCAATATGTTCCGACGTTGGCTTCTATCAATGCCGCCTTCTATGGAATATGATGTCAACGCGGCTGATGCCATGAACGGTTGGAATAACAACAACTCAGTCATCATGGTAGGAGAGGGGAGTTTAGGAACTTCGTTATCTTCAGAAAATCAAAATAATGTAACGCGGGCATATCTTAATTCTATTGGCACCACAGGAAGAAATGCATGGTGGATCAGCCCTGAAAACCACAAGGCCAAGGTGAATCTCGCCAAAAAAAATCGAAATTTATCTACCGACCAGTGGCAAGCATCACAGGGAAACACGGCTGAAGTAGGTGTCGGCGGAATTGATGGCTTTGCTTCGCTGGATCAAGATAGCACGATTTCAGACCGCCTATTCTCAACAAATACTCTTGTTTCTGCACAAGTTGACAAATCGATTTATCAAAGAAATTTTTTCGATCTCACCGCACAAAGTAAAGGAGTCATGACCAGTGTGCGGTCAGGACATTTAAAGAAAGATCTGAGTCTATTATTTGAGCGTGAAGGGGCGCAAATGCCTGTGCCATATCGCTTCACTCCGCGTTCGGATGAAAGGGAACCGTCAATTCGCCCGATGAGTTCTGATCTAGCGAGTTACTCGCCCGTCATATCGAGACATTTTGCGTCGTGGACTAATATGCGTCACTTCTATCGCATGTATCGCTCTGCAACAGATGCAACCCCAACCGATGCTGCGGGAACTTCAGGCATCCTCACTTGGACTGGAGGAAAACCTGCTACTCAAATGGCAACATCTTCTACGCTTGGCGTGGCAAACCCTAGTTGGGAGGGATCTAACCACTACTGGCGCACTCCCATACTTGCGAAGTTAACTTTGATTTACAGCTTAGTGACTCGGCCAAGTACAGGAGGAAAATTTACGTGCTCGCAGTACTACATACCCGTATTTACATTCTGGAATCCCTACAATACAGAGATGGTGATTCCATCGCGCCAATTCTCTATTGCCTGCAAACCGTATCAGCTTTGGCCGACGAATCAGAAATTTTATTTAAACGGAGTTTTGAATGGTCAGAATGGATTGTACGATGCCAACAACTTTACCGCACAACTCAGCTCTGGAAATGGCGGAAATATCATATTTAAGCCAGGTGAATTGAGGGTTTTCTCTTTGAAGCAAACAGGTACTAGTATGACAGCACAAACCAACAATTTGAATAATGCAGAATTACTTCCTGGATTTGATCCTACCGTTTTAGTTGGAGATGAACGAGACTGGGGAACGAACGGCGGTGCCAAAACAAAAGGACCATATTCTAGTGGAGATCGACCTGGTGCTTCCTATGAATTTTCTAGCGCTCAGTGGGGTGGAGGCGTGAATTTGGGCAATACAGGGGGAGCTATTGTTTTTAATTCAAAATGGCCAAATAGTTCTGGAAATTTTCCAATGACGTATTCCAATGACTGGTTTCAGCGTAGCCCCCACGTTCCTGACCAAACATTTACCCCAATCACACCACCGGGAGTCGCTAATATTGCTACCTGGGATTTCGACGGTAACCCCAAGATTGTTGCCTATGCTCAAATGGCAATTAAGGGACTTGATCGCTCTGATTATCCTAGCATTGGCTGGGCTCGTGACTGGCGTTCCAGAAATTGGATTCACGCACCGCCGTATTATTTTGGTAGCGGCATGTATATATCACAAGATGACACGATGGCTCATACTCAGCGACTTGATTGTCCTTATGTTGTTACATTTGGTCCGACATCAAACATCGGTGTGAGTAAGATTATTGGACAAATTGGCGAAAAGGCATTTCTGGGGAATCGAGAGCAAGTGTCAGCCATATCTATGCTAGAATTGCCATCTGCTCCCATCAGTAGCCTAGCAGGTTTTGCAGGAATGAGAATCAATCCCGGGTGGATGCGGACAAATTTGATGGGATCACATCTTTCCCCGAACCGATTTACGGGAAATGGTAATAGCTCTGCTAAAGCTTCCCTTTTTGCTTCAGAAAGCAAAAAGATTGCCTATCAGAGTGGCGTTACTGGTCCAGGCATTGGCAATTCCTTTATGCATCCGATGTTACCTAGAAATGACGTTTACCGCTTCGTAGATAATTCGAAGAGTCAGGATACAATTGATCGCGGTTCACCATCGATCACTGAAACAGTTGATACGAAAGCATACTGCGATTATTGGGATCACGTATTTTTACTGAATGATGCACTTTGGGATGATTATTACCTATCTTCCCTTGCGGAACAGCAGCGCCCCGCAGCTAATTCAGCCGTCAACTTTACGCAAAATATCGATCGATTCATTACTAAAGGAGAAATTTCAAACAGTCGCTTTTCTTTTTACTCAGGAGGGCGTAATACTGAACAGATTAAGAGTGAGCTAAGCTCCGAAGACGGATTTCTCCGTTCTGCTCGTTATCTTTTGGTTGATGGAATGTTTAATGTTAACAGTACATCTGTGGCGGCTTGGCAAGCGTTATTTGCAGGGATACGTGAGAGGCAACTCGTGTTCCGCAACGCATCCGGCAATTTGCAACCCGTCGTCATTCCATCAGGTAAACGCATCGCTCTCTCGCGCTTCGATACAGAAGTATCAGATAAAGAAATGAGCGATCCCCTCCGAGGTGTGGCCATGCCCGATGGTTCAAGTGGTTGGAGCGGAGTACGCTTTCTCGATGATGCGCAGATCCTTAGACTTGCCGAGGAATGCGTGAAGCAAGTTAAGTTACGTGGTCCGTTTCTCAATTTTTCGGAATTTATCAATCGTCGCCTATCGAATGATCAGTTAGGTTTAATGGGTGCATTACAAAATGCGATCGACTATGACAACAACAGCCCCGATTCACGATCGCTGAATTTTCGCTATAAAAGTCCTGCGAATATTTACATGATTTCTGAGCAAGATTTGGGGGCAAATGTTTTTTCTACCCCGCAAGCAGCTACGGGTTCCCGTTTAGCTGGGATTCCTGGTTACTTGATTCAGTCGGACGTATTAAAACCTATTGCCAACACCATGAATGTAAGAGACGACACATTTCTCATTCGTGCATATGGGGAAAGCCTTGATAGCAGTGGCAATGTGCTTGCTCGTGCGTGGTGCGAAGCAACAGTGCAGCGCGTTCCTGAATATGTAGATCCCACCAATGATCCTCACATTGGAGCAACAAATTTAAGTGCTGCTGGTCAGTTGACTCGCAACAATACACTAACAGTAATGAATCAAAGATTTGGAAGGAAATTTCAAATCCAAAGTTTTCGCTGGCTAGCGAACTCAGAAATATAATCTCAGTCACCAAAATATGTCCGCTCCCAAATTACTACGTCTCATCTTGTCACTATGTGCTATCGCCTCTTTAACGGCACAGGAATCTAGTACACACAACGACGAAAAACGTGAGGCAAAAGGTCGAGTCGCGCGTTTCATATGTAGCAATTTACCCAATGGCATCGAGAATCCCGTGACTGTGTCGATGGGAGAAGAACTGACAGAAGTAGTAATATCAAAATACTCGGTAAGTGTTCCTGTGAAAATATCGGCAGATGGTATGGTAAAAATTGTTCGCAAAATTCCGAACACTGAAGATCCTAAAAAACCGAAATTTCTAACATTAGCACAAACTACGATTCCAGAGTCAGTCAGCGATGCCTTAATTATTCTGGTGCCCACGAAAAATAATCCTCAAGGTTTATTATTTCAAAGCAAGGTCCAAGACTTAGCCAGCCATAAGGCTGGAGAAACAATGTTTTTGAATCTCACGAACTTTAAAATTGGTGTTGAACTTGGCACAAATAAAATTGCCTTAGACCCAGGAAATGTAAAAGCCATCAATCCGTTGGCGGGAGCGAAAGTTGCAAGTTTGCCGATCAGTGTTCATTATTATGATCCCGCAAAAAAGGAATGGGTACGCATTACAGCATCGACTGTTGGCCTGTATGCAAATCGTCGGGAATTTTGTATTTTTCTATGGGATAGTGAATTTGAACGCATCGATTATGAAAGCGTTACAGTGCCATTTTTAGAAAAGTAGAATTCCTGCTCAATCCCCCGTTTTTAAAACTTTGATGAAGGCATCTTGGGGGATATTGACTTTGCCGATGGCTTTCATCTTTTTCTTGCCTTCTTTTTGCTTCTCTAACAGCTTGCGTTTCCGCGTTATGTCGCCTCCGTAGCATTTGGCGGTGACGTTTTTGCCCATGGAGGAGATGCTCTCGCGTGCGACGATTTTTCCACCAACGCAGGCTTGGATGGCGACGACGAAGAGTTGTTGGGGAATGACTTCCTTGAGCCGCGAGGCGAGGGCTCGACCAAAGGATTCGGCCTTGTCGCGATGCACGATGGTGCTAAATGCCTCGACGGGATCACCAGCGATGAGCATATCCATTTTTACCATTTTGGCGGCACGATAGCCTGCATGTTCGTAGTCCATGGAGCCATAGCCACGAGTCATGGATTTAAGACGATCATTGAAATCGACAAGAATTTCCGCCAAGGGAAGTAGGCTGGAAATCATGACGCGTGTGTCATCGATGGTTTCCGTATTGGTGACTTCACCACGTTTTTCCATGACGAGGGACATAATGTCGCCAATGTATTCGCCAGGGATCATAACGAAGACTTGCACCATCGGCTCACGGACTTCTTGAATTTGTTGCTGCTCAGGAAACATTGCAGGGTTATCGACGATGAGTTCTTCGCCATCGGTCAAAGTGACTTGGTAAATGACGGATGGGTAGGTGGAAATGACATCCATATTGAACTCACGGCGCAGGCGTTCTTGGATAATTTCCATGTGGAGAAGACCGAGGAAGCCGCAGCGAAAACCGAAGCCGAGAGCGGTGGAGGACTCTGTGCCGTAGGTAAAGGCCGCGTCGTTGATTTGTAGTTTTCCCATAGCCGCTTTGAGAGCCTCATAGTCGGAAGTATCGACCGGGTAGATTCCAGCGAAGACCATAGGCTGGATTTCTTTAAAACCAGGGAGAGGCTCGGCGCATGGTTTGACGGAATCGGTTACGGTATCGCCAATTTTGACTTCTGAAGCAGACTTCATGTTTGCGATAATGTAGCCGACATCACCTGCCGAAAGAATGTTGGTGGCATTCATTTTGGGGGTAAACACACCGACTTCTTTGACTTCGTAGGTGTTATTTGTGGACATCAGCTTGATACGCTGGCCTTTTTTGACCGTACCGGAAAAAACACGAACGTAAGAAACCACGCCGCGATAGTTATCGTAGAGTGAATCGAAGACAGAACAGCGCAGCAAGTTATCTTCATTTGCCGTAGGGTGGGGGACACGTTGCACGATGGCTTCGAGAATGTCCTGAATGCCGATGCCGTTTTTCGCTGACGCAGGGATGGCGTCTTCGGCGGGAATTGCAAGGATGTCTTCGAGTTGACGGCGGCACTTTGGCACATCGGCGGCGGGGAGATCGATTTTATTTAGAATAGGAATAATGACGAGATTCTGCTGATGAGCAAGGTGGAGATTCGCTACCGTTTGCGCTTCTACTCCTTGGGCGGCATCGACCATGAGAATGGCTCCTTCGCATGCGGCCAGAGAACGAGAGACTTCGTAGGAGAAATCGACGTGACCTGGCGTATCGAGCAGGTTAAGTTTGTAAGTTTTCCCGTCTTTGGCCGTGTAGTTCATGGCGACGGGGTGAGATTTGATGGTGATGCCTTTCTCGCGTTCGAGATCCATCGCATCGAGAAGTTGATCCTGTTTTTCCCGTGCGGTGATGGTGGAGGTGGCCTCTAAGAGTCGGTCGGATAGGGTGGTTTTACCGTGGTCGATGTGGGCAATGATAGAGAAATTTCTGGTCAGATCGATGGACATGGGATGATGGGAAAAGGGAGTAGAAGCCTACGCAGGCAACGGCGGCAGATAGAAAGCACGATTTGACGAATATGAAAAGCGGAAAAGCGGGATTCCTCGATTTCTCTCTATACCCTAGAAAGGGCTTGTTGTCGCGTTGAATCGTGTAATGCACTTTAGGAAAGAGAAATTTTTTGCCATTTGTAAGATCAGGGAGCAATCTACGTCATGCCTGAACTACCTGAAGTTGAAACAACATGCCGCGGTATTTCTCCCCATATCGTTGGAAATACTGTAAGTGAGGTGATTGTTCAACGCAGCGATCTTCGATTGCCGATACCGCCATCGATCTACGATATTACAAAGAAAAAAATC
>CAMAYN010000085.1 GCA_945862285.1 Akkermansia muciniphila | reverse complement strand
AAAACCACCCTCCCCGAAGACGTCATCGCCACCTTCGACATGGACGCCCTGAGTTTCACCTAACGTGGCTGCGCTTTCCAAGCGCACAGCCAAAACCCGTGGCGGAGGCGTCCTCGCCTCCCAGCCGAAATCAGGAGCCAAGTCACAGGTCAAGTCACAAAACTCTTGCGAGTTCAGGAGAAGATACATTTCTGCGGAAATATACCTTGTTGCAGCTATCGATTCTCAAAGTGCAGCCATCGATTCCCAGAATGTAGCTATTAATTCCCAGACTGTAGCTATTAATTCCCAGACTGTAGCTATTCATTTCCAGAGTGTAGCTATTCATTCCCAAAGTGCAGCTATTCATTCCCAAAGTTTAGCGATCAACTCCCAGAACGTAGCGAACAATGCCAAAAATGCAGCTATTGTTTCCAAAAACGCAGCTACTCATGCCAAAAATGCAGCTACCCACCACCAAAACACAGCGAACCTATCCCAAATGCCAGCGAACCTCGTCTAAAAGCAACTATCACCCCACAAATTGCAGCGAACTTCGCCCAATACAGAGCCATTGTCCCTGCGCCTCGCGTCCCTGTTTCCCGCCTCTCCCCATCGCATCGCGATGAAACATTGATAGCCGTGGGATTCATCCCACGGAACGCCCCACCCGAAAGAATTTTCGTGTCGCGTAGTGACACAACAAATGCCCGATACGCCAATCAACATGCGCCCATTGAACCCGCCATTTATCGTGACGCTACGCGGCACAAAAACACGGGGGTGTCCGGGATCCGTGGGTTGAAACCCACGGCTATGGGGTATTCCACCGCTACGGGGTATTCCACCGCTACGCGGTTAAGAATGATTGCTCCGAGCTTGAGGTAATTTCGATTGCCGAGGAATTGCCGAAGGATAGCGTCCTTTTCATTGAAAATAGAATAGATTCTCTTATTTCTGCGGGAAGTTGCGGCAAGAGATTCACGCCACCGCTAATGACCGGGACTTCACTTCCGTAATTCTGGTAGACGACATTGAAGCCATTGGTTCCCGAGTCCCCCGAACCCAGCGTCAGGGTCGAGGTAAGCCGATGGATACCACCGCGAAGATGGACAGTGATGTCCTCCGTCATGCTGCCATTGATCAGCCGCACTGCATTGCGTGCTCTCTCCATGCTTTTGAAAGCGGTGCCAGGAGAAGTGCCGTTGTTCGAATTATTTCCGAAAACAGGATCAACATAGAATTCCGTTGCAGATG
Source organism: Akkermansia muciniphila (assembly GCA_945862285.1). Classification (GTDB taxonomy): domain Bacteria; phylum Verrucomicrobiota; class Verrucomicrobiia; order Verrucomicrobiales; family Akkermansiaceae; genus UBA956. The sequence continues at coordinate 13,367 of CAMAYN010000085.1, read as the reverse complement.
CAAGGCTCCCGCTACACAACGCAAGCGCCAGCAGAAAGCAGAAGGGGAAAAAAAGGCGGAAGCCTGTTTTCATAGATTGGGTTTGTTAGGCGATTATAACCTTATTTAGAATGCAAAGACGGACTAACCGTCGTGGTTCTAGGTCATGCTGTCAATCTAGTAAATGGAGGAAAACTCATGGCGTCCTCGCGTTGGCGGCTTCGTGGTCGAGTTGGTGATGTTGTTTGTATTCGTTGGCACGTTGGGCATCGATCGCTTGCCATGTTGCATGTGTTTCCTGGTACAATTGCCTGCGCAGTACGGGATCTGAAACGGTGAGAGCCCAGTCGATTGCCGTTGCGGCATCGATGGTGGTGGCAGCGGGAATGAAGCCTGCGAGTGCCGCATCACGCTGTTGTCCTTTTGGCATTTTGTTGATCCATGCAGCAGCATCGGCGTAGTTGCCATGCGTCCATTTACCCGCAAATTCTTTAAGCGCACTTCCATCATCGCTGCGCAAATTTGCCACTAACCATTCGGCGCGTTTGGCGGTCTCTGGGCCGATATCGGCGGCGGCAATTCCTACGGCGGCAAGATTGAATTTTTCGGGTGGCAGTGTCGTGCTGGTCAAGGTATCGCGCGCTTGATCGAAGCCTTGTTGTTCGGCAAGACGTGATGCGAGCATGGTGAAGTTTTGTGGCTGTAGAGTGTGGCTAAATTCTTGAATGGCTTGCTGTCTTTCCATGGCCGTTGCGGTGGTGGCCAGAAATTTTGCCGCGGCTTGTTGTTGCTGTGAGTGGGGGAGCTGTGAGATGTGTTTGATGGCAGCGGGTGTGTTTGCTTGTGACGTGGCAATCTCTGCGCGTAGGGCGGCGACGAGTGGATGATCCGCTTGGATTTTCCCCGCGCTTTGCATTTGGTTCAGCCACTGATCTAAGGCAACTGCATAGGATGATCCCATGGTGTTGTTTTGAATGGTTGACCAGTGTTTCACGGTATCCAGTGCTTCCGTGATCGGTGCGTGAACTGTGCTTGTGGCATGTTCTAGTTTTTTGAAAGCCCATGTGGGATCGGATTGTGATGCTTCTCCTAAGATGGCGATCCACACCTTGCGCGCCATTTTGTTTTTCTCTTGATCGAGAGGAAAATCTTTTTCGATCAGAGTGCAGAGTTCTTTTAACTTCGAGAGTGGAGCACCTGTGATCAGATTTTCAAAGTCATCGGCAAAATCCGTCATCTGTTGCCGGAAGTCCGCACTGCTCGGGTCAACATTCAGACGAGCGAGAATGGCGCTGGGATCTAGGGAAGAAGATTGGCGGCGCGTTGTTCTATCAACGTTCCGGCTCGTTGTGTGGCTAGGGGATTTTTGAATCGCATTCCGGAGTAGGTTAAGCTGGGTTTGGACTTGGGACTCCGTTTGTTTGATATCGTAGGTTTGCTTGAGCAAGATACCGAGGATACCTGCCATGAGAAAGAGTAGAATGAGGTGATGTTTTTTCATGATCTATGAGTATGAGATTTTTTAGCGGTTGATTTTGATCATGTGAATGGCGTGGTCTCTTTCCTGCGATGGGGGAAGCGCGTTGAGATATTTGAGAGCTTGATCACTAAAACGACTGGAGCCGATCATGCCGATGCGTCTCGCGTAACTGATGGTGAGTGCGGGGTCGGCATTTCCACGTCTGGCGATTTCTGCTTCGTATGCTTTAAAAGATTGGTCCGGCGTTTGACTATGGTAGGCGAGTTTTCCAAGGTATTCTCCCACCATGCGGTCGGCGGATTCGGGTGATGATTCTTTGCGAAGCCAATCAATTCGTTCGCCGGCGCGATTCCAGTCCGTTGCTCTGGCATCGGCTCCAGGGATGCGTGAAGCATTGACCGCAGAATCCACGAGTGTTTCGGATCGTGTGGATGGATCGACATCGAGTTTCTTTGCCCACGCGGCAACGGAGGCGAGGTCGAGCTTGCCGTTGGCGACGGCGTCTTTTAGCGAACCAGCCATGAGGGTGTCGGACTCACGCGTGGGCATGCCTAGTGAACTTGCCCACTCGTATGCCGCAGCAGGATCGTTGGTGGACATTTTTTCCACAACACCTCTCGCGGCGTTCACACGTTGCTCGGGTTGTAGTTTTGGCAGAATATTTCTCAGAGCATCAGGCTCGGTGACGTTTTTTAGCGCCGCAGTCACATCAATGGGAAGCATGGTGGCGAGCATCGCGTCTGCCTCGATGGGGTTGATCTTGACCATGGTTTGAAAGCGTAAGCGTTCGAAGCTGCGATCAATGGCATACTCCTCAAGCCCGTTTGGTGGAATGCTTGTGCTACGCAAACCGCCAGCGGCAAGAGTTTGGCGATACCACTGGTCAGCAGCATTGGGATCTTTAAGGAGCCAGTTTGCAAATGCTTTTGCGGCATCTGTTGCGAGTGCGAAATCAAACGCATTGCTGCGATTACTAAGAAGCGTTCCTAACTTCGCTGCTTCTGCTGGGTCTATGCTGCTGAGTTGTTTCATGATCGCACTTACTACGGGCGAATTCACGGGGGCGCTGATTTTCTCTGCATCAAGTAGCATATTTTTGAGAGCTTCTACATCCATCGTTAGCAGTTGTTTTTGAAAATCATCGTAGAGCGCACTCTCCTCCCGAGTGATTTTATTATCATCAAAAATCGCTAACAGTTGAATAACATCGACGGCTTTTTTCTGATCTGATGATGAATGACCTTGGCTTGGGCGTTGACTCGTTTTTATCCCGAGTTGGTCGCTAAGGGATTTGATCTCGGATTCCATATTCGTAACGCGCTGCTTGGCAGAGGTGTTCTGTTGATGAACGGCATAGGAGCCTGCGCTACCCAGAACGAGGATGGCAAAGGTGATGGAAGTCACTGTTTTTTTCATAAGGAATGTGATCGTGGTTAGGTTGATTGTGGTTTTAGTTATGCTGGCGGCGCCAACAGTGGCAGCTTGACTTTTATCTGTGAGAAATAGGAGAGCACCCATCCATGCGGCAGCACGGGCAAAGGAGTGGGGTTTTTGTATCGGAATGATTGAGGGTTTTTTAAAATCGTTGATGAACCCCTGCGTCTTCAAGCAATCGACAAGCATTGATTCAAAGAAAAGATTTTTGGCAACATAGGCGCGGGCTTCCGAGTCATCGCGGAGAATCTGATTGATTTCCCTTCGCTGTTGTTCTGTTAGGGAATTTCCCGCAGCAAGCAGCATGAGTTCATCGAGCCGTGGATCGCTCATGCGGCACCTCCTTTCTCTAAGGTGCGCTCAATGCACTCACGAAGTTTCCCCCGCAAACGCAACAGCATAACTTTCAGCGCGCTTGCGGCTTTGCGATACGTCGTCGATAGATCTGTGATGGAATGGCCATCAACGTAATAGTCGCTAAGAACCTTGCGATTCGATTCACTAAGTTTGGCTAAGCAATTTTCTAATGCCTCGGTTCGATAGGAAGAATGCTTTGCCACATTGGCAGATTCATCAAGCATCAGTTCGACTACATCAGGATCAAAGACAAAACGAGATTCGCGCCGCTGGCGGTCGCGCAGAACACCCAAGACTTCAAATTTCGCAACGGTAATGGCCCAAGGAAGAAAACTCGTTTCTGGGTTCCAATCACTGCATTTTCTCCATAGAGCAATATTGGCACGCTGAAAGGCCTCCTTGGCTTCATCGCTCTGCCCCAGTGAGGCAAAACAGTAGGCGCGTAGTGCCGATTGCGTTTCACTCAGTGCGCGAATGAAGGCTTCTGTCGGGTCTGGTTCAGGTAGGCTTGGCATGATGTGTTTCATACCTATACTCCACGCATTGATTCATTGGTTACAAAAATATTTTGACGAATGACTCGATCTTCCACTATGGCTCGAAACCTGCTCATAAGAGGGACGATCACTTGATGGTTCATTCAGGATGTTCCATCCAAATAAAATGGAATTAACAAAAATGGAATTAACAAGTGCGTGGTTGAAAAATCATGGTATCTATGTGTGCGATGAGACACCGTATCCAATCTCTAAGTTTATTTGCCATCATTCACTTCGCCATTTCAGGTGCTACAGCGCGCACATGGACTGCTGCGGATGGGAAAAGCACGTTTGAAGCTGAATTAATCGAATATGATGCCGCTTCTGGACAAGTCACTGTGGATCGAGCGGGCAAGAAGGAAACATTGATGCGAGAAACTCTATCGGCTCCCGATGTTGCATTTTTACAGAAAAAAAATTCCAGCCCTACTCTAGGAGGCCCGCCGCAAGGAAGTAAATGGAAGCCGATACCAGAATTGAGTGACGAGTTTGTGGGGGATAAGTTGGACGCAAAAAAATGGTTCGATCACGATCCCGGATGGAAGGGACGTGAGCCGGGTTATTTCTCCCCGAAGAATGTTGCCGTAAGTGACGGAAAACTTCACCTAACAGCTCGCGTGGAAACGTTAGAAAATCTGCCAAAAGGTTATCACACATTCACCACGGCTGCCGTGAAGAGTAAGGCCGCCGTGAAGTATGGATTTTATGAGATCAAATGCCGTCCCATGAAATCCAAGGCCTCAAGCGCTTTCTGGTTCTATAAAAGTGAAAAAGACCAGTGGACTGAAATCGATGTATTTGAAATCTGTGGAGTGGAGGACAAATGGAAGAATACCTACAACATGAACGCACATGTTTTCCACACGCCCACGGAGAAAAAGCATTTCCAAAAGCCAGGAAAGTGGAAGGCACCCTTTAACTTTGTCGATGATTACCACATTTATGCCGTCGAATGGAATAAGGATTTGATCAAATGGTTTGTGGATGGGAAAGTGGTGCATCAATTGAAGAACACACATTGGCATCAAGCTCTCAACATGGTATTCGACAGCGAGACTTTCCCTAGTTGGTTCGGGCTACCCACCAAGGAATCCTTACCTTCGACATTCAGTATCGAATATGTTCGATCATGGAGCAGGTCGGAGGATCAATGAGAGATCGTCATTTTTTTGATTTGGGGCATCGAATCTGCGGGCTAACCATTCTACGTGATGCATGATATTATTTTTCTTTGTGTCCATGAATCAGATCAGACCAATCTCTCTTGGCGATGGGCTTATCCCAGAAGCTATTTTTGCCATGCTGCGCTTCGTAGGTGCGGATTTCTTTTTGCTTGGCGATTTGGGCTGAGGTTAATTTTTCGAGATACGATGGATCGGTAAATGGGTCATTCGTCTCTTGCTGCCAGCTCCGCAAATCATTGAGCAACTTTTCCAAGATGGGTTTGTATTCCGGCTCCTCCGCCAGATTCTTCGTCTCGCCCGGATCGCGTGCGAGATCATACAATTCCATTTTCGGAGGCTGTTTCATGCGTTGATAAATGGTCTTGGCGATAGAGCCGTTTTCAGAACCTAGTCCGGCCGATAGGTCGGCGGAGTCGCCTTCGCCTTGGACGCGCCCGCCTTGGAGAATGTAGTTCCCCGCTTCGGTGCCGGCCAGCAGGTTGACGATCAACTTGTATCTTTCATCGCGGATCGAACGCATGGGCCACCAGTCGATGGTGGTATGGGAATGGTATTCCGTGACCAAGTTCTTGCGCCATGGATTAGGGCGGGATTCGCCGCGGATTTGCCCCGCCAGTGATTTTCCTGCAAACTGGGGGACGGGAGCGATACCAGCGATGTCCATGAATGTCGGTGCGAGATCCACAAGTGAAACAAGGCTGTTCACGCGGCGTGCTTGTCGATTTTCCTTGCCAGGCCAACGTGCGATCAGTGGCACAGCAACGCCCAGTTCATGAACCGAGAGTTTTCCTCTGCCGAACGAAGGGCCGTGATCCGAGGAGAAGATGATTAGGGTGTTCTCCAACAAGCCCTTTTCCTTCAAAATTTCATACAAGCCGGCGACGAGCGCATCGACGCGTTGGATGGAATTGTAATACTCAGCTAAATCACGATTCAGCCAATCCGTGCGTTTGATATCGCCACCGAAACTATCCAGAGGGCGGATTTCACCGGGTTTCAGCGTGCGATAGCCATTCGCTGCTGGTGCCGCGTTGAAGCGTCCACGAGAAAAAGGTTCGTGGGTATCGTGGGTTTGGGCTTGGAAATAGAACGGCTTTGCGGGATCGCGCTCGGATAGGAATTCACGGAAATAGCGCAGATGCGTTTCCCAATCTTTCGCATCCGTGTGTTCCTTGTTTTTCATCCGCTGCTCATCATAGACTTTGTCGAATTGTCGGCGGATCTCCTGCTCGGGGTTCACATGGATTTTGTAACTGATGCCTGTTTCATATCCCGCATTTTTCAGCAGTGCCGGAAAAACGGGTGTACCCGGCCGCATGGAATAGCCGTAGTCGGAAAGCCCGAGATGCCCTGTCTGGTGCGGATACTGACCGGAAAAAAGGCTGGAGCGCGAAGCACTGCAAGTCGCCGAAGTACAGTAAGCCCGCTCAAAGACAGTGCCCTCAGCAGCCAATCGATCCAGTCCCGGAGTAGGAATTTGGTTTTCACCGTATGGTCCAATCTGCACGCCGAGATCCTCGGCAAAGATCAGCAGGATGTTCATTGGATTCTTGTTCTTGGCTGTTGCTTCAGTCGCCGGCGACGATTCCGATGCCAGCAATTCCTCCTCATGCCGCATGGCGTGAATGCCTGGCAATGCCGTGCCTTGCTGATCGAAGAGCGCGTTCTTACCACCATGCCATGGATGTCCTGTGCCTTCTGGGAACCAATAGAAAATCCCGCGGCCATTCGGAAACTCTGATACCAAGCGGGTCAGGTCGCGAAGGTAGCGATATTGCCCGTCCGGTGCGTGTGTATAGCCTGTCGGATGCAATTCATCTTTTTTCAAAAGCGGTGCATGCGGATGCGCGGTCTCGACGACCATGAAAGGCATTTTCAACTCCTGATCGATGTAAGCAAACGATTCGCGCACCTCCTCCATTGTATTGTGAAGGAACGGATAATGGCTGAGCCCGATGATTTCAAAATCCACCTTTTGTTGAATCAGTTTGCTGAAAAACCATTTCACCACCGCCTTTGTGCCGCCACGGTCAATATGGATCATGCGTTGCGGCGTGTTTTCCGGTAGTGCGGCAGGGACTGCACTGGAAGCAGCTTGGAGCAGGCGCGCGAGTTGCGTCCACTGTTTTTCATTTTGAAATCCATCGCCACTGACCCGCCCATCCGGCCACAGCATGCCTGGGGTGATCTCATTTCCCATCTGCACGATTTTCGGGACGATGCCCGCATCCTTGAATACCATGAGAACCTCCTTCGTGTAGTTGTGGACTTGAGTGACCAGAGAATCGAAATCGAGATGCCCCCATGCCTTGGGCTTGCTTTGCTTCGATGGATCGGCCCAAGTATCGGAATAGTGGATTGCGAGAAGAATCGGAAAGCCTGCCTCTTTCACGCGTTTGGCAAGAGCGATCGTGTGCTCCAGATCGTTCACTGCGCCCCATTGCTTATCGGCATCCACAAAAAGCCGCAGCCGCACCATTTCATAGCCTGCTTCACGAAAAATTTCCAATGCGGGACGTGTTTGCCCATCAAGATGAAATTGCGTTTGCTTGGTTTCCATTTCAGGTAAGCCAGAAATGTCCACACCCCGTATGACATCCCGCGCCATCACAAATGGACAAAGCAATAGAAGAGCGATCAAGGTGGAGCAGAATCGATGTAAGATCATATTTACCGAAAGCAATCAATGCGTTAAGTGGAATTAATCAACAGCAAAAAGTCCCCTGATCCCCGAATCGTTCGAAATTTCATGGATAATTCCCGCCCTGCTTCACCAGATTGTGATCCATGCCACAAGTACGATAGACCAGTAGGAATCGCGGGGTGGCATTTAGTCCAAGGTTCCTTCTTTTTCTGACGTGACGCCAGATCTTTGGCGTTCGCTGATGGGCGGGATGGGCTTTGTCGGCATGACTGCTTTGATCTGGGCTGCAGCCTCAGCTTCGGCATATTTGGGGTTATGATAGACGCGAACGTAATCGAAACGCGCGCGGCTGGGGAGCTGCGCCACGTTTTGGAATCGATCCCCTTTTTTTAATGAAGCAATACAAGAAAGTTGCACGGTAGCAGGGCCATGGGGAAATACCGCAGCGTCCACCTCTTTGATGAGCCGCCCGTTGACATAAAATCGAATGAACTCCGGCGTGTATTCAGAACCGATCAAGACGTATTCTTCTACCATGTTGGGCACATCTTCTACCACCCAACGGCCAATATTGCTTTGATTCCAACCTGTTTCTCTGTGATTGATTAATCCGACACTCAGATAATTCGGGTCGCCGCTGTCTTGCTCACAAAAATCAATCTCAACGTTTCTTTTCTCCATTGGTAAATAGACGGGCATGGTCCAAAAGGATGTATGCCAACCTTCCGAGCTAGGGATTTTGAATCGCGCTTCGTAATATCCATAAACAAATACGTTTTTACTGATGACGCCACCACCCGTAAAATGACACTTGCCTACATTCTTTTTCCTCGCATGAACAATGAGATGTCCGTCTGCTACTTCCACATTCTCTTCTTCTTGCGCACTGTCGTCTTTATCTACGAGCCGGTAATCCCACTTGGTGCGATCCAACTCCTTTGCATCAAACTCATCAGAAAATACAAGATTGTATCCCGCGGGCGGGAGTTGACTCTTATGCTCAGCCGCTTTCACAGGGATATGGCTCAGCCCGAAATGACGTTTTCTGGGTGCTACGTGAAAGAACCCTGCTTGACGAGGATAGTTGCTTACCGTGACCTCATCAATCTGTGGTGAAACACCATGAGCGGAGCCAGTTGACATGGCCAGGCCGAGGTGGGAAATCCCGGAATGTTCCTTAGTTAGCTTTTCTGAAAAGAGCGGCAAACCAAGTTGATCTACATCAGGGTTCACCCATACCGCGAATAATCGATCGCCATGACGATCTGCATTTACGTCGATGCGGCCAAGGACGAGCGACGTTTCTCCTATCGGAAATCGATCGTTGATTCGCTTGGTAATCACTTGACCTTTGACGAGAAGATCACGTCCCGAAGCATAAATCGAGAGATCTTGTTGCTCATTCGCCGCCTGCCGTAGATTGATGCCCGCCATGCCATTTTCGTGGAGTGGTTTTACCAAATAACTGAACCAGACTTGTCCTTTCATCGTTATGAGCAAGGGGCGAAATGCTTGGCTGGTCTTCTCGCTTCCGGCATTGATATGAGCGGGTTTACCACTTTGCGAACGGATGAAGGAACGGCCATTTTTTTCAGGCATTTGCAGATCTCCATCGACGATGTTGATGGCACCATCCACAGACCAAATCGCTTTCGCATCAAAGCCTGTTCCGCCTCCCTGCCCTGCGAGAGTGCCGGGGGCGAGATCATTGAAAATCACTTTTGCGATGTGTGCATGGTAGGGCGGATTTTTCGCATCGATCTGTTCTATATTCTGCGCTTCTCCCTCTCCCTTGGGCTTGTAGGAAAGATCAGTCGTGAGAAGAATTTTATCGCACCGCGCAAAGTATTGACTGGAATCGATGAGCTCAATGGAGGTTTCACCTCTTTCTAACGGAAAAACGCCAGCACTTTGCCATTCCCAACGATCTGTTGTATGTGCGCCAAGCTTTTGCGATGCAACAATAGAATTAATCGAAATAGAAAAATCGCGCACAGGATTTTGATTCTCCCCGCCCTTGGCTCGCACCCACAGCTTATATTGTCCGCCGACTTCTATACGGACTTTTGTTGATGCTCTAAGCCTGTCCTCAGCGACATCAGATTTTTTCCGTTTGGTCTGCCCCATAATGCACGTATTCTTTTCTGCGAGTTGCCAGCCACCAAGGTAGGTAAAATCTTCGGCCTCGATCCAGAGGCTCTGCTTCTCTGGGCTGAGTGAGTCATTTTGCGGAGTGGGGGTTTCTGCATGGATCAAAGCATTACCCACGATCAGGATTACGAGAGAAAAAATGGCGCACGTTAGAATTCCAGGCGCATTTCTGGTCATGGTATTTCGTATCATATCCGTTAGGGTTTCGCTCTAAAAATGCCTCTATGCAAGTCAGATGAAAAGACTTATTTTAGACTGGGTGGCAAATCCTAGAGCTTTCAGGATAGAGTTTTGTTTTCTTCCTTTCCGCATGGCGATTGTTGGGCTAGAACGATTCCAAGAAAAGATGAATCTCAACTGGCTCGGCATTATATCGATTATTCTGGCACTTGCTGCATTTTTTGTAACGTTCCGCTCTGCGAAAAAATTACCCACCAAGGCAAAGATCTTCCTGACGTTTGTGGCGATGATTGCTGCACTTCCGGCAGCGAGTTTTTCTGTGTATTACGCACATGTCATTCCCGAGGTGAGTTGGTATTATGAGCTACGTAGCATCGCAGGATCAGAGTTCCTGATGGGATTCGTAGGAATCGCAGGAGGCATGGTGGCAACATTATTACCACGAATCATGCTGACTCTGCCGCTTCTCGGCGTTGTGGTATTTGGTATTGCCCCCATTATCAAGCCATTGATCGGACCTATTCCGTGCGGCTCTTTCCAAGAGCAATGGGATGGCGTAGTTTGCCTACAAAGCACCCCATCGACATGCGGGGCGGCATCGACGGCGACCATTTTAAAATACTTTGGCGAAAATGTCACCGAAGCAGCAATCGCCACGGAAGCCCATTCCTACAGCGGCGGCACGGAGGCATGGTATCTGGCGCGGGCGTTCCGATCTCGGGGATACGATGCCCACTTCTCCTTCCGCTCTGGCTTTACCCCGGAGGATGGACTGCCAGCGATCGTCGGGGTGATGATGGGTTCAGCCGGGCATTTTATTGCGATCATTGAGAAAAATAGCGACAAGTATTTCATCGGCGATCCCCTACGCGGTAGGGAAGTACTATCTCGAACGGAATTAGAGCGAAGATACAAATTCACAGGATTTCATATGCGGATCAAGCGCAGGGGTGAATGAGAAAAAAATTGATTGTAGGTCTGTCCCTAGATGCGAATCATTTTGTGTGAGGATTTTCTTCTATAGCTGCCTAGTTGATTCCTAAGGATCGCTCAGGGGTCTATTTTCCTTTACAGTGGCTCGCAGGAAAAGTTTTTCACATGGGGTGCCAGTGACCGTAGCCGTTATGGTGGTGATACCGGCATTTGGCGTGTTGGCTTGAATCGCAAAGGAAACAGTGGTGCCAGCCGCATCAGTTTCCGCGTGGTTGCGATAGGTTTGTAAATCTTTCGACCATTGGTAGCTCATGCTTAGATCTGAGGCGGCAGAGCCTTGCGGATGGGTGAAGCTGAAGGTGCCTTGTTTAGCGTTGTAAGCGCCGACCGTGATGCCCGCCGATGGAAGATGTGGAGCCGTGCCGAAGATGTTCTCGATGCCATTTTTCACGCCGTCACCATCGGGGTCGTCATGGATGCCCGTTTGCCCGCCGATGCCGGAAAATCCGCGAATCCAATGGGAATAGGTGCCAGGGCCAAGGTCGAGTGATTGAATGGCATTAAACCAGACTTGTGCCATTTTATCGTAGCCGGAGTTACTGGGATGGTTGATCCCGTTGGAGAAAAGGGATTGGTCGATAGATGTTAGATCCGCAGGGTTAGTGAGGAAGGGGGCGTATTGATCGACCATCGTCACCTTACGACCTAGGGCTTGCTGGGCTGGGACGAGGGTATTGCGAATCCACGCATTGTAGTTCACCACGCCTTGCTCGAAGGTGAATCTTGGCATGATCTGCGCGATGATCAGGTGGCAGTTCGGTTCCGTGGTGGTGATGGTAGTAACGAGAGTTTGTAGTGCCGTTTGATCGGATGCGGTATAGCCATTGGTGCCGATTTTTAATAGGATGATATCGGGATCATGGATGGCGAGCCAAGAGCTGATGCCATTATTGAGGAAGCTGGCTTTTTGCGTGGCGTATCCGTTATTTCCATCTTGCCCTAAAGTCTCCAAATTCAGCGTCGGTGGCCATGCAGGATCGGTGGTTTTAGGATCGCGAAAGGTTCTGGGTTCGGTGGAATTTCCAATGAAGCGGAAGTCATAGCCTGCTTGCAACAAACGTGTGTAGAGGCCGCTGCGGTAGCCGTATTCAAAGGCACCTCCACTCCAATCGGCATTCGTGAAGCCGACGGTGATGGAGTCGCCCATGGGCATGATGCGCAACGGATTCGCCGGAGTGGAGAAATTCCATGTGGTGAACTGATTTGCAGGAATTCCCGCGAAGGGTAAATCGCTGGTGTTTTTCACCGCACCGGTAGCAATCTGAACGGCGTATTCTCGGCCAGCGGAGAGCGGCGTGGTGGGAATGATGGTGAGGGTTTTGCCAGTGATCGTGACTTGTGTGACATCGGTGACGGCAATGGTTTTACTGCTAGAGCCATCAACAAGATCGCGGATGATAATGTTTCCCGTGCCTGTCATGATGTTCTCATCGAATGTGGCGACGATGTGAGTAGCAATCGAAACTCTATCAGCGTTGTCGGGCGGGGAAGTTTGCGAGAGCACTGGTGCTGAGGAATCGCCTTCCGCTACCCGGAGTTCAAAGGCTAGGAAATTCGCGGCACCGTCGGCATTATATACGGAGATTCCAACGCTGCCGATGGTCACGGCATTGAGATCAATCACTCTCGCCAATTCGGTGTAACCGCCGGAGCCATTACCGATAAAATAAATCGCCGACCAATTTCCTGTCCCGCCGGTGGTGTCAAGAGTGATGCGTAGCGTCGATGGAGCAGTGGAATCCTCGATGGTGGTGGGTGCGGCGTTGCGATTCCCTGCCCCGCCAGTTTCGTTAAAGTGCGCCGTTTGATCGTCGGCAGTAGTATCGCCAGGCCGGGTCAAGGCCCAGACCCCCGCGCCATTGGTTGCGTTGATGTTTCCTGTGAAGTTGGCGGTTTCAAAATAGCCGAGGGCATGAAAAGCAGCTACTGTTGGGGCGAGTTGGGTAAAACTCGTGGTCATGGTGAGTTGATATAGATGACCATTTTTCGGAGTGAAGGGCAATGTGGCGCTGGCTCGATTTGCCGCTGCATCAAATGCGCCGGATTCGACAAATGACCCATCGGCTTTAAACGCGGAGCTGGCCGACCAAGTAGCAGAGGCGTTGGTGCCGTAGAGTGTGTGTTGTGTAGCTGTGGCGCCAGAGGTAATCACGGCTTGTCCGTTAAGGTTGGCGCCACTCGCGCCGCTAAAGGATGATGAGTAGAGAACGACATCGGCATAAAGATTCGTAAAAAAACAAGCTAGTAAGGCAATACGGATTTCAATGGATGCATTCATCGTTGATTGATCATTTTAAAGAGCTGCGAACGCCTTTTCGCGTTCGTTGCTCAGGGGGGTGGCCATGGGCGGAGGACTTGGGCTAGGGTGGTGAAGTGGCTTTCATCGAAGCCGCACATGCGTTTGAGCATGGCATCGCGCTCGATTA
>CAMAYN010000084.1 GCA_945862285.1 Akkermansia muciniphila | reverse complement strand
TAAGTAAGCATTCGGGGATCGAGGATTTTTGTAGAGTCATTTCTCCGTGCGGGAGCGGAGGGTTGCGGCATATTCAACGGGTCAAACATTGACGCGGCGTGTCACTTCATGAAAAGTATTCTCTTCTGAAGTGTTCAGGAAGCGGCAGTTTTTTGTCACGGTGAGGGTTTTTCTAAAATATTTTTAATGCCTGAAGTGACGATGGCCGGTGAAGACCATGGCGATCCCTGCGGCATCGGCGGCGGCGATGACTTCTTCGTCACGCACAGAACCGCCGGGCTGGATGCAGGCACTGACTCCGGCATCAATGGCGGTTTGCAGGCCATCGGCGAAGGGGAACATGGCATCGGAAGCGATGATGCTGCCTTTGAGGGAGAGTCCCGCTTCTTTGGCTTTCCAAACGGCGATGCGTGAGGAGTCAATGCGGCTCATTTGCCCAGCACCCATGCCGAGGGTGCGGTCGGAATTGGCATAGACGATGGCGTTGGATTTGACGTGTTTGACAACTCTCCAAGCGAAGCGCATGGCGCGGAGTTCTTCATCAGTGGGTGGGCGTTTGGTGACGACTTTTTGTTCGAGGTTTTCCAAGCCAAGAGCAGTGTGGTCGCGATCCATGAGCATGATGCCGCCAGGGCAGGAGCGGATGAGGGGTTGCGTTTTTTCCTTCAGATAGAGTTCGTTCATTTTCATGAGGCGAAGGTTTTTCTTTTTCTGCAAGAGGGCCCGGGCTTCGGATTCGTAGTCGGGGGCGATGATGACATCGGTGAAGATTTCAGAAATGACGCGAGCGAGTGCCTCGGTGATAGGGCGATTGCAGACGATGACACCGCCGAAGGGCGCTTGGCGGTCGGTCTCAAAGGCTTTTTGCCATGCGGCGCGTAAGTCTTCGTCGTCCTGGCCAACGCCGCAGGGGTTGGTGTGTTTCAGAATGGCGACTGTGGGGCGGCGGAAGTCGAGAATGAGGTCGGCGGCGGCCTCGATGTCGAGGATGTTGGTGTAGGAGAGTTCTTTGCCTTGAATTTGGGTAAAGCAGGAGGCGAAATTGCCGTAGAGTGCGGCTTTTTGGTGGGGATTGTCGCCGTAGCGGAGTTCTTGCTCGAAGGGGAGGCTGATGGTGAGTTGGGTGCGGGTGCCGTTTTGCGATTTGCCGAGGAAATTGGCGATGGCGGCATCGTATTGGGAGGTGCGCAGGAAGACTTTTACAGCGAGTTCTTCACGCAGGGTGAGGGTGGTGTCGCCGTGGTTTTCTGCCATGGCTTCAAGGATGCGGGGGTAGTCTAAGGGGTCACAAACGACGGTGACGGAAGCGTAATTTTTCGAAGCCGAGCGAAGCATGGAAGGGCCGCCGATGTCGATGTTTTCGATAGCGTCTTCAAGTGTTACGTCCTTGCGTGAAATGGTTTGCTCAAAGGGATAGAGATTCACGCAGACAAGGTCGATGGTGGGGATGTTGTGTTCGTTCGCTTGTATTTGGTGCTCGTGGTCGTCGCGCTTTTGGAGGAGTCCGCCGTGGACTTTCGGATGAAGGGTTTTGACTCGCCCTTCAAAAAGTTCTGGAGCGCCGGTGTAGTCCGCTACATCGATGACGGGTAGTCCCGCATCGCGCAGGGATTTTGCCGTGCCGCCTGTGGAGAGGAGTTCTACGCCAGCTTGATGCAAGCCGCGGGCGAATTCGAGGAGACCGGATTTATCGGATACGGAAAGGAGAGCGCGTTTGATAGCCATGGTGGTATGATGCCAGTGATTCCCGGCGGGCATGAGGTAGCGGAGCTTAGTCGGATGAGCAAGCGATTTTTTCCCCGATGCGAGCTCAAAGCGGTGAAGTCAAGACGATCGAGAAAACTCGTTGGTAATCCGGTTTTGTGGGGATTTTATAGGATATTTTACATTCATATCCCAAGATGAGCCTTGCACTGGATCGTGCTACATCGGATCAATAAGACACGCAGAGAAAAATCGAAATTTCGCTATTGCCATGAATTCATTTCCTCGCTATTCCTTTCCTCGCAACACGTTACAATTAAATTATCATGTCAGAAAAAAGCACGGAAGAACGCGTAAAAGATATCATCGTTGAACAACTCGGCGTCAACGCTGACCAAGTCACCACAGATGCCAAATTCATTGAAGACCTCGGTGCCGATTCTCTCGATACCGTAGAGCTTGTGATGGCATTTGAAGAGGAATTCGGCATCGAAGTTCCTGACGAAGAAGCTGAAAAGCTCCAATCCGTTGGTGATGTTGTCCGCTACATCGATGGTAACGCCTAATTGATTTTTTTGATTCGCAGCATAGCCCGCGAACATGGGCGGTTTTCCCTGCGGAAGACCGCCCGTTTTTTGTTATATTGGCTGAAAATTCAGATTTGCAAATCATCCAGGTTTGGTCATAGTCCATTGAACGAATGAATATTTCTCGTGATAACTTCCAATACGCCATGCATACCACTCGCGTGCTACGCGAACCAGATCGGCGTATTGCCACTTTTGGTGAAACACGTTTCACCTTCAAACTCGTTTCCGAGTTGATGGATTCTGTCGGCAAGGTTCGCGTGCGTTCCGGCGAAGTGGAAGCTTCTAAGCCCTTACTGATCAAACCTTCTCGCGATATGGAGTTCGATGGATTTTCAGAAGAAGCAAATGAAAAAATGATGGAACTTCTAGATTCCCTGCGCGATCAGGGGATGGATCTCGCCTTTTTGCAATACGGCTTCCGCTTCCGACGCACCAACTACTCAGAGGAAATCATTAACGAACCATTTGATGCGGTATGCGAAAATCTGCTCCAAGAGGTTCGTCGATCGGGTGATCCTATGCTCGCGATTATTGCGGGTGTCGATGATCATTGGGAGATATCGCTCGTGAAATTTGCGCTGGAAATGATCGCCCAATCTCATGAAATTAACACCTTCGACCTGAAACGGCGTAAGTTGCTGTGATCAGAATCCTACCCCGCAATAGCAATCGCCCGCCATGCGAATTTGGACTGCCATAAAAATTCTCTGCGCGTTGGCTGTGGTTGGCATTGTCGTCCTGTCATACTTCTACACGCTTCATGCACTAGGGAAAAAAGTCCCTACCACACTCGCTCGGTACTTTAGCGCCTACATGCCAGAACCTGCACCACTTGTAGCGGCACCAGCTTCTGGAAATGAAGAGCACATTAAAATGCTGGAACAAGGGGAAATGACCGACATTGAACCTGGCGATCGCGCCTTTCAAGTGGCCGCCGAGCTTCTTGCTACAGGGAAAATCGCCACGGCTCGCGAGAAACTCCTTTTTCTCATCAATTATTTCCCCAGTTGTAATTCTTCTGCCGCCGCCCGCCATATTCTCGGCGAGATGAACATGGATGATTTTCTAGCACTACGAAATAATCCCAACACCATTACCTACAAAGTTGCACGCGGTGATTCTTATCTTGGGATTGTTGCGAAGCATCAAACTACGATTGACGCGATGATGCACCTTAATGGCTACCTAGAAATGCGCGCGCTGCAACCCGGTGATGAAATTACACTAATGCCGCTCAATCTCCGCGTTACCATAGAGTCATCGCGCAAGGCACTCACCCTGACCCACAAAAATGTTTTCCTCAAAGAATATCCGATTCGCCAAGTCGTAGCCCCTCCCGCCGCCGTTTTGACTACGAAAATAGAAAATAAAGGCGGCATCATCGGCACTCGAAAAATCACCCCCACCATGAAAGAATACCGTGCCTCGAAAAAATCCATCACTCTTGGCAAAGGATACTTCATTCATACCCACGATCCGCAACAAGATACTGCCGCTCGCGGCTTCCACATCGACCCCACTGATGCTGAAGAACTTGCTCTACTTCTCCGTGTAGGAAATGATGTAGAAATCCGTCCATAAACCTGTTACTATCACGCCCACGACACCATGACACAGCTTCTCGAATTTGAAAAACCCATCGCCGAAATGGAACGTGAACTCGATAAACTCCGCGAAAAATCCTCTTCGCAGAACATCGATCTCAGTAAACAAATCAGCGAAATGGAGTCCAAACTCGCCGATACTCGAGCTTCCATCTACCAAAACCTCACCCCATGGCAGCGCGTGCAAATCGCCCGCCACGTTCAGCGACCTTTTATGCTCGACTACGTCTCCCTCGCCTTTTCCGACTTCTGTGAACTCCACGGCGACCGCCACATTGGTGATGATAAATCCATGCCTGGCGGCTTCGCGAAACTTGGTGACCAAAACGTGATGGTCATCGGACATCAAAAAGGCCGCGACACCAAAGAAAACCTCCTTCGCAACTTCGGTTCCGCTCACCCGGAAGGCTACCGCAAAGCCATCCGCCTGATGCGCATGGCTGAAAAATTCCGCGTCCCTATCGTTTGCCTCATCGATACCCCAGGCGCCTTCCCTGGCATCGGTGCCGAGGAGCGCAACATTGCCGAAGCCATCGCCTACAATCTCCGCGAAATGATGCTCATCACCGTGCCTATCGTTGCCGTAGTCCTAGGCGAGGGCGGCTCTGGTGGTGCACTTGGCATCGGTGTCGCAGACCGCGTTCTTATGATGGAAAATGCCTACTACTCCGTCATTTCTCCAGAAGGATGTGCCGCCATTCTCTGGAAACACCGCAAACATGCGCCAGAAGCGGCTGAGGCGATGAAAATTGCTGCTCCTGACTTAAAAAAACTCAACCTCATCGATGGTGTCATCCCCGAACCAACAGGCGGAGCGCACCATGATCACGCCGCCGCAGCTCTCGCACTCCGCGCCGCCGTAGTCGGACAGATCCAATCACTTCTCAGTCTTACCAAAGAGCAACTCCTCCTGCAACGCTACAAAAAATTCCGTCAATACGGCGAATGGATTGGCAAGGAGTAAGTCATGGAATATGCCTATGAAAATTCTACACCAAGGTCGCGCAAAGTTTGATGTTTGACTTGCCTATTTTTCCTCAAAATCTCATGGATCTCTAGCCAGCAGCTACTTATGACACGCAAAAAATCAGCTACTAAGAAACATCCGTATGGACTAAGAGGGCAAAGTTTAGTCGCAGAAAATTCCCACATTTGGACTCCCGAAAATCTAGCACTTCTCGGAACAATGCCCGATTCTGCCCTGGCAGAAAAACTCGGCATCAGCGTGGGGCGCATTCATCATGCTCGTCTCAAACATAAAATTCCATCTGTCACTAAAACCAACTGGAATCGCATTGCTTGGACACCCAAGCAGCTCAAATTACTCGGCACCATCTCCGACCTCAATCTCGCCAAGTCCATGGGCATTACCCGCAAGGCGGTCATTCGCAAGCGTATGCGACTCGGCATTCCATCATACGCGGCCACGCATGTTTGGAACTTTTGGAAAGCCAAAGAGGTTTCTTTGCTGGGTACGGATACCGATGCAAAAATCGCCAAAGTTCTCGGTCGCACCGTAGGCTCGGTGATGGAGAAACGTAGTACGTTGGGAATTCCATCCTTTAACCTAGGATACAAAAGAAAGACCGAATGGAGCTTCAAAGAAATCATGCTGCTTGGCTCTGCGGCAGATGCGGAAGTCGCCAAAAAAATCGGTGTCTCCACCGCCGTCGTTACGAGGAAAAGACGCCTACTCGAAATTCCGAAATTCTCTAAAAAATAAAGCTTCTCGCCCTATTTTTCGAGGATCCAAATATTCTGAAACATGACCGGATTTCCATGATCCTGTAGGTGCACAGGCCCTGCCGCCGGCGTCAACGCCGTGGACAAAGGTGCGGACGGGGTGAAATCTTTCGATAACTCGAGATTTTCATGTATGATTACACCATTCAAGCGTACCGTAATCCGTGGCCATGCCGTTCTTTTTCCAGCGGCATCGAAGGTCGCACTGGTCAATTCCACATCGTACGTCTGCCAGGTCAAAGGAGGAAGGCATAGATTCAATTTCGGCGTGGCAATCGAGTAAATCCCGCCACATTCGTTCTGCATTCCTTTGAGTCCAAAGGAATCGAGAATTTGTGTTTCCCATCGCCCCGCGTGGTAGATGCCACTATTCCCGCGCCCTTGGCCTCTTGCAGCAGGCTTATACGGCGTGCGAAATTCGACATGCAATTGGTAGCTGCCAAATGTCTGCTTGGTCGTCGCCCCCGTTGCCGTCAATAAGCCCTTTTCCATTTTTCCTTTCTCCCAAAGATCTGCCGAACTGCCGTCAAATAACACTACCGCACCCGTCGGAGGTTTGGCTCCAAGCGTTGGGCTAGTGCGGACGACGCGCGCGAGAGAAAATTTCTTGCCGTCCTCTTTCTCTAAGGTCAGCGTGCTTTTCTCGATCTGCATCTTGCTCACTCCGGCCGCAGCGCGAAACACACAAAGCCCTCCCTCCATTTGTCCTTCAAGGTGGATTTTGTCCGTTTCTGGATTCCATCCTTTGCCAGGCAAACCGCCTGATAGAAGATAGGCATCAAATTTCCCACCTCCAAGCGCCACCACCTGCGCTCCATAGATTTCGCCTTCGCTAGAAAGATATTCGCCTTGCACGGAAAAATCAGGATCTTCTTTCTCAGCTACCACGGGATCAATCCATGTCTTTTTCTGTTCTGCTGCGTACAGCGGTAAGCTCAAGGCGATTGCAGATGATACCATCAAGCGTATCAAAGGACGAGTATCGGAATTTAAATATGCTAAGATTTTCATTGTCGTGGTGCGTGTATTCTGCCTGATTTTACTGATTTGGCAATGCAGGAAAGCAATGGAATTTCGCCCTTTTCATTCACTTGGCGATTCACTATATTTTGCCAGTGAGAAAAACCCTACTACTGCTGCCCGTGATGCTGCTTGCTGGTATAGCGGCCATCGTGTGCTGCTCGCCCGCTGTGCCGCTGGGTTCAGAACGCGGCGTGGAATGGGGAAAAACGCCTTCTGGCTCAGCATCAAATGGTCAACGACCTGCCACTCCTACCAGTGGCGGCAGCATGTCCTCCATTATGGCAAGAGTCAATTTGCGTCAAGACCTCGTGCCCAAGGGCTCCCACGGTCGCCGCGTCGTCCGCCCCATGTCGCCGCGTTATATTACCATTCACAGCACGCAAAATTACACGGCAGACGCATGGAAGCATTCGCTCGCGTTGAAACGAGGTGCCCTACGCGCGCCCAAGCGCAAAGGCGGCAACCGCATCGGCTACCTTATCTGGCACTACACCGTGGATGATAAAGTCGCCGTGCAACACATGCCAACCAATGAACAAGGCGAACATGCCGACTACGATGGCCCAGGAAATCGCTACAGCATCGGCATCGAGATGTGTGAACATCGCGGTAGTGATCGCACCGCCACCATTGATCGCACTGCTCGCCTCGCCGCGTACCTGATGGTCAAACATAACATTCCTCTTCGCTCCGTAGTGCCGCATTACCATTGGCCACGCCGTGGTGCGAAACCACCGAATAAAAACTGTCCCCATTTTTTGTTAGAAAACGGACGCCCTGGAAGAAAATGGCGTGCTTTTTTGGCTAGGGTGGATTCCTACTACCAGCAAATGCGTTAGAGTATGTTTGATCGTTCACTCCAGACCTCCAGCGGCAGCCCTGGCAATAAAGACGTTTACCTAGATCCTAGGATATTTCACGTATGCGAACGCTGCACCGCTTGTTGCAAATGGCCAGGAGATGTGCGCATCGAGGACGATGAGATTCCACGCATGGCCGCATTCCTAGGCATTACGGAAGGTGAATTTCTGCAAATCTATACCCGGCTGCGGACGAATCGGCAAGGGCTTTCTTTGATCGAAAAGCCCAATCACGAATGCATTATGTTAGACGGAAATTCCTGCCGGATTCACCCCGTCAAGCCCGCCCAGTGTGCCGGATTTCCCAACAAATGGAACTTCCCCGGCTGGCGCGACATCTGCCACGCCAAAACCATCTCCATGTCCGAAGCTAAGTCCCGCGGCCTAGCATGAACACCCCGTGGCGGCGCTTTCCAAGCGCATTGCCAATTTTTTGTCAGTCTATCTGTTTTCAGAACAAGGGCAGGGAGGCGGTACACCTCCACCACGGTTTATTTCCTAAATGTTAGCGCATGATTTTCTACTCCTACTTCAATGACGTCGCCTTCTTTGAATTGACCATCCAGCACGGCAATGCTTAGCGAATCGAGCAAGTGGTGTTGGATGGCTCGTTTCAAGGGACGGGCACCGTAAACGGGATCGTAGCCTTGGGTGGCTAGGAAATCCTTGGCCTCAGGGCTGAGTGCGAGAGAAAGGCCTTGTTTCGCGAGGCGTTGGCGCAGGCGCGTGAGCTGAATCTCGATGATGCTGGTGATCTCTTCGCGTTGGAGTCGGTCGAAGATGATCGTCTCGTCGATGCGGTTGAGAAACTCCGGGCGGAAATGGCCACGCAGGGCTTCCAGAACTTTGGCTTCACGTTGCTCAGCATTTTCTTCGTGGAGAATGTATTGGGAACCGATGTTCGAGGTGAGGATGATCACGGTATTTCGAAAATCGACGGTGCGACCCTGGCCATCGGTGATGCGGCCATCATCTAACACTTGCAGTAAAACGTTGAAGACATCGCTGTGGGCTTTTTCGATCTCGTCGAAAAGGATGACACTGTATGGCTTGCGGCGGACGCGTTCACTGAGCTGGCCGCCTTCTTCGTAGCCCACGTAGCCGGGAGGCGCGCCGATTAGACGGGCTACGCTGTGTTTCTCCATATACTCGGACATGTCAATGCGGATCATGGCGGATTCGTCGTCGAAAAGGAATTCGGCGAGGGCCTTGGATAGTTCCGTCTTGCCAACACCGGTAGGACCAAGAAGGAGAAAAGAACCTACTGGACGGTTTTCATCTTGCAGGCCGGAGCGAGCGCGGCGGACGGCATTCGAGACGGCAGTGATGGCTTTTTTCTGCCCGATGACACGGTCGCCAAGGCGGGCTTCCATTTGTAGGAGTTTGCTGCGCTCACCTTCTTGCAATCGATTCACGGGAATGCCCGTCCAGGCGGAGACGACGCGGGCGATGTCTTCTTCGGTGACTTCTTCTTTGAGAATACCGCCGTTGGCTTGGAAGCTGGCGAGCTTTTCTTTGGCGGCTGTGAGTTCGCGTTGTTGCGCGGGGAGTTCGCCGTAGGTGATCTCGGAGGCGCGGGTCAGGTTGCCGATGCGCTGGGCTTGCTCGGCTTGAGTTTTGAGTGTGTCGATTTTTTCCTGAGCGGCGCGGACTTCGTCAATGACGGCTTTTTCATTGCGCCATTGGGTCATGAGCGCGGCACTTTGCTCTTTGAGGTTGGCTTGTTCTTCTTTAACTTTCTCGAGGCGGGCGGCGGAGGCTTTGTCTTTTTCCTTCTCGAGGGCCTTTTTCTCCATTTCGAGTTGCATGACTTGGCGTTCGATCTGATCAATCTCGGTGGGCATGGAGTCGAGTTCGATTTTCAGACGCGAGGCGGCTTCGTCGATGAGATCAACGGCTTTGTCGGGGAGGAATCGGTCGGAAATATAGCGGTCGCTCAGGGCGGCGGCGGCAACGAGGGCACCGTCTTGGATGCGCACGCCGTGATGAACTTCGTATCGTTCCTTGAGACCGCGCAGGATGGCAATGGTGTCTTCGGCAGACGGCTCGCCGACGAGCACGGGCTGAAAGCGACGTTCCAAGGCGGCGTCTTTTTCGATGTATTTGCGGTATTCGTCAAGCGTGGTGGCGCCAATGGTGGAGAGTTCGCCACGGGCGAGTTGGGGTTTGAGTAGGTTGCCAGCATCGGGACTGCCTTCGGTTTTTCCGGCACCGACGATGGTGTGGAGTTCGTCGATGAAGAGGATGATCTCGCCTGAGGAGTCGGTGACTTCTTTGAGGAAGGCTTTGAGGCGGTCTTCGAACTCGCCACGATACTTGGCGCCGGCGAGCATGCCGCCAATGTCCATGGCGATGACGCGTTTGTTTTTCATGGAGTCGGGCACGTCGCCGGAAACGATGCGACGAGCGAGTCCTTCGACAATGGCGGTCTTGCCGACTCCGGGTTCGCCAATCAGCACAGGGTTGTTTTTCGTGCGGCGGGATAGGACTTGCATGACGCGGCGGATCTCGTTGTCGCGACCGATGACCGGGTCGATTTTCCCTTCGCGAGCGCGTTTGGTGAGGTCGGTGCCGTATTTTTCCAAGGTTTGGTATTTGCCCTCGGGGTTTTCGTCGGTGACCTTTTGGTTTCCGCGCACGGCTTTGATGGCATCGTTAGCTTTTGCCTCAGTGAGTCCTGCGGTTTTGAGGAGTTTGCCGGCGGGCGAATCACTGGCTAGAGCGCCCAGGAGGAAATGCTCGACGCTGAGGTAGTCGTCGCCGAGTTTTTCGCGGGCATCGTCTGCGGCGTCAAGGGTGGCACGCAGGCCGTAGCTGAGTTGCGGCTGCGAGGTGGCACCAGTGACGCGGGGTTCGGCGGCGAGGTTATCGGCGACGGCTTGCTTGAGCTTGGCGAGGTCGATGTTAGCCTTTTGTAGGATCGGCACAAGGATGCCACCGTCTTGCTCGAGCAAGGTGCTGAGGACATGGGCGCTTTTTAATTCGGCATGGCTGGATTTTGCCGCCAGGCGCTGCGATTGCTGGAGTGCTTCTTGGAGTTTCTGTGTGATTTTATCGAGTCCCATAATGTTTTTCTTTTTGCTGTTTGTGGTTGGTGAGTGGATCAAGTGCCCACTCGTTTCTATCCAAGGATAGGATGACATAGCAAAAAGTTTATTCAAAATATTTTTACCATTTTTTTGTTATGATCGTGCAAATGAACGAAACTACGGAGGAAAATGGGCGATTTTTTCTAGGAAAACAAGGGACAAGCCGCCACGGAATGTCCACAATATCGTGCGAATCCAGTTGGTGCGGACGAGGGTTTTCCAAGTGCTTTCATCGAATCCTTGTTCGAGTTTTTGATGTGCGGGAATTTGCCATATTGCTGTGCAAGCCCAAATCCCGAATAATAAAATTATCCCGATCCATGGTAGAATGCCGCCGACCTGATAGACGATGAATGCCGCGAGAAGCAATTCTGCCATCATCGGCAATCCGACAAGCAGTCCTGTATTCTGGCAATGGCGTTTTTCGTAATGCGGAAATTGTTTCATTCCTACATCCCGAAATAAGGGGTAGTGGACAAGTTGCACAAACCAAATGAGCCCCGTCATAAACAGGGTAAAAAAAGCATGGAGATAGAGTAAAAATGCGATCATCCGAGCGAGTTACGAAGGTCATTGATGGCGGATTGTGCCGCGCGGGTGCCGCTTACTAGTGCGGTATCGATGGATGACACGCCGCAATAGTCGCCGCATTGGTAGATGCCTTCATGCACCTTAGGTGATGGATTCGCGATGGTGTCTTGCCGCGGAACCGCATAGGGAATGCGATCCATGCGTAAGAATTGCCAATTTTTGACATTTTTTCCAAACCAAGCTTCCATTTGCTTTAGAACTTGTGCCTGCAAATCATCATCGGCCATCCACCGCGGATCTACGACATTTACCGAAACGAGATGCTGACCTGCTGGAGCGTAAGCGGGTGACACAGTGGACATCACCGCAAGGTGATTCACCGGGCCTTGGCTGTCACCATTAAGAAGTAAAATCGGCTTCGTTACAGGGGGAGCGGAAGTGGAAAAATACAGACATATCGTTGCATTTGCCCGGCGTGTTCCCGCAGTTTCTCCTAACAAACGAGCGGCAACTGGCTGCTCCGTGGCAACTACTACAGCGGCGGCATTGAGAAATCGACCATCCGATAAGCCTACGCCATTTTCCCTGATCTCAGCGACTTTCGCCCGTAACAGGATCTTTTCTTGCGGCAGACCAGAAGCGATCTGCAGCGGGATTTGCTGCATGCCCAGTGCAGGCACAGCAGTAGCACCCTTAGCGAAATATTTCATCACAAACGCCAACTTACGCACCGACGTCGCCAGTTGATTTTCTAAAAATACCCCCGATAAAAAGGGCTGAAAAAATCCATCAATCATCGATGAACTATAGCCCTCCGCCCGCAGCGCATCACGAGTGCTCACGTCATCGGCATACTTGGAAAAATCAAATCCACGCAGCTGCGCCCTACCGATTTTGCATTTATCCCAAAAAGATCCAATCGGCGAAAAGGCACCTTTGATTCCCGCTAGCGGCTGACGCAGCGGATCTGCCATCACATGCCATTGACCCTTTTGTCGAATCATCGCACCAGGGAAAAACTCCCGCAGATCTAATGCCCGATAGTCCAGCAATCGCCGCGCCTCAGGATACGCCGTGAGCAGCACTTGGAATCCGCGATCGAGCCGAAATCCCTCCACAACATCCGTCACCATACGCCCGCCGAGACGTTCTGCCGCCTCGCACAGCAAAAAATCATACCCTGCGGCATGAAGCTCACGCGCACAGGCAAGACCAGCAAGCCCACCGCCCACGATGACAATCCGTTTTTCCTTTGCCGAAGTCATTTCCGTGAAAAAAATTCGATAACATTTTCCGCCACAGCCCATCCCGAGGTCGCCGCGCCTTCCACATTGCCGCGATGAATGATGCCAAACGCATCACCCGCAAGAGCCAAATACGGCTGATGCTGCAATACGAGAAATGGCGCATCATGCGTCACCGCCGGCTTGCTATAGCGCCAACCGTGAATCTGGAATTCAGTCACCTGCGCCGCCAACCAAGGAGATGCATGTGCTATCATCATCCGCGCCGTCTCTTGCCGATCTTCCTCCCATCGCGCTAGGCTAAAGTCATGGCTCGCATGAATCGTCACGCAAGGGACGGGGGAAATCCCTTTCATTTGATTATCGGCCATCCATGCCAAAGAGCCATCCGAAAACGTTTTCACCCCCGGACGCGGCAATCCGCTAGCTCCATCCAGCACCGCCATCACTGCAAAACATCGATGATACGTCAATCGTTCAAGCTGCGCCCGCATCTCTTCAGAAAACTCATGAAAAATCCCCCCTAACAAAGCAACCGACTGCGGCACAGGCGGCGTCATGATAAGTGCACCACAAACATAGCGAATCTCATTTTCAAGCACCACCTCCCATCGATCACCATGCTTGGAAATTTCCGTAATCTTCGCATTCGTCAATACAGGCAACCCATCCGCCAACAAACTCGGGATCGCTTTCATATGTGGTGCTCCACGCCAACGCGGATGATCGCCTGGCAACTCGGCAAAGCCTTCACTCCAGACCGCCGCCGCACCATTTTCCTGCCATTCCTGCATCGACTTCTGAAATCCATCACTTCTTGCAGAAATATACTGCGCCCCATGGTCAAAGATCGCCTCACCGATGCGCCGATACGCCATCCGCCCGCCAACGCCGCGACCTTTATCGATCACTGCTACCCGCAACCCCGCCGCCATCAACTTCCGCGCCGCCATCAAACCACACATCCCCGCCCCCACAATCACCACATCCCATTCCTTTTGATCCAAATCATTCTCCATGAATCAATCTACCACGAACGAAAAAAAAGAAAATCAGAAATCCCGCCACAAAATCATGGAAAAATCCACGCCGCTTCCTCGGAGCGCGTCGGCATGACGACGCTTTGGCCAAGGCGACATGTCGCCCCAACCTTCGTTATCTTCCTGATCTTCTGTAAAAAAAATTCGAGTCATTTACCCAAAGTTCTTCACCAGTGTACTCAGTGGTTAAATAAAACGAAATGAACCACAACCGAAGTGAAGCGGAGATGGTCTGCGTGACTCTTTCCTATCGGCCGACAAATGAGCACAGATGGACACGAATTTTGTGAAAAAATGCTTTTGCTGATCGAATCGATTTAAACCGCAAAGTGACGCAAAGGCACGCAAAGAAGAGGGTAGGGGATGAGTTATAAGATTCTTTGATCCAACCTTCGTGATCTTCCTTACCTTCTGTAAAATCAATGTTTATGAGTCATTAACCCAAAGTTCTTCATCCGTGCATTCCGTGCATTCCGTGGTTAAAAAATTCATCCAAATGCGAACATTGACAAAAAAGAGCACAATTTTCAAAAAGTTGGCAAGATCACTGCCGCAGACAATAAGGATGCCTCGCCATCCATGCCACAAATGCACATGAAAATACAGAAAAATGACCCATCACCAATCCAAGATTCCACCCTTATTAGGAATTTTCTTCCTTCGCACAAGAGCGGTCTTGGCAGAGCGGGGGAGTCATTCATGACCTTAGGTAACTTGATTTTCCATCAAGAAAAAATCGATCAAAGAAATTTTTTTTAAAAATTGACAACTGTACGAATTTTTAATAGGAACAACTCCGTGACGGAGATAGCCTAATATAATTTCCCTCTAGACAAAATAACATGAAAACCAAAAGAAATAATCCATTGGTAGTTCGCATCGCTTCACGCACGCGCAATCTACTTCTTTCGCAAGCCAGCGGTCTTAGACTTCTCGCTTTATCAGCCGTAGCAATTACGGGAACAGCATCCGCAGCTAGCGGCGACTGGAGCCATGATGGCACCAACAACAACTGGTCAACAGCCACGAGTTGGTCTTCTAACCCCACAGTGCCAGGCACTGATGCAGGTGATGTCATCACCTTCACCAACAACATTACTGCGGCTCGTGCGATCACAATCGACACGACACCCCGCACTGTCGGGAGCCTTACCATCGGAGATTCAAATAACACACACGGATTTACCATCGCCGCCAGCGGTGGTGGGAACTTAACTTTTGACAACGGCATGTCGAATGCCACACTCACGGAAAACGGTTC
>CAMAYN010000083.1 GCA_945862285.1 Akkermansia muciniphila | reverse complement strand
TGGTATGCCAGCAACGCTACCTATGGTGTCCCGTCAAATGGTAGAACTGGTAAGGATTGGACGAATGCCGTAACGCATGTAGTCCCCTTGACTTTGGCTGCGGACAATTGGATGGCTTTAACTATAGAATCAGAGGTTTCTCTGAAATTGGGCGAATTAATCACGACTCAAATTCCTGCTGGTGAATTGCAAGGTGTCGGATTTTACAGTCATAACTTATCTGATAGATCGTCCATCGTTCGAATTGATCAGTTAGAAATCATTCGTGCTGACTCCCGATAGACGAATTCTACCAAGGCAAAACCCCCTAAAGACAAATTTCTGCTCAATTTCCGAGGGGGAAATCATACCGAAATCGTTTCTCGCTTGTCATTCAGCATACTCTTTGACAAATATCTGTTCCACCTAAAGACCCAATGAGTAAGAATATCGAAAGTCATCTTGAAGAAAATCGCGTTTACACACCTTCTGAAGAATTTTCCCAAAGCGCGAGAATTTCTTCAATGTCGCAGTATCGGAAGTTGTACAAAGAGTCGATTGATAAACCAGATGTTTTTTGGGCTCGTGAGGCCGCAGAACTTCAGTGGCAGCAGCCATGGAGCCAAGTTTTTGACTGGAAAGCACCATTTGCGAAATGGTTTGTTGGGGGGAAATTGAACGTCGCAGAGAATTGTGTGGATCGCCACGCAACAAGCTCTCGTAGGAACAAGGCTGCGATTATTTTCGAAGGAGAGCCCGGTGACCGCCGCGTCATTACTTACGCCGAACTCCAGCGCGAGGTATGTAAATTTGCTAATATTCTGGAGAAAAATGGCGTGAAGTCGAAAGATCGTGTCCTCATTTATATGCCGATGATTCCCGAGGCCGCCATTGCCATGCTCGCCTGCGCGAGGATCGGCGCTGTTCACAATGTGGTTTTTGGGGGCTTTTCTGCGGATTCGATTGTCGATCGTCTCGAAGATTCTGGCGCGACGTACGTCGTAACCGCAGACGGTGGTTGGCGCAGAGGAAAAATCGTGCCACTAAAAGAAAATGTGGATGTCGCACTACAACGCTATGGCAAAGTTCGCAAGGTCATCGTCCATCAGCGTTGCGGCAATGAGATTTCGATGACGCCATCGCGCGATGTGTGGTGGCACGATGAAGCACAGAATGTAAAAAGCACTCATAGAGCAAAAGCCTTCGATAGCGAGCATCCGCTCTTTTTGCTTTATACCTCTGGCTCCACAGGCAAGCCCAAAGGTATCCTGCACACCAGCGGCGGCTATCTGACCGGCACCTACAGCACATTTAAATACATTTTTGATATTCGCGATACTGATGTCTATTGGTGTACTGCCGATGTTGGTTGGATTACGGGACATTCGTATATCGTATATGGTCCCTTAGCGAATGGTGCGACGCAAGTGATGTACGAGGGTGCACCCAATCAGCCAGACTTTGGACGTTTTTGGAAAATCATCGAAGATCATGGAGTGAGCATTTTTTACACCGCACCTACCGCCATCCGTGCTTTCATCAAAGCGGGGGACCATTTCCCTGCGGCGCATGATCTTTCATCGCTGCGCCTCCTCGGATCCGTGGGTGAACCAATTAATCCTGAAGCGTGGATGTGGTATCATAGGCAAATTGGCGGTGAGCGTTGCCCCATCGTAGATACTTGGTGGCAAACGGAAACGGGTGCGATTATGATTAGCCCACTTCCTGGCTGCACGCCTTGCAAGCCGGGAACGGCGACTCTTCCTTTCTTTGGTGTGGATGCCGCGATTCTTGATGAAGCGGGGAATGTTTGTAAAGCGAACGAAGGTGGAAAGCTAGTCATTCGCAAGCCATGGCCATCAATGACGCGCACAATTTACGGAGACAAAGCACGCTTCCGTAAAACGTATTGGTCGGATTACTCCGGCATTTACACTGCTGGCGATGGAGCCAGAAGAGATAAAGAAGGGAACTTTTGGATCGTCGGTCGCATTGATGACGTGTTGAATGTTTCTGGTCATCGCCTCGGTACTGCGGAAGTGGAAAGTGCTCTTGTGGCACATCCAGCCGTGGCAGAATCTGCTGTCGTAGGCCGTCCTGACGAACTGAAAGGGCAGGGGGTCGTTTGTTTTGTTACCCTGAAAGAAGGAAAAGAATCATCCGAAGCGCTTCGTCGTGAATTGCGTGAGCACGTTGGGCGGACCATTGGTGCGATTGCCAAACCTGATGATATTTATTTCGCTCCAGCCTTGCCAAAAACTCGATCAGGGAAAATAATGCGTCGGCTTCTTAAAGAGCTTGTGACAACGGGCGAGATTTCTGGTAACATTACCACGCTTGACGATGCGCAAGTCATTATCAATCTGCAAAAGTGTATCAAACCATAATTCTCCTCTTTCTCCTATGACTCCAGGCAGCTACTTTACCGCACTCATCGCGAAATCCTTCGGGTTGAATCGTAGGAATAAAAGGCTCACGGAAGCATCCAACGAAATGGGCTTACTTCGTGAGTCCGAGTATCATTTGGGTTTGCGAGTTTGGCAGGATATCGAAGACATTGAAGAGTTATCGGTCGAGTATTGGAATTTGCGAAAATTGAACAAGGAGATGGAAGCGAGTCGCGAACGCCAAATTAGCCTAAATCAAGATCTCGTTGAGTTGCATGAGAAGAGAAGCCAGATCTTGAGCGAGGTTTCTCATGAGCAAAGCGACTTGGAAGATTTTCGCGATAAACTCATGGATCGCATGCAGGAGTTGACCTCAGAACGCGATTCCATCATCCGTAAAGCGCGCGATTTGCGTCGGGCGCACGAAGGATTTCTCGCAAAAATCGAAGTGTTAAAAGAAAAGCCTGATGGAGAGCATGAGGTTGCCGCAGTCGAAGCGCAGATTCAAGAAGTAAAATCCACATTCCGCGATCTCCGTAAACAGCGTCAAGAAATTGCGAATTTGATCATGCGCGGCGACAACGAACTCGATGAACTCGATGCTAAGTTGAAAGCCATCCAAGAGGAAAAGAAGCAACGGGCCGCCGTGGTATTTAATCTCATGGGGGAGGTAAATCGCGAACTCTCTGCCATCCGCTCTTCTGCGGGTGCCATCGAAGTTAATATTAGACAACTACTCTCAGAAATCGGACGCTACATCAGCCGTTATGATCAACAAGACCCGAAATGCGGCGAAGTAGCTCGTAAAGAAAAAATCCTCGTTGGTGTTATGCGCATGCTGCGGATTTCCATTTCGTTGAATCATAAACTTGCCGACTTTAAGTAAGATCAGGCACTTTTTAGTAACCTCAAGGAATTGAGCACTACTAGTAAGGTTGATCCTTCGTGCATCATGACTCCAAGAGGTAAAGGCAAAGAAAACCCTATCGCCGAGAAAGCTAATAGAAGTAAAACTCCTAGCGATAATGCAATATTCTGGCGCATGATCGCACGGCATCGGTTGCTTAAACGATAAGCGAGCCATACACCATCGAGTTGGTCATGTAAAAGCACCACGTCCGCTTGTTCTAGTGCCGCATCTGAACCGTGTAAGCCCATCGCCACGGAAACATCGGCACTTACCATCGATGGGGCATCATTGACACCATCTCCCACCATCGCGACGCTTTCACCTTGTTTCTGCCAACCAGCAATGATTGCTACCTTTTGATTTGGTGACATACTGGCAAAAACATCGTCTAATTGAAGCGTGGCAGCAATCGCATCGGCGGCTTCTTGGCGGTCGCCCGTCAGCATGGCGACTTTTACCCCAGCCTTTTGCATTTTACTGACGAGCGATGCGCTTTCGGGGCGGACCGCATCGCGCAAAAGCACGCGCCCAAGTTTTTCCCCCACAGCCACGATTACTTCCGTTTCCCCCGTATGTGGTGCAGCTAATGCATCTAGCCCCGGGGTTTCAGAGAAAAAGGCTCTCTTTCCTTGTTTGACATGAACGCCGTTCAGCCAGCCTTGCATACCCATGCCCGCCACGGATTCTGCTCGCTCAAGCGAAATTTCTGGGGGATTTCCCTCGTGACGATCCCATGATTGAGCAATCGCCCGCGAAAGTGGGTGCGTCGAATTTCGTGATAATGCCGCGGCAGCCGCGAAAAGAATCGGCGCATCATTGCCATCACTCGTTTGCCACTCAACGATCTCAAATTCACCCTTGGTTAGGGTTCCTGTTTTATCCATGGCGAGGCGATTGATCCCTGCAAAGTTTTCCAGAGCGATTCCGCCACGAAAAAGTACACCCTTTTTTGCTCCAGCCGCAATTCCTGCTAAGATGGCACTCGGGATCGACAACACCAAGGCGCAAGGCGAGCTTACCACGAGCAATGTCATGGTCTTATAAAAAGCAGATGGATTTTCCACGCCACCCTCCCAAGCCGCAAGTCCCATTCCCCAATGCCACCAAGCAAAGGCACATAGGCACAACGCAAATACGCCTAACGTATATCCCGTACCAAAGCGATCAGTAAATTTTTGTGTGGGTGCCTTCGAATTTTGCGCATCACGTATCATCCGAATAATCCGTGCATGAGCACTTTCGCCAGCGGCCCGTGCTACCACAACATTTACAGCGCCCCAAAGATTGAGGGTCCCACCAAATACCTCTTGTCCAAGGTCTTTTTCCACCGGCAATGATTCGCCCGTTAACATGGATTCGTCGGCAGCGGTCTTGCCTTGGCAAATCGTTGCATCGACCGGAAATTGTTCGCCGGGAAGAACGCGCAATGTCACGCCCGCAACTAGCGAATCCACTGCCGTCTCTGCGAAGGTGCCATCGTCTTGAACAATCGTTGCCGTTTTTGGTGCGGCTTGAAAAAGGGAACGAATCTCTCGTTCGGTGCGTGCCAATGCAAAGGCCTCAAGCGCTCCGCTGAGCGAAAAGAGAAAAAGTAACATCGCGCCTTCCCACCATGAACCAATGTAGGCGGCTCCAATCGCTACCACCAGCATGAGGAAATGAATATCCACTTTTCCTCGCCGCGCCAACTGGAACAAATCCCACGCGGCATCCCATCCACCTGCCAAATAAGCGGCGATGTACAATGCCATTGTGATTACGTTCACTCCATGAGTTTTTTCTTGCCACAACGCAAGTGCCAGCAATGCGCCACAAATTACCGCACTGGTAAGTAGGACTTTACACTCGTCAGTGCCGTTGTTTTGCTTTTTCGCCATCGTCATCAGGAGGATTCATTTCATCGATTGCTGATAAATCATAGATCGATTATTCAAAAAGCATGAATGACTGCCGTTTTCATGCAAGGCGAAAAGGCGAAAAGTCATGCTCGCCGAGAAATGTCGATCAAATGTTATGATATTCCTGAATCGATTTTACGGTGAGTTCGTGCGTTTGTAGGGCGCGGATGCCGCGGACGCTGGCTTCGGCAGCGGACATGTTGGTGGCGTAGCTGAGTTTATTGGCTACGGCACCAGCGCGGATTTGCACTTCGTCGGCACGACTTTCGTGGCTGCTGGGCGTATTGATGACGAATTGGATGTCGCCGTTTTTCATCATATCGACGACGTGTGGGCGGGCGCCTTCGAGGATTTTATAAACTCTTTCGCTTGGAATGCCTTCGCTTTGCAGGAATTTATGCGTGCCACTGGTGGCGTAAATACGGAATCCCATTTCGGCAAGTTCGCGGGCTACAGCGACGGCGCGGGGCTTGTCGCGCTCGCTGACAGAAATAAAAACACTGCCGGTCTTGGGAAGTGGATTAAAGGAACTCATTTGTGCCTTGGCGTAGGCCATGCCGGGATCGGCATCGATGCCCATGACTTCACCCGTGGATTTCATTTCAGGGCCGAGAACGGTGTCGATACCAGGGAAGCGATTCCATGGGAAAACGGCTTCTTTGACGTTGAATTGCGTGGGTATGACGCGCTGGGTAAAGCCGAGCTCGGGTAGGGTCTTGCCGACCATGATTTTGGCGGCGAGCTTGGCGAGTGGCACGCCGATGGCTTTGGAGACGAAGGGCACGGTGCGTGAGGCACGCGGATTGACCTCAATAACATAAAGTTCCTCGTCTTTGACCGCAAACTGGATGTTCATGAGTCCTTTGACCTTCAGTTCGCGGGCGAGATTCAGGGCAGCGGCTTCGATTTGTTGCTGGATCTTTTCACTTAGTGTAAAGGCAGGAATCATGCACGCGCTATCTCCGGAATGGATGCCTGCTTGCTCGATGTGTTGCATGATGGCACCGACGACGGCCATATTGCCATCGGCGATGCAATCGACATCGACTTCGGTGGCATTGTCCAGAAAGCGATCAACCAGCACGGGGCGTTCCGGGGAGGCCGTTACAGCTTCACGCATGTAGCGGGTGAGTTCATCATCGGAGTAAACGATCATCATCGCCCGGCCACCGAGCACGAAGGATGGGCGGACGAGCACAGGGTAACCAATGCGGTTGGCAACGGTGAGCGCCTCGGCCTCGTTCGTGGCAGTACCGGCTTCGGCTTGTTTGAGGCCGATTTTATCCAGTAGCGCGGAAAAATGTTTGCGATCTTCCGCGAGCTCGATGGACTCGGGCGAGGTGCCGATGATGGGCACGCCGTGGCGTTTCAGGTCGGCGGCGAGATTAAGTGGTGTTTGCCCGCCGAAGGTGACAATCACGCCATCGGGTTGTTCTTGGTCGCAGATGTTGAGCACGTCTTCGAGGGTAAGAGGTTCGAAGAAAAGTTTGTCTGAGGTATCGTAGTCGGTGGATACCGTCTCAGGGTTGGAGTTGACCATGATGGTTTCATAGCCAAGTTCTTTCAGGGCAAAGGCGGCGTGAACGCAGCAGTAGTCGAACTCGATTCCCTGACCAATACGGTTTGGACCACCACCGAGGATGATGATTTTCTTTTTATCCGAGGCGCGGGCTTCATTTTCCTCGCCGTAAGAGGAGTAAAAATACGGAGTAAATGCTTCAAATTCCGCAGCGCAGGTATCGACAAGGCGATAGGTAGGAATGATGCCGGCTGCTTTACGTTGCGCACGGATTTGATCTTCATGGCTGCCAGTGGCTTTGGCAATCTGGCGGTCGGAGAAGCCAAGTTTTTTCCATTTCTTGAGGACGATAGGCGTCACGCCTGTCTCGGCAGACGGGCTTCCAGCCTGTCCGGAGCAAAGCTCCAAAACATGCGGCATATGCAAAGAGAATAGTCCATCTGGCATTCCCGTAACGTTGTTAGAAATATATCTCCGGCAATCGATTAAGTCCTCTGAATATCGAATGATGGTATCGTAAGATTCATCCATCCATATTCTTCCCTCTGTCTTGGTGGCTTTATTGATTTCCTTGGCAGTGAATGATTTCCAAGAATGTAAAATGTCGCTTAGCTTATGGTCATCTAATGGCTTGACGATCACATGGACATGATTCGGCATGATGACGAAGCTATCGAGGATGTAACGATCACCGTGGAAATACTTCAGTGCATTTTCAACGATTTCTCTCGTAGCGGAATCGCGCAAGATACAATTGCCATGACCAGCATCCAACCATGCTTCTAGGGTTTCGCGGAAGCGTAAAATGAACTGGCGTTGCGTTTGGAAATCCCAAGGTTGGGGATGGTTTTTATGGAAGAGTTCAAGTTCTTTTTGCCAGTTATGTAGGACGTTTGCTGGAAGCGAATCTGAGAGACGGAAAGTGATGAAATAACTACAACCGTCTTGTTGCCAGTGTGGTAGGTGGCGGAAGGTTTTTTCCGTAGGTAGAGTTTCGGCGAAAGGCAGGAAGGTCTTCGCGGGGAAAATACTGGTACGCTCAGGAGATTGGAGGTTTTCTGGAGAAGGACAGGCGAGACGCCCGTCCGCCGAGACAGGCAAGATGCCTGTCTTCCCGCCTAATTGTGCGCCTTCACGAGCAATTTCTTCGAGGTGGCGCAGGAACCATTTGTCGATCTTGGTGATGTCGTGAATTTCATCGGACGTGAAACCAGCGACGAACGCGGTTTGTAGCCAAAAAATGCGTTCGGCATTCGGCACGCGGAGCATGCGTTCGATTTCTTCGTGGGTGGCGTTTGGCTTGTCTTTGTTGTCAAAACCAAAGCCCCAGCGTCCTGTTTCGAGCGAGCGCAGGCATTTTTGCATCGACTCTTTGAAAGTGCGGCCAATCGCCATCGCCTCACCGACTGATTTCATCGAGGTGGTCAGCGTAGTGTTGGCGGCGGTGAATTTTTCAAAAGTGAAACGGGGGACTTTGGTGACCACGTAGTCAATGGTCGGTTCGAAGGAGGCTGGTGTCTCGCGGGTGATGTCGTTGCGGATTTCATCGAGCGTAAAGCCGACGGCGAGCTTGGCGGCAATTTTAGCAATGGGAAATCCCGTGGCTTTTGAGGCGAGCGCAGACGAACGGGAAACGCGAGGATTCATCTCAATGACGATCATGCGACCGGTATCGGGATCCGTGGCGAACTGAATGTTCGAGCCCCCCGTTTCCACGCCAATTTCCCGAATCACCGCAAATGAGGCATCGCGCATGATTTGGTATTCGCGGTCGGTGAGCGTCTGGATCGGTGCCACGGTGATGGAATCGCCCGTGTGAACGCCCATCGGATCGAGGTTTTCGATGGAACAAATGACCACGCAGTTGTCGGCACGGTCGCGCATGACTTCCATTTCAAATTCTTTCCATCCGAGTAAAGATTCCTCGACCAGGACCTCAGAAACGGGGGAAAGATCGAGTCCGCGGGTGATGATTTCCTCAAATTCTTCGCGATTGTAAGCAATGCCGCCGCCTTGACCGCCGAGAGTAAATGCGGGGCGGATGATTAGCGGGTAACGGCCAATTTGCTCTGCTACCGCCTTTGCTTCCTCCATGGTGTGGGCGGTGCCGGATTGTGGGACATCGAGTCCGATTTTTAGCATCGCATCCTTGAAACGCTGGCGGTCTTCGCCTTTATCGATGGCATCGGCATTTGCTCCGATCATCCGCACACCGTGCTTTTCCAGTGTTCCGCTTTTGAAAAGCGACATCGACGTATTGAGCGCCGTTTGCCCGCCAAGGGTAGGCAAGAGCGCATCGGGTTTTTCACGAATGATGATTTTTTCGACAACTTCTGGGGTGATCGGCTCGATGTAAGTGCGGAATGCAAATTCCGGATCCGTCATGATGGTGGCTGGATTGGAATTGACCAAAACGACTTGATATCCTTCTTCCCGCAAGGCTTTGCAAGCTTGAACGCCGGAGTAATCGAACTCACATCCTTGACCGATAACAATAGGGCCGGAGCCGATGACGAGAATTTTTTGGATGGTAATGTCTTTTGGCATGCGCAGTGTATGGTGTAAACTCGCAGGGATTTGGCAGTTTCATACGCATTTGTAAAGAACGGTGTGGTGCTTTTTTTGAGAAAAATTGCGATGCTTTATTTCTCAATTCAAAAGTTCCATAATACCTTTGAAATCTTTTACTCAGGATTCGCCGCCAAGGATTAACCAATCACCACATACCGATAAGCAAATTCTTCAAGTTAATTCAAAATTGAGTTAATTTTTTGTATTTGCTCGCTTGTTAGATTAGTATTGTTATTTTTTAAATTGTTAAGCATGGTTGTGCGTTTATTAGCTGTCAAAATCGCCGATTCATCAATGATAACGGATAATATGGGTTTCTCAACTTCGTCGATTGTTTCCGAAAAAACGTTAAACCTGCGTGGAGAAGACAAGCTGGAAGCATGTCTGCCGAGACAGGCGAGACGCACTGTCCTCCAACCTTGACCACAGCTTTGGGTTACACTCGGGGAAATGTGTGGGGCGTTTGCAAAAGCGTGAGACGCAGTTGCGGGAGCGTGCGATGCATTTGCAAGACCGTGAGATGCGGTTGCAAGACCGTGAGACGCAGTTGCAAGACCGTGAGACGCGGTTGCAAGACCGTGAGACGCGGTTGCAAGACCGTGCGATGCAGTTGCAAGACCGTGCGATGCACATGCAAGACCGTGCGACGCAGTTGCAGGGGTGTGCGATGCGGTTGCGAGAGCGTGAGATTCAGTTGCAAAAGCGTGAGATGCACTCTCCTGATCATTTGCTGGAGCGTAAGGTAGCATGCATATTTCCCTATAAAATCGGCGTATTTTCCGATTATATTGCGGGTTTGTTCATTTTTGTGCTTTACTAAATTCGTCATGAAAAACTTTACCTCTCACCCCGCTTTACAGAAATGGATCGATGAAATGATCCAACTTTGCCAACCTGATGATGTGCGCTTTTGCGATGGATCACAGGCAGAATGGAACGAATTGAGTGATCTTTTGGTCTCCAAGGGCACGCTGATTCGCCTGAATCCTGAAAAACGCCCGAATTCGTATCTCGCTCGTTCTAAGCCGTCGGACGTCGCACGGGTGGAAGATCGGACATTTATCTGTACCCGCCGCAAGAGCGAGGTGGGACCGACGAACCACTGGGCGGATGATCGCGAAATGAAAGCCAAGATGTTGGAGAAATTTGCGGGATCGATGAAAGGGCGGACGATGTACATCATTCCGTTTTGCATGGGGCCGCTCGATAGCCCACTGGCAAAAATTGGCGTGGAAATTTCTGATAGTGCCTACGTCGTCCTAAATATGCGGATCATGTGTCACATGGGTTCACACATTTTACAACGTCTGGAAGATGAGAATACGGGGAAAGTCAATAAATCGCGCGATGGTCATGGGACTTTCATTCCCTGCATGCATACGGTCGGTGTGCCTCTCGCGGTGGGCGATCGTGACGATGCTTGGCCGTGCAATGAAGATAAATACATTTGCCATTTCCCCTACACGCGGGAGATTTGGTCGTATGGCTCGGGCTACGGTGGCAATGCTTTGCTGGGCAAAAAATGCCTCGCCTTGCGCATCGCCTCGAATATTGCTTTGGAGCATCGCTGGATGGCGGAGCACATGTTGATTAGTGGAATCCATTCTCCTGATGGCGAAGTGACCTACATCGCGGCGGCCTTTCCTTCGGCATGCGGGAAGACCAATCTGGCGATGAT
The DNA here is from genome assembly GCA_945862285.1 of Akkermansia muciniphila. Lineage (GTDB taxonomy): Bacteria > Verrucomicrobiota > Verrucomicrobiia > Verrucomicrobiales > Akkermansiaceae > UBA956. Next base: position 3,771 of record CAMAYN010000083.1, on the reverse strand, counting down.
GGTTCCACCAGAAGAATACCAAGAAGCCGGTTGGAAAACCTCGATCGTGGGTGATGATATTGCGTGGATTTGGCCGCATGAGGATGGGAGATTGCATGCCATCAATCCCGAAACGGGCTTTTTTGGTGTGGCACCAGGGACATCGTATGCGACGAATCCGATTGCGATGGAATCGATCAAAGAGAATGCCATTTTTACGAATGTGGCACTCACCGATGATGGTGATGTGTGGTGGGAAGGCATGACGAAAGAAGCTCCAGCGCATTTGATTGATTGGACAGGGCAAGACTGGACGCCGGATTGTGGTCGCGTTTCATCTCATGCGAATGCCCGCTTCACGGCACCGGCGATGCAATGTCCGACGATCGATCCACGCTGGCAAGACCCTGATGGTGTGCCGATTGATGCGATTGTCTTCGGGGCCCGTCGGGCGACGACGATGCCGCTGGTTTTCCAAGCATTTAACTGGGGGCATGGTGTGTATCTTGGTGCCACGATGGGATCGGAAATGACGGCGGCGGCGTTTGGGAAACTTGGTCAAGTGCGCCGCGATCCAATGGCGATGTTGCCCTTTTGCGGTTACAACGTCGGAGAATATTTTAACCATTGGCTGGAAATGCGTAGTTACGTGAAACATCTACCCCGATTTTTCCACGTCAATTGGTTCCGTAAAAATGATCAAGGGAAATTTCTTTGGCCGGGCTTTGGCGATAACATGCGTGTGTTAGAGTGGATCATTGGTCGCTGCAAAGGCAGTGCCGCAGGACACGAAACCAGGATTGGCTGGGTGCCTGCTTACGAGGATATCAATACGGCAGGGTTGGCGAATTTTTCCGAGACATCGTTTGATGAATGCATGGCGTTTCAAAAAGAAGAATGGAAACAGGAATTAGTGAGCCAAGCAGAATTTTTCCTCGAACTCTATGATCATTTGCCGAAGGAATTGCTGTTCCAACGAGAGTTGCTCGCCGCGCGCATGGTGTAAGGAGAATTTTTTATTTCAACGTAGTTCGCTGTTTTTCCCAGTCAATTCTGCGCCAGTAAATCCTTCCACAAACGCACTTGCTGCATGACCAATTCTGGATTCGGGCAGCCAGGATTCGTGCGCGCTGCTAGTGCTCGATGCAGGTGAAAAATCTCCCCTGTATCCGCCCCGTAGTGCTCGCTAATGGCTGGTAAGTCCACTTGATCAAGCGGAGTTTCGGTGGCAATGGCAACGGCTACTGCTTTTCCGACTAGTTCATGCGCGTGGCGAAAGGGCACACCTTTTTTCACCAAATAATCCGCTAAATCGGTGGCGAGTAACATCGGATCTGCAGCGGCTTGGGCGCAACGATCTTCGCGCATGGTCATTGCGGCAATCATTTCCGTATTTACAGCGAGCGCGAGTTTTAGCGTATCGATGGAGTCAAAAAGTGGTTCTTTGTCCTCTTGTAAATCGCGGTTGTATGTCAAAGGTAAGCCCTTAATCGCGGTGAGAATTGCCATCAAGTTGCCGACCAAACGCCCCGTTTTGCCGCGAGTCAGTTCGCAGACATCAGGGTTTTTTTTCTGCGGCATTAATGAAGATCCCGTCGTGTGAGCATCCGCAAGAGCAGCAAACGCAAATTCCGCTGTGCACCAAAGAATCAAGTCTTCGCTCAAACGTGATAGATGTACACCGCATAGCGAAATGGCAAAAATCATTTCTGCGATGTAATCGCGATCTGCGATGGCATCCATCGAGTTTCTGGTCACATCATCAAAGCCAAGTTCTGCGGCAATGGCACGGCGATCGAGATTGATGGTGGAACCAGCAAGAGCACCGGAGCCAAGAGGGGAAATGTTCACGCGTTTGCGAGCATCCATGAGGCGTGCGGCATCGCGATCCAGCATCTCCACGTAGGCAAGGAAGTGATGGCCAATCGTCACGGGTTGTCCGCGTTGTAGGTGCGTGTATCCAGGCATGACTGAGGCGGCGTATGTCTCCGCCTTATTGACGAGAACGAGTTGCAAATCTCTCAGGAGTTTTACCAAATCATCGATCGCTTGACGGCAATAAAGGCGAGTATCCGTCGCAACTTGATCATTGCGGGAGCGGGCGGTATGCAACTTGGCACCCGCAGCACCAATGCGTTTGGTAAGCTCACTTTCGATATTCATGTGAATATCTTCCAGCGATGTTTTGAACTCAAAATTTCCTGCTTCAATATCCGCGAGGATAGCGGTCAGGCCTTCCTCGATTTGCGAAAATTCCTCAGCTGTTAAAATTCCCGCGTTTTTCTGAGCACGAGCATGAGCGATGGAACCAGCAATATCATGAGGATAAAGCCGCCAATCATACGAAACTGACTCGCCGTATTGTTGAACGAGCGATGAGGTATCTTGTGTAAATCTTCCTTTCCACATGGCGCAGGAAACGTATCAGCCATTGCCGTCATGGGAAGATTTTTTATGGCATGAAAAATAGTAACTTTTTTCACCGCCAAAGCCAACGTAGGCTCTCGGCAAAAATCTTACTGCCGCCTTTGCCTCCATGCCCGGTATCATCCGTGACGAATTGATAATCGTATTTGCGGAATTTCAAAGCTGCCGCCATTTCTTGATTCGCAAGAAACCAATTGCCGTGCTCGTTATCTAGATCGTTGCTGCCATCTTGCAGAAACACACGAATCGGGCGGATTTTATCTTTGCGAATTAGAGCCGGATAAACATGCCCACCACGAATATTGGTGAAACTGCCGACATGGCTCATGACTTTTCCGAAGAGATCAGGGCGTTCCCATGCCGCGGTAAAGGCACAAATCCCACCAGAGGATAAGCCACAGATGGCTCGTTGTTTCGGGTCTTTGCTGATGCGTTGCACTTTCTCCACTAGCGGCAGAATCTCTTTTTCTAGCATCGTCACGTAATCCGCCGATAACGTGTCATACTCCACAGAACGATTGCTCTTATATTTCTTTTGCAACTCCCACGATGGCGATTCTTTCAACTCGGTCGCAAAAACCCCAGGATTAACAAAAACTAACACCATCGGTGGCAAATGCCCAGCGTTGACAAGCTGATCAATCACTTTGGTGGCCTTAAATTCCCCTCCAGCATAGGCATGACCATCTTGAAAAACCATCAGCGCCGCTTCCTTTTGCGGGTCTGTCTTGGGCGTGCGGTGAATGGCATAATGCCGAATCGTCCCCGGAAATGTCGTGCTTTGTAATGTGGCCCATTCTCCAGCTGAAAGTGGGGCGATCAGTGATATGATAAAAACCAGTAGATGTCGCATGGCTTATCGATACGTATCAGTTTATGAGAAACAATCATCAAAACGAAACATCATGATTTCCCTGTTCACGTCCCAGGTTGTGACCACTCCAGAACGTCTGAAAGCTCAAAGTCGATCACACAAAATCGTCCCATTTGTTGCGAATAGGTAATGTTTCTTGCTTCTGCATCGCCATGGCGCACGCCATAGTCCCGCTCAAGTTCATCAAAGATGGCAGCTACTTTTTGCGGCGGCAAATTTTGCGAAGGGCTCCCGCAGTTGGTAGAGACAAAATAGAGTTCGTCCGGGTGTTCTTCTAACAATCGCGGGACGTACGGGCATTTTCGTTCTTCTAATACTTTTAATACCAAAACCTCGTTCGCGTATCTTTTATCTGCATCAGTTCCGCGAAAACGCTTATGCACATGACCATGCCAATCAATGCGAACCAAGGCTCGAATCCCGTCTTTTAGATCTCTCATGCCTCCAACTTAGCGTAAAATCATCGCAGCAACAGAAAAATAAATCACCAT
>CAMAYN010000082.1 GCA_945862285.1 Akkermansia muciniphila | reverse complement strand
ACTTGTTTGTGATTGAGTTGCTCAGGGGAGGCGGTCACCAGATCGTGGTTGGTAAGTTGCCAATGCTCCATAATGGCATCGATGGGCTGAGGGCCGAAGTCTCTTTCGTCTTCAAAGGGATTCATGAGGGGATAGTATGAGGCGAAGTGCAATTTTTCCAAGAAAAAATCTGAGCTACGAAAGGAAATGCTTTGCTGTCCCTCAAAGCCCGTCAGGGTGACAAAGGCAGCAGCAAAAATTCCTTTGCGTTCCTTTGCGTCCTTTGTGGTATTTTTTCTTCTTACCGTTTTGGATCTGGGCGACATGTCGCCCCTCATCCAAAGCGGTGAAATGTCCCCGCACTCCAAGGTTCTCGCATCGCGAGGCATCATCCCTGTGGCGTTACGGGAGCATCATTGCCATCCTCGTCATCCTCCGCCTCATCGTCCGCACCGGGGCGGCGCAGGAAGGATTGATCAAAGTAGGCCATGCCGCCATCGGGGTCGCGTTTGAATTTCATCGCCAACGTCAAAAGATTGTCCATCAATTGATCTTCCAGCGCATCGCGTTTGCCGCGGACATCGGATTTCTCCGCTTTCACCTCGCCCATCGTCATCAGTTGCGCCTGTCGCGCGGCGACGAATCCCGCATGAAATGCCGCAAAAGTTGCCACGAACGACTGCCCGAGTTGCTCGACATGTCGTTCTGCGGCATCTGCGTAACGCTTCATCAAGGTTTCCACATCGGCAAGGCTGGCTTGATTGTATTCGACCAGCCCTTGAGGATAAAATTCCGCGTAGGTGGCAGAGGGCTTATCAAAATCGGCGTGGATGCGGCCTTCTTGGCGGCGCACCGCCTCGATGAATGCGTCCAATGCCTCGTTCATTTTTAGGGTCATGCCCTTCTGAATGGCTGTGCGCGTCGCCTCGTCCACGATGCTACCGAAGTAATCTTGGTAAGCGGCAGTCGTGGCACCGATCAGCGTGGTGAAAACGCCATCAGGATTATTCCCAACAAGGCGTAGTAGGTGGATTTCGGCAAACTTGCGGAGATTGTCGTCACTAATCTCTGGGCTGTCGAAGATAACTTTGAAGTAAGTGCGTAAATTTCTCATAGCGATAAGAAAATGGCATAATTCTCGCGGAAGGAAAGCCAAAAGTTGGGCATTGCGTTCAGACCAAGCTTTTTCTTACCACTTTGTAAAATCACGAATGCCATCGCACACGCGTGTTTGCCACTTTGTAAAATCACAAATGCCTCAGCACACGCATGTTTGCCACTTTGTAAAATCACAAATGCCTCAGCATACGCATTTTTGCTACCTTGTAAAATCACGAATGCCCCAGCACAAGTGTGTTTGCCACCTTGTAAAATCACAAATGCCATCGCACACGCGTGTTTGCCACCTTGTAAAATCACAAATACCCCAGCACACGCATGTTTGCCGTCTTGTAAAATCACAAATGCCATAGCACGCACGTGTTTGCCACCTTGTAAAATGACAAATGCCCCAGCAGACATCTGCGCTGCTTACCATGTTGAATCAATCGCCTAACTTCAATTCACCGAAAGCCTGATGGTGAGGTATTTCTAAGGGCAAGATTTGAAATCGCGTGGCGGCAGAGTTGTTGATGAGGCGGAATACTACTTCACACTTCTTGTCCGCCGTCAGATAGTGGGTGATTGCCTCGGTCACTTCTGCCTGTGCGAACATTTTCGTGTCGTTGGGGATGATCACACGTTGGGTGATTTCTTCTGGAATTTGGTCGCGCTGGGAAAATACGGTCGCGGCGAACTCCCCTGCTTTTTGGGCATGATCGATGTTGAAGGGAAGCACTCGGAAATAGCGCATTGGCAGGTTCTCGATCTTGTCCCTTACTGCGTACTCGGCAAGAGCGATGGTGGATACGTAGATCCGATGATCTCCTGCGAGCAGATGCTTCAAATATCCCCGAGCATGAGCGTGGAGCGGATCCAGTGGCTGATTCAAGCGGATCAGAAAGCCTGTATCGCAGAGGACGCCGAGCTTATCGCCGATTTTAGGCATGCGCACCTCCCCGGATTTCCTCTAGCCACACGTCCGCATCGTTGATACCTTCCCATGCGGGGGCGGCCTTTTTCATCAAACCGTCCAGATACGACTCGGAAAATTCCCTATCGTAATCAAACAGATCGACGAAGGTCAGCGAATTCCGGTCCATCTCAAAAGTTTGCATGTTCTGTTTTCCAGTGACCCGTAGGCCAAACTTCTTGTAAAGCAGGTTCTTGTCCGCACCACGCAAGTAATCCTTATCCGTCGCAATCCGCAGTGTGCCGAATTCCTCCGTATCCAAATGGATGTTCGGGTTGCTCTTGCCACCGGCATTCGTCAACTCGCCATACAGGTAAAACTCGGCATCCACCCAGAGCTTGGCGTTTCGCAGATAATGAGTCGTTCGGTCGATCTTGAGCAGTCCCTCGTGCGCGCTGATCGTGACCACGTAATCCTTTTCCACGGCAAGATGTTGCAGACTCTCGATGGCAACCGCGCTGCGTTCGTGGAGGAAATCGATCTGCCCCTGTGAGTAAATCTGCGTAAGCACAGCGCCGAAACCAATCACGCTCTGCATGACCGTCCGGAACTTATGCCTTACTGATCCCTCTACGATCTCGTAACTGATCAGGGGGCGCTGCGAACGCTTCTCCGAAGGAAACAAGAGGCCAGAGACCTGGGATAAAACCTCCCGAATCTCCTCAATATCCACCAGCGCGGGCGTCAACGCCTGCGCGCCGACCCGTCCCTCGATCCTGATTTCAATGTCACCTAGTGCGTTCACAGTGGCTGAGCGTATTTGATCCTGCGTTGCATTTCAACCCGCAAAATAAGATTTCAAAGGCTGAACCTGGCGATGACCCGAAGAGGCTTGCTTGTTAAAACTTTAATCCATTTACATCCCATAGACGTTTACCCCAAATCTTCCAAATGCTATTGATACGCAGTGGGCACATTTTCTGCTCTTTTAGCCAGCAGTTAGCCTGATAGGAGCCACACAATGCGGCAAGTCGATATGCATGCACGATGTCCTCGTATGCTGTGCCCGGGCTTTGGCTGGAAATGGCGCACTCAAGGTAAATTTCTTGCATGGTAGCGACGGGAGGAACATCACCTTCCCAATACTCTAGCCATAGATGTTCGACTTCTGTTTTCGGAGGCGTTTCTCCGGAGTTCACGCGCAAAAACGCCGCAGCCTCAGCAGATTCTGACGAAATTTTACCGAAAATCACTGCAAGCACCCATGGCTCGAAATGCTTTCTGAAACGTTCCCTCCGCTCAGTATCCATGTTGAGTTTAGTAGTTGCTTATTGTTTAGCGTTCATTCAACGCAGGCAAGTTATTCACGATTTTCATGCTTTCTAGGCTGACTTGGGTGACTCGTTTGATGAGGTCTACGATGTATCTTGGGTTGTTGTGTTCGCGGCACCAGTCGTTGGGGTCGTTTTTGATGCCGCTGCCGCCTTTGCCATTGTCGATGGTGATTTGGTAGCGCTCGATGATCCATTCGAGGGCGGGCTTGCCGTTGACGATGTAGTCGTAGGCTTCTAGGGGGATGCCGTCTAGGGTGAGGTGGGCGTTGTAGATGATGCGGGTTTTGTTGGCTTTGAGGCCAGCGGCTTTCTGCTCGGCGGTGGGCTTGGCGAAGGTCATTTTGGTGACGTGGAATTGCTTCCACGGGTCGAGGCCGAGTTCGGGAGAGACTTCGATGAGGGGATAGGGTTCAATGGTTTCATAGTTCAGATGCCAGTGGGCGAGGTCGCGGCCTGCTTGGGCGAAGGCTTGGTAGTCGGCCGTTTCCTTGGTGAGCGGGATGCGGGGCAGCATCTTCTTGAGGTCGGAAGAAAAGCGGCTGCGGTATTCGGGGGAATGCAGGATGCCATAGACGTAGTAGAAAATGTCGTCTTTGCTGACCTCAGTGCCGTAGGCTTTGCGGAACTCGGCCAAGATGCCATCGGTGATGGCATGGCGGCGGCGGTAGCCATCGATGACTTCTCCCTCGGCTTTGTCGAGCGATAGCTCCCCATCGCGCGGCTCGTCTTTTTCGTAGAGATAGAGAGGGAATGACTGACCGTTTGCAAATGTTTGCACGTCTGGCAACACGTCTGAAATGAGTAACGAGAAGTCCTTGCTCACCCCAAGACCTGTTACGGTAATGATTTTGTTGGTTGAAGTGCGGTTTGGCAGGAACCGTTTTCTTGCGGACCACAAATCATTTAGCCTTGGATCGGTGTAAACAGACAATTTACAGAAAGGGCGGTATTCCACATATCTAATTTGGTCTTCGGCATAGACGTATGACTTGCCCGACTCAGCGTCTTGAATCGCCGCTCGATTCCAATGAAGCCGTTTGGGGTCTTCCTTAATTACTTCATCGAAGCTGGGTTTATTTGTCAGTTTGCTTACGGATTGCTGGTAGGTCGCGGAATCCGCATTAAAATTGTCGATGTGTTTCCTCATGCTGTTCTCAAGCGTAATTTTTGAGAATGAAGTGGCCCAAGCGTCCCTTCCTGTTTTGATACCGTTCGTGAAATAGGTGAATACGGCACTCTTAGTATCCTCTCGGTTGCCCAGTGGCGTAAAATGATCAAAAGCAGGATCGCGATGATTGATCCAATCATTTTGCGCGTTGGGTTGGAGACGTTGCCAAGCGTTTTTGCGATGGATTCCGTTAATGCTGCCAAATTCAGAAACGATGTTCAGCTTTTCTTCTCGATTGAGATAATTACCGATGTCGTGGTAGTAGATTTCACATGAACTTGTTTTGTCAGGGTTACGAACGAGGATGGAAACGGCAACTGGCGTGCGAGTGCCCATGCCAAAAACATTATCTTTTTCCATGCGGCGCTGTTCACCGGAAGTTCGAGCGTTACCGCGAAGATTGAAGATGTAAATGGTTGTGAACTCTTCCGCGAGGCTAGCACGAAGTCCAGCCATGGCGTTGCCGTCGATAAAAGAGCCGTTTGTCACGAAGGCAACGATTCCTTGCTCGGCGATGCGATCACTCGCCCAGCGGATGGCTCGGACATAACTGTCGTAGAGACTGTTCTTTAGCGTGGCGGTGGATTTTTCCGCATAGGTTGCTGTGATACGAGCGTCGAGTGTGGGATATGGAACGGGGTTGTCATTCACCGAGTAAGGTGGATTTCCCGCGACAACACGGATAGGAGACTTTCTCTGCCTTGAAACACGTTTGTTATTCTCGGGGAACATTTTTTCTTCCATCTCGTTGCGGGATTCGGAGAGTTGGAAGGTGTCGGTGAGGACGATGCCGTCAAAAGGCACGTAGGGAGAAGTTGTTAGTGTTGAGTGATCAGTGAGCGGTGAAGAATTTCCGCCTTTAGCGTAGGTGGTCTTTTCGGAGGCTTCGCGCTGGAGGGTATGGAAGGTTTCCTCGATGTTGATGGCGGCGATGTAGTAAGCGAGCAGGACGATTTCGTTGGCGTGAAGTTCGTGCTGATACTTGCGCAGGAGGTCCTTGGGCTTGATGATGCCGCGCTCTACGGCCAAGCGCAGCAGGCGGACGATGAAGGTGCCGGTGCCCGTGAAGGGATCGATGAGGTGGACGTTTTCGGCAGCGAGGGAGGTTTTGAATTCTTGATTCAGTACGTCCTCGACGGAGAGCAGGAGGAAATCGACGATGGGGATGGGCGTATAGACGATGCCGAGGCGTTCGGACATCTTGGGGAAAGCTTCTTTGAAGAACTTATCGTAGAGCTCGGTGATGACTTTTTGTTTGCCCTCGGCATTGTCGATGCCATCGACGCGGTCACGGACGGAGGCGTAGAATTTATCGAGAGAAGCGGTTTCTTTTTCGAGGGCTTGGTCTTGCAGCGCATCGAGCATGGACTGCATCGCGCGGGAGATGGGATTCGCCTCGGAGAAGGCGTAGTTTTCAAAGAGTGCATCGAAGACCGGGCGGGTGATGAGGTGCTGGGAAAGCATCTCGATACCGTCTTCCTGGGTGATGGAGGGATTGATGTTCTGATGGAGTCCAGCAAGGAAGGTGGCGAAGGCACTGGTGTGTTTTGGGTCGCCTTGTTCCAGTAGCAGGCGGATGCGGTCTGTGTGGCGCTGGGCGATTTTGGCAACGTCCTTGGCCCAGTCTTCCCAGTAGCGGCGGGAGCCACACTTGAGCACGATCTTGGCGTAGAGTGCGTCTTTCCACGCCTCTAGCTCGGGGAAATGGAAGGCGGCTTGGGTTTCCTTGACTTTGCCGGGTGTGTCCTTGCCATCGCCATCGGATTTCCCGTCATCGCCGGGGGATTCGCCGCCGATGCCGATGATCTGGAGATTTTCTGGAGCTTTTTTATTCAGCTCGATTTGGTTGATGGTGGCATTGAAGCGGTCATCGTGCGCGCGGAGGGCTTGTAGCACTTGCCAAACGACTTTGTATTTTTGGTTGTCCTTGAGGGCTTCCTCAGGGGAAATGCCTGCGGGGATGCCGATGGGGAGGATGATGTAGCCGTAGGTTTTCTTTTCCTTAGAACCGATGGGTGGCTTGCGCATGACGCGGCCCACGGACTGCACGACATCGACGATGGAGTTGCGCGGATTGAGAAAGAGCACGGCATCGAGCATGGGGACGTCCACGCCTTCGGAAAGACAGCGGGCATTCGAGAGGATGCGGCAGCGGTTCGGTTCGGCGGGTTCCTTGAGCCAGTCGAGCAAGCGGTTGCGCTGGATGGCATTGAAGGTGCCATCGACGTGATCGAGCTCACAGTGGAGGATGTTTTCCTCGTGGGGATGATCGGCTTTGTAGGCATCGATGAGGTCGGCCATTTTCTGCACGAAGGCCTTGGATTCCTTGATGGAACGGGAGAAGGCGACGGCACGGGTCATGTGGGCGGTATCGCCCTGGAAGTCGGTAGCGGTGGCGGTGGAGTTATCGAGTCGCTTGGCGAGGCCATTCCAGCAGCCGGTGATTTTCACGGCATCGTCGAGGGTGAGTTCGTTGTCGGAATTGGTGATCTGTGCTTGGAAGGCTTTGTTGACGTATTTTTCATCGACGGCGAGAACCAGCACCTTGTAATCCGAGAGAAGATTTTTCCCGACAGCCTCGCCGAAGCCGAGACGGTGGAGTTCCTCGCCGAAATAGGCGACATCGTCCATGGAACACAACTCGGCAGAGGCCTCGGCGGCTTTGGATTTCGCGTCATCGCCATAGAGTCGCGGGGTGGCGGTCATGTAGAGACGTTTCTTCGCCTTGATGAATGCGGCATCGTGGACTTTGACGAAATGGGATTCGTCCTGCCCCATGAGTGTGACGCCGGTGGTGCGGTGGGCTTCATCGCAGATGATGAGATCGAATTCGGGGAGTCCCGCCTTCTGTGCTTCGGCGACCGAGGCGATGGAATGGTAGGTGGAGAAAACGACGGTGAGACTTTTGGAAGTGGGTTTTTCGGCGTTTTTCTTTTCGGCATTCTTGCGAATGGCACGGTATTGATGAGAAAGAGACTTAGCAGAAGTGGTCGCGGGGAAGTAGAGGTCGCTCAGTTGGTAATCGGCAGCGTCATCATCGCCCTTTTCCTTGCGTTGACCGATGTTCACATCGGAGCAGACGGCTAGGGCATGGATGGGAGCAGTGGCGTGGGCAGTCCATTCGCGAAGAGCCTGGGTGAGTAGCGAAAGTGAGGGAACGAGAAAGAGGATGTGTCCGCCGGGGCACATTTCCTCGGCGATGCAGAGAGAGGTGTAGGTTTTCCCCGTGCCGCAAGCCATGATGAGCTTGCCGCGATCGGCGATGCCGAGGCCTTCTTTCACGTCGTCGATGGCCTTGCGGGTGTGTGGGCGCGGGGTGCGGCGGGTTTTAAGGCTGAGTTTATCGGGAGATTTGAGCGAGAAATTTGTCCAGTCGATGGGGCTGTCATCGAGATCCTGAATGCGCAGGCGATTGACGGGCTTCGAGGGGTTGGCGAGGCGCTTTTCGGCATTCGATCCCCATTTGTCGGTGGTAGAAACGATCAGACCGGAGGAGAATTTTGCATTGCCAAGGGCGGCGAAAAACGAATCGATATCGCCTTGAGAAATGGTGTTTTCGGAGAGATAGAACTTGCACTGGATGGCGCAGAACTCGCCAGTGGCGCGTTCCTCGCCGACGAGATCGATGCCGATGTCGCCGGTATTTCCCTTCATAGGCCATTCGTTCCACATCCAGACGTTAGAAAAACGATCAGCGAAGAGAGGATCGAGCTGGAGGTAGCGGGCGATCAAACGTTCAAAGCAATCGCCGAGGTGGCGGTTGTTCAGAGCTTCCTCACGGAATTGCGCGAGAATGTCATGGATCGTTTTTTCAGACATGTATGCACGCTACGTTAGGGGAAAGAGTTGGCGCGTAAAGAAAAAACATCTGTGCGAATGTGGCGTCTTGGAGTGCGTCGGCATGACGACGCTTTGGATGGGGCGACATGTCGCCTAGGGGAAAGCTGAGACATGTCTCAGCACTCCAAATCAGCAAAAGCCCTTTGCGTGCCTTTGCGTCCTTTGTGGTTTATCTTTCTTCTCACCGCATTGGATCGGGGCGACATGTCCCAGCTTCCCAAAGGGGAGTTTGACTACTCTTTGTGCTCGATCGGTTCGAGAGCGAGGATGGCGTCGATCATTTGGCTGACTTGCTCTTCATTGTACTGCGGGTTGGGGGGCATGGGGATTTGTCCCCATACGCCGCCGCCGCCTTTGATGACTTTTTGGATCAGCTCTTTTTCTGCGTCTTTGTTGTTGCGGTAACGATCCGCGACATCGACGTAGCGCGGTCCTACAGAGGCAACTTGGGTTTGGTGGCAGGAGATGCAGTTGGATTCAGCAAGCAATCGTGTGCCAGGGTGTTTTTCCTTTAGACCTGCGAGGCGTGGATCGGGGGCTTTTTGCTGTTGTTCCACGATGGGGGTGGTGCTGTAGGTGACTTTTTTGAGCTTGCCGTCTTTGCCGTCGTACCAAGCGGAGCCGTATTCGAGGACGTACATGCTGCCGTCTTTGCCGATTTCTACATCGGAGGGATGGACGAATTTTTTCTCATGGAGCCAGTCTTTTTTCCATTCCATGTTGCTCGATTTGTCGAGCTTGGTGAGTTGCATGCGGCCATTGTTCCAGTCGTAGGTGATGAGGCATTGGTCGAGTTCCTTGGGGAGCTTGGTAGCCGATGCGGCATAATCATCGAAGTAATAAACAGTGGCGGCGCAATGGCAGGAACGCGGGCCGAACCAAAGTGGCTCGCGGGGGACGGGGAGTTTTTTCAACCCGGTATTGAGGCGGGAGAGGTTTTCGGGGGCGGCGACGTTACATTTCTCACCGATTTTTTTCGTGGCGAAGTCGTAGGCAGAGTAGGGGAGATTGTTGGCGATGAAATACGGCCAGCCGAAGTTGCCCGCCGTTTTCGCTTGGTTGATTTCATCGTAACCTTTTGGGCCGCGATCGCTGTCCTTGCTGGCATCTGGGCCGACTTCACCCCAATAGACAAAGCCGGTGCGCTGATCTACGCCGATGCGCCATGGGTTGCGATTGCCCATGACGAAGATTTCTGGACGGGTATCTTTGGTGCCTTTCGGAAATAAATTGCCTGCAGGGATGGTGTATTTGCCATCCGGCGTGGGCTTGATGCGGAGGATTTTTCCGCGCAGGTCGTTGGTGTTTGCGGCGGAACGTTGAGCGTTTTGGTGTTCGACGCCCTCTTTTTCGTTGATGGGGGCGGAGCCATCGGAAGCAAAGGGGTTGGTGTTATCACCGAGGGAGAGGAAGAGATTTCCTTTCCCGTCAAAAGCGAGGGAACCACCTTCGTGGCAAACGCCATCGGCGCGACTTTGCGGCACATTGAGGAGGATTTTTTCCTCGCCGAGCTTGCCTCCCTTGATGGTGAAGCGGGAAAGGCGATGTTCTTCAGGTTCCTTGGGGGAGTAGTAGGCGTAGAGCCAGCCATTTTTTGCAAAATTGGGGTCGGCGGTGATGCCGAGCAGGCCTGTTTCGCGGGAATTGTTGCGGGTCTTGACGGCGACATCAAATTTGTGAATCAACGTCGTCTCGTTTTTGGCTGGAGAAAATAATTTGAGAGCACCAGTGCGCTCGGCAATCAAAATGTCATTTGATGGCAGAACGGTCATTTCCATGGCATCCACGAGACCTGTGACGAGTGTTTCCACTTTGAAGTGTTGGTGACTCGGAATGTTGTTCTGAGCCTGGAGCATCATGGTGCTGACTAGGCTCAGGGAGGAAATGAGTGAGATGGTGCGGTTCATGTCTGAGAGCAGGAGTTCGTTCTAGTGGGTAATCGAGGGCGCTTTAGGCGACGATGGGAGCGAAGACTAAGGCGGGGTGATTCGCGAGGCGATCGGAGAGATTGGGCCAGCCACCTTCTTGCTGCATATTAAAGACGTGGAGGTAGAGGGCGATGAGGTTGGGAGAATTGTCTTGGAGGAGTTTTTCGATGCCGGCATCCATGGCGGCATCTTCGAGTGTCTCGGGGAGGTCTCCGGTAATGGAGCCTTTGCCGTCATGCGGGATGCCGAGAGATTCACAGAAGGAAATCAAAATCGGCTGATGACCGGACATGAACCATGCTTGGAGAAGGTGTTCGCCGAGAGTATCTGAAGCGCGGAGTTGCAGGGTTTGCAACAGCCATTTGTATTGATCGGCAAGGGATTTTTTTGCCAAAAAGGCGGGACGCAACTTGCGCGCATTGGCCAAGGTTGCGACGGTGTGTTTGTAAACATTTTTGTCATTGGCGCGAAACCAATCGAGCATTTGGGCGAAAAGTGCGGGTTCTATGTTTTTGTAAAGTTCGTGCGGCTTCATAGCGTGGGCGGCAATGATTGGTGAAAAATCGCAGGCTGGCAAGAACCAAGATTGATTTGTCGGCGTAAATTGCCCCAAATTTTCCACAAGTTAGTATTCCCGCACTAACAGAAAGGAGGCGATTTCGCGGAGTCGATGAGCTTTTTTTCCGAATGGCTCAAGGGCGGCGAGTGCTTTTTTGGTGAGGTTTGCGGCTTCTTTTCGCGATGCGTCTAAGCCGACAACGGCAGGGTAGGTGGCTTTGTCCACCTTGGCATCCTTACCGGCGGTTTTTCCAAGAATTTCCGTGGGTTGCGTCACATCAAGGATGTCATCAATGATTTGAAAGGCCAGACCTAGGCATTGGCCAAAGGTGGTGAGCGCCTCAAGTTTGGCGGGAGTGGCATTGACGGCCATGGCGCCGAGTCGCAGGGATGTGGTGAGCAGGGCAGCGGTTTTGGCTTTGTGAATTTTGAGTAAATCAGCTTTGGACAAGGCTTTTCCTTCACCTTCGAGGTCGAGCACCTGCCCGCCGATGAGATGCCTGCTGCCGCCAGTCATAGCTAACTCGCGAGTGAAGCATTGTGATTTGTAGCGAGAAGTTGGCGTGGTTTCGGCGAGAATGAGGAAACTTTCGGTGAGTAGTGCATCGCCACAGAGAACGGCCATGCCATCACCGAAGACTTTATGGCAAGTTGGACGTCCGCGGCGCAGGTCATCGTCGTCCATGCAAGGGAGGTCATCGTGGACGAGCGAGTAGGTGTGCATGACTTCCACGGCACAGGCGGCGGGCATGGCTTTTTGGTGGTCGCCGCCGCAAGCTTCTGCTGCTGCGAGCGCAAGGATGGGACGTAGACGCTTGCCACCCGCGAAGATCGAGTAGCGCATGGCCTTATGAATCGTCGTCGGTGAGGTTTTTTCTTTCGGCAAGAATCGATCCAGTGCTTTGTCCACCTCGGCGGCAGATTGCTTCAGGTATTGGGCAAATTCTGATACTTGGGCAGACATTGCGGCAGTAATGGTGATGAGTTTAGAGGATTTCAGCGATTTGCACGGCATTCAGCGCGGCACCCTTGCGAACTTGGTCACCTACGACCCAGAGGTCAAGTGCGTTGTCGAGCACGATGTTTTGGCGGATCCGCCCAACGAGGCAATCATCCTTACCCGTGGTATCTAATGGCACGGGAAAAATGCCGTTCGCGGGGTCGTCGCAAAGCTTCACACCTGTTAGTCCTGCATAAACCGCGCGGGCGGCATCAGGGGTGATGGGTTTTTCAAAAACAGCCGTTAGGGAAACAGAATGGGAACGATAAACTGGCACGCGGACGCATGTGCAAGAGACCTTGAGGTCGGGATGGCCAAGGATTTTTCTGCCTTCGTGGAGCATTTTCAACTCTTCTTTGGTATAGCCGTTTTCGGTAAAGGAATCAACTTGGGGAATGACGTTAAAGGCAATTTGCCGCGAGTAAACTTTCTGCACCAGTGCTTGCCCCGTGGCGATGGCGTGCACTTGTTGTTCCAATTCCGCGATGCCCTGCGCACCGCTGCCGGAAACGGCTTGGTAGGAGGATGCGATGATCGACTTTAAACCAAAGGCTCTATGGAGGGGGCCGAGTGCCATGAGCGATATGATCGTTGTGCAGTTCGGATTGGCGATGATGTTTTTTGGATGATTTTTCGCGGCTTCTGGATTGATTTCTGGGACCACGAGTGGCACACCATCATCCATGCGAAAGGCGGAGGAGTTATCGATGACGATGCAGCCTGCCGCCGCTGCCGATGGGCCAAATTCTTTGGAAATCGATCCACCTGCACTGAAAAGTGCGATGTCGATGCCCGAAAAACTTTCATGGGTGAGTTCTTCCACGGCAATTTCTTGGCCACGGAAAGAAAATGTTTTTCCTACGGAGCGCGCCGAGGCGAGCAATGTCAATTTCTTCACGGGAAAATTTCTTTCCTCAAGGCACAGGCGCATTTCTTCTCCGACAGCTCCGGTGGCTCCTACAATGGCAATATTCTTGGCTTCGCTCATTCGATGTGTGGTTGGGCGCGCAGCATAGAGGTTTTCTTCTCTGTGGCAAATCATTTGCGCGTGAGTGTTTGACAATGATGGTTTTGCGGCGCATGACAATCGCCCGATGGAATTCGCCAAAGAAATAAAAACGATCATGCGCTTAGCTCTGCCACTGATGATTGGGCAGTTGAGCCAGATGTTGCTTGCGGTGGCAGATACCATTATGGTCGGTGCGCTCGGAGTCACGGAATTGGCGGCATTGACCTTTGTGAATTCGCTCTTCTGGGTGCCGCTGGTCTTCGGCATTGGCTTCTTGACCAGCGTTTCCGTTCATAGCTCCAATGCTCTGGGCGCGCGCGATCCGCAAGCGGCACGGCAGAGTTGCCGCTACGGCTTTATTGCTTCTCTTGTACTAGGCACAGTGCTTTTTTTGCTTAGCTTTCTTCTCCTTCCCCACATGCTACCGCACTTTGGACAAGCAGATAACATAAACAAACTGACTAGTCCGTACTTTTTAGTGATTATGGCCTCGGGCATACCTTGCCTTGCTTCACTTGCCTTGAAAAATCATGCCGATGCCATGAATCGTCCATGGCCGCCGTTTTGGATTTTTCTGGGAGGGGTGGTGCTGAATGTTTTGCTGAACGCTTTATTGATTCATGGATTTTGGGTCCTGCCGCCGCTCGGAATGATGGGAGCGGCATGGGCGACATTGATTAGTCGCATCGCCATTGTCGTTGTGCTGCTGCTGTGGTTGGCAAATGATGCTGCGCTAAAAGACTGGGTGCCGCGTCGATGGCTGATGGTCATTCGCAGAACAGATCTCAGACATCACGGGAAAATCGGCATTCCTGCCAGCTTGCAAATGCTTTGTGAAGTTGTGGCCTTTTCCTCTGCGGGGATCATGATGGGTTGGCTGGGTGAGGTGCCGCTGGCAGCACATCAGGTGGCCATTACCTGTGCCGGAGTAGCATTCATGGTGCCGCTGGGCTTATCCATGGCGCTTACGGTGCGTGTGGGCGAGTGTTTTGGCGCGCGTGATTTTACCGCGATGCGGAAAGTCATCTACTGCGGATGGGCGCTGGCGGTGACGCTTGGGCTGCTGAATGCGATCGTCTTTTATACCTTGGGGAACAACATCGCTTATTGTTTTACCAAAAATCAAGAAGTGGTGAAATTGACGGCCAGTTTATTCGGAATTGTGGGAGTTTTTCAAATCGTCGATGGCTTACAAGTTGCCTCGGCCTCCATGTTGCGTGGCATGCACGATACGAAAATTTCCGCCCTTCTTGGTTTCTTTGCCTATTGGGTTTGTGGCATTCCTCTCGCGTATATCATGGGAAAAGAAGAAAATTTTGGTGCTCAGGGAATTTGGTGGAGTTTGGCTGGCGGATTGCTCGTGGCATGCATCGGCTTAGGAATACGCTTGAAAATTCAACAAAACAAGGTGCATCGCGGCTGCTGAATGATCGGCTTGTTGATCAAAAATGAGTTACCAAAAAATTATTTCGTATTTTCATCATTTTTGTATTGCAAAATTTTCGGTTCTGACTAACTTCCTCGCCACCCGAGTGAACGGGGAGCGGTAGCTCAGTTGGTTAGAGCGCCAGCCTGTCACGTTGGAGGCCGCGGGTTCAAGTCCCGTCCGCTCCGCCATTCGTTTGGGTTCTTAGGTTATTGTTTTTCATTGTTTTCATGGTCGGCCTTCCTTCGGGAAGGCCGATTCATGTTTAAGGGTGTTGGAAAACAAAAAAGAAGGGTTTTTTCGTCCCTTCTTTAATGATCAAGTTTAGGGTTTTCAAATCCCCTTGTCCCCTATTTTCCTTACGCTGTTACGGCACCGCGATCATCGTTCAGACCAGATTTTTCGAGGAAATATTCGTAGCCACCAGCGTAGCGGGTAACGGCTCCTTGATTGATATGCAATGTAGTTTCGGCCAGAGAGCGAATGAAA